>PDSQ01000036.1 GCA_002747055.1 Gammaproteobacteria bacterium
TGAAGGAGTCAGTATACTATTTTTGGTCGAATTTATCTCCCTGAAATGGGAAATTTTTAATAAAATTCATAAGGTTGGGTGTTTTTCAGGGGCGACTAATTAGTGCTGGTTTAAGTTTCAAGTTTTAAACTAGATATTTTGGTTATACGGCATGTTTAAGAAATGCCTGGTCGTATTGTAATCCGTCCATTCCAGCGAGGCGTTATGCGCAATTATAAATAGATGATCATTTCTGGCACTGAGAATGCCTCAATTATAGGATCACCTGTTGCCATATCGCCCCCTGGGTTTGTGTCAAAGGTGCCAATACATGACTAGATTATTTGATAAAACTGGTTATGCCGTTATGTATATAATACACCCCTTCTCGAAAATACCCTTCGTCAGTTGCATTTGCTACTGCCGCAGTTCAGGCAGGTTTCACAGCCATCCATCATAATGATGGATTTGGTTGAGCATTTTTGACAGAGCGTTGCATTGGCAGGGTAGCTATCCCCATCATTCGCGCTGCTGCTGTTTTTGGCTTCAAAGGAAGCGCGTTTTTCAGCCAGAATGCGCTTGGTCAGGTCACTCATTTCCTCGCTTTCAATAAGCCCGATCGCCTTCATGTGTTTTTCAATCACTGCACCAATTTCGGCAACCAGGGAAGGCATAAAAACGCCGCCTTTTTTATAGTAGCCGCCATTTGGGTCATAAACGGAGCGCAGTTCCTCAACCAGAAAGGTTACATCACCACCCTTGCGGAAAACGGCTGACAGCACGCGAGTCAATGCGATAACCCATTGAAAGTGCTCCATGGATTTGGAATTGATAAACACTTCATAGGGCCGCCTGATCTCGTGATCAGTTTTTTCATTGAGAACAATATCATTAATCGTGATATACAGAGCATGTTCCGATATTGGAGGCTTTATTTTATATGTTGTGCCTAACAAGAATTCAGGACGCTCAATATTCTCATTCATTTCAATTGGCGCATTTTTCAGCTTTTCTGAATCTGTCCGAGAGGTATCCGGTTGACTGGTTTTTACTGCATAGTCAACGATTTTCTTTTCTATTTTAACTGCCATAGTAGTAGACCTGTTTAATCTTTTGTGCCTGTAATTTGCGTATTATCTACGCGTACCGCCCCGGTTCATGCATTTCCGACTTGTCACTACTTCCCGATATGCTTTGACTTTTAGGGCATTATGTACGAGTAAAACGCTCGTTAGTACTTACCGTAGGTACCTTCTTTCAATGCGTCGAACAAATTGGCGGCAGAATGAGTTTCACCATCGTACTCTACTTCTTCGTTACCTTTCACGCTAACCTTGCTGCCATCCTCCAAAGTAAACTCGTAGAGGGTGTTTTCCAGGTCTTTTTCTTTGACCAATACGCCCTGAAATGCCGCCGGATTAAACCTGAATGTGGTGCAACCTTTCAAGCCTTTATCATAGGCATACATATAAATATCTTTGAATTCAGGGTAAGGGAATTCAGTCGGTACGTTAGCGGTTTTGGAAATTGACGAGTCAACCCATAGCTGTGCCGCTGCTTGTATATCGACATGCTCATGCGGCGTGACTTCATCGGCAGAGATAAAGTAGTCCGGTAACTGCTCATCCGGGCTTTGGCTGAAAGGCATGGCACTCGAGTTAATCAGATGTCGGTAAGCCAGCAGCTCGTAGCTGAATACGTCGACTTTTTCTTTGGTTTTCTTGCCTTCACGGATCACGTTTCTGGCGTAGTGATGCGCAAAGCTGGGTTCAATACCATTGCTGACATTATTTGCTAAAGACAATGAAATAGTGCCAGTTGGGGCGATAGAAGTGTGGTGGGTAAAGCGTGCTCCTTTGTCCGCCAGGTTTGCAACCAGTTCCGGATCATGCTTTGCCAGCCGTTGCATATACCGACTGTATTTGGCGTGCAGTATCTTGCCTTTGACCTTGTCACCGATTTTTATTCCGTCTTTGACCATTTCCGGCCGTTTGGCCAGCATTTCGCCGGTAACAGTAAACGCTTGATCCATAATCGGAGCGGGTCCTTTTTCCTCACTCAATGCCAGCGCCTGCCGCCAGCCTTCCAGAGCCATTTCCATATTCACCTGTTCTGTGAAAGCGACAGATTGACTGGAACCATATTTCATTTTCAGCATGGTAAGAGTGGAGCCCAGCCCCAGAATGCCCATTCCGTGCCGACGTTTCGTTTCGATTTCCTTGCGTTGCTGAGGCAGAGGCAAGCCATTGATTTCGACAACGTTATCGAGCATGCGCGTAAAAATGGCGATTACCTTGCGGTATTTGTCCCAGTTAAACTCGGCATTGTCGGTAAATGGATTTTCGACAAATCTAGTTAGATTGACTGAACCCAACAAGCAACTACCGTAAGGCGGCAGCGGTTGTTCACCGCAAGGGTTGGTCGCTCGAATATTTTCACAGAACCAGTTGTTATTCATCTGGTTCACTTTGTCGATAAGAATAAAGCCGGGTTCAGCAAAGTCATAAGTGGACGTCATAATGGCGTCCCAGATAAAACGAGCTTTCAGGGTTTGATAGATTTTACAGGCAACCAGCCCTTGCTGGTTGGTTACGTAACCATCCTGAACCGGGAAATCCCTGAATACGAAGCGCTCCGAGGTGACCAGGTCTTCGGTTTCATACTCGGCTTCCTTGAGTGTGATAGGAAATGAAAGATGCCAGTCCGAGTCATTTTTTACCGCTTCGATAAAATCTTCGGTGATAAGTAACGAAAGGTTGAATTGACGCAATCGACCGTCTTCACGTTTAACCCGGATAAAGTCCAGTACGTCCGGATGGTGCACGTCGAATGTGGCCATTTGTGCGCCTCTTCTGCCGCCGGCAGAAGAAACGGTGAAGCACATTTTGTCGAAAATATCCATAAATGATAGCGGACCTGATGTCGTGGCACCGGCACCGGCGACGTAAGCGCCTTTGGGTCTCAGTGTCGAGAACTCATAGCCAATACCGCAGCCGGCTTTTAGAGTCAGCCCGGCTTCATGGTTTTTAAGCAATATATCGTTCATTGAATCGAACACGGTGCCGGACACGGTGCAATTGATGGTGGAGGTCGCAGGCTTATGGCGTTGGGCGCCGGCGTTGGAAATAATGCGTCCCGCCGGTATTGCGCCGTTCTCCAGTGCCCAACTGAAATCCCGGTAGACCTGATCCCTTTTGCTTTCCGGCTCAACCTGTGACAGTGCGCGAGCCACTCTCTCGTAGGTTTCATTGATCGTGTTTTCTACCGGTTGGCCGTCTTTGGTTTTAAGCTGGTACTTTGTGCTCCAGATATCCAGAGAAGCGTCCTGCATAGGAATGGTTTTTGAAATTGTTTTTACTTTCGCGTTCATTCAATGCCTCTAAATAGAGATGTAGTAAGTTGCACACTATCGTTACTGATGGTGTTGTTAGACGTACTGTCAAACCGAAACACTATATCTTACGTACTAGACCTGAAGTACTATATATAGTGGTTTGTGTTAAGCGTCCGATCAGCGGCGGTCAAGCCAGTTATTTCCATCAAGCCGATAAAACGGCAAAGTGGCGATGTAACCAGCCAAGGCTTTTCTTTTTACCGGCTGTGCTGTCCTATATGGCCTTGAATAGCCGAAAACAAGCGAGCTTCGGGTCATTTCCAAGTGCCGGGCTAATTGCTACTTAACACTATATATCCGTGTTTTTTTTGAGATTATAACACTATATAGTGTTTTGTGAAGATCACGCCCTGTTCGCTTGAAGGGAATTCATCGCATTGAAACGCTGCTTAGAAAGGAGTGATAAATTGCCTGATTGTCAAGAAAATATCCGCAAAAATTTGCTGATTGCTGTTGAGCCTAGTATTGCTGCGGGATGGCCGGGTGGGGATTGTTTTGCCAATCTATCAAAGATTAATTTGTATACAGGTTTTTTGCTTATACACTATATATAGTAGTGTGATTTTTGTTTACAAAACATTACATATTTCTGAATAAATCTTTGGATAAACTGGAGCGAAAGAAAAAAGTAACCGGTGCAATGACAAGGATTCGCAGAACCTGGTTCGCTTGGATTGACATTCGTTGCTCAGTTGGCTAAAAACTGGGGTTCTATAGAATCAGCTAGAGAAATCTCAGGAAACCCCTATGACCCTATTAAAAAATATCCCGTTGTTCCTACTTGTATTAATCGTTTATAACATTGTTGCGTTTTCCGCAGGAGAAACTGTATTTGAACAGTCCTTGTTCTCCATTCCTCTGGTTTCAGGAGCTGTGGTGCCCGTTACCACCGATACCCTGATCGTTTTGTTTGGCCTGATTATCATGGTGATAGAGCTGTTCAAAGCGACGCGATCGTCTGTTGCCTCGGTAATCGATCATGTGCTGTCGACACTGGTGTTTGTGGCATTTCTTTTGGAATTTGTTTTGGTGGCCAAGGTTGGCAAGCCAGGATTTCTGATACTGACTTTGTTAGCTCTGCTCGATGTGATTGCCGGGTTTACCGTGACGATTTCATCAGCAAGGAGAGATGTGGCTATCGACAGATAGCTTCCACGAAATGTTCGGCGATATGCCTGGAAAAAAGGGAGGCCTAGCCTCCCCAAAACCTGACGAAAGCGATGACCCATTGGTCATCGATTGATTACAAAGTAGTTCAGCATGCTATTTTTTTATTAAAATAATAAGTTACAGCCGGGTTTCGGTATAATCAAAAAATTGACCGGTTCTAACACGATGAGAGATAACAAGATAAAAAAAGGCAATCGTGCCCCGGATGCGAATAAGCAAAAAAGCATCATAGAAATAAACTTGCCGGAATTGAAAAACCGCACTGATGAGATGTTGCGGGGTGCCGGAAATTTGGCAGCCAGCACGATCAAGCTGCCTGCTGCATTTGTGCCGTTGGTGCAATTGTTAGTTCAGGATGAGGACATCACCAGCGAACAACTTGCCGAGCATCTGGACGCCCTCTTTAAAACCCTTTATCAGCATCCGCTGTCAGATCACTCACGGACGCTGACCCTGTATCTCAGAAAACTGAAAATCATTCCCAACGAAGAATCGACCGAGAGCCTGATTCGATTTTTGGTCAAGCAGGTGGTGTTGCGCAGTCCGGTGGAAGTGCCAGATGCCATCGTCGATGAATTCTGGTTGTTTTTCCATGAGTTGATCGATGCCCCTGAGTTGCGCGGATTGGTTGAACTGAATCTGGATATCGTCAGGCTGGTGCTTAGAACCTACGAGCCTTTGCTGGTCGAACTTGTCAATAAAATCAAGCACCTTAAAAAGGTAAATCAAAGCACGATTGGCGAAATGGTACAAAAGGTACTGGTTCTCAGAGGTGATATTACTATTCTACGTCGACAAATCAGAGCGATACGTTATATCAAACCCTTCCTGCAAACTGATCCGAAAGACTTTTCCGGGCAGGCCCAGATCGTCGCCAAAATGGTTAGGGAATTCGGCCCGTTGTTTATTAAAATGGCCCAGGTAGCAGCGGCCAACAGTGATTTTCTGCCCAACGAAATCGCTCAGGAGTTGAAAATCTTTCAGGAAGATGTCGAGCCCATGACCGCGAGCGAAGTGAAACAGGCTTTCTTTGAAGAGTCGGGTCAGTTTCCCGAGGATATTTACTTTAGTTTCGATGTCGATAAACCGTTGAAATCCGGCTCTATTGGCTCGGTATATCTTGCCAAGAAACCAGTCATTCAAAATGGTGTTGAAGTACTTGTGCCTGTTGTTGTCAAGGTAGCCAGGCACAACATCGAACGAGAATTTCAAATGGGTGTATTGGCGATAGAACTGATGATTATCAGTAGTCAATACTGGGCGCCCCACTCGAAAATTCATCCGTTCCTCGAGTCCATGGCAAAGCAAATCAAGGAGTTTAGCCGGGGATTTGAGCAAGAGTTGAACTTTGAAGACGAAGCGATTATTCAAAATCGTTTTGCAGAAAGAAGTAAAAACTCGTCAGTCTGGCATGTTCCCAAGCTGTACGCGAGTTCAGGCAGAATTCTGGAAATGGAATTTCTTGAAGGCGCCATGGCTGTCAATCATGCCATCGATACTCTGCCGGCTAAGGATAAAGCTAAATTTCAGAGAAAAATAGCGGAGAATCTCCTGTTTACCATTTTGGAGCAATTGATCGTATATCAGGAATTTCATGGTGACTTGCACCCGGGAAATATCTTGGTAGATGACGATGCGCATTTATATTTAATCGACTGGGGTAATGCCGTCGATATGCGAGGCAAGTGGCAATTGGTGTGGGAATATTTGGTCGCTGTTGTCGTCGCCGATACAGAGCGCTTGGCGGATGTGTTGATTGCAATGAGTACCGATCCGATCAAAAATCGCAATCGACGTGATGAGATTTGTCGTGCTCTGGAAGAAACCTTGGCGAAAAAACAAATCAGCCCGATGCGTGGCAAGGTAGTCAAAACGCTGGGTAAAGAAAAAATACCGGGCATACATCGCCGTTTTCAGGCGGCGATGCAGTTAATGTCCAATACTTATCAACTGGGTATTGTCATAAAAGGTGATTATTTGCACCTGTCACGATCCATTGTCGCGATGGCGGGTACCTATGGCGGTTTGTATCAGGGCTTATCGAAAATGACGATGACAACTGATTTGCTTGCCCAGGTAGCGTTGTTCCCGGTAAATCTTGTGATTGACCGGTTGTCTGTCAAGAAAAAAGCGTACCAGAAGCAGCCTGCTGTCTGAAGCCGGGTAATTCAGGGTTTCAGGTTGGTTTTTTTGATACTGTTTTAGCGATTGACGCTCAAAGCACTTTCATTTTTTTTGCGCCACAGCGTTTGCATTGATACAGGGTAACCAGCTTGCCCTGTTTAACGTCAAACTGTTTTTCCTGTACCAGTTGCCAGCTATGATGGCCATGTTTACATAAAGATTTGCCTTTGTGTTTTTCCTTTAGCGTAGGGCGTTTAAAAGCGATAATATCAGCCATTGCCAAATCTCGGTATTGCCAGGTCTGGATAATGTGAAAGAAAGATTTTACCTTAAATTGCAGACATGATTTAATTTTTCGCGTTAATAGAGTGGCTAGTTATCTTGATGTCAACCTGAATATTTTGGCTCATATCCAAGCCTTCAATTTTGTACTTTTACAGCGGTAAATAATTTATGCCTACAGATATTGGCCAGGTTATCCAGCGTAATCTGGAGCATTTCGAATCGACAAAAAATGGCCTGCTGCTTGGCTGTGCTGATAAATACCCGATCGATGTTTTACCGACAACCTTTACGGCCTTTACTACCAGTCGTTCAGTTTACCGAAAAGCTCAATCGAGCGGGCGGGTGACTATTGGTGTACTGCCTGAAGTTGCGGCAAAGCCGGACACGGTGGTGCTAACTATGCCCAAATCGAAACTCGAGCTGAGTTTCTGGCTGGCCTGGATTCGAGCCAATGTGCAACCGGGGGCAAGCCTGTATTTGGTGGGCGCCAAAAACGAGGGAATCGCCAGTGGTGCAAAGTTGCTCGATGAAGTGAGCGGCAAGTCGGTAAAAATTGATATGGCGAGACACTGTCAGTTATGGCATGCGGTAGTGACTGATCCGGTTCAGTGCTTCGACCTTGGCGACTGGGAGACCACATACCATTATTCGATGCCAAGTGTTGGCGATATAACGGTCTGTTCGCTGCCCGGCATATTCAGTTATGGTGGATTGGACAAGGGCACGGCCTACCTGTTGGATACCTTGGAGCCGTTTTTTGATGACCTGGTCAAGCGCGGCAAACCGATTGATGGCGACTGGCTGGATTTTGCCTGTGGGGCAGGGGGAATTGCTGCGTATTTGTTGCGGCGTTTCCCTGAATTGAATCTTTCCTGTACGGACAATAGTACGATAGCGATACATTGCGCCAAACGCACCTTTGAAATGAATGGTTTGAGCGCCCGTTTTATTCTTTCTGATGGCTTGTTCGATGTGTCCGGTCGCTATAATGGCATTGTCAGCAATCCACCTTTTCATACTGGAGTGAAAACCGACTATAGTGTGACTGAAAATTTCGTTGCCGATTTGTCTCGGCATCTAAAGCGAAAAGGCCGGTTACTGATGGTTGCCAATCGTTTTCTTCGTTATCCGGAGTGGATTCGTGAGGCATTTCCACTCTATAAAAAGCTGGCGTCAGACAATAAGTTCACGGTGCATTTAGCGCAGATGTCGGGATAGGCAGTCTTATGTTGGATCGGTATTTTGACGAGCTGGCAGAAAAGTTTGCACGTAAAATCTATAACAGCAAAAAAGGCCAGATTCGGCTCAGCGTGCTTTGGCAGGACATGCTGACTAATTTGCCTGCGCTTTCGGGTGGGCGATCGTTGCGTATTCTGGATGCAGGTGCGGGTATGGGCCAGATTGGGATTCGCCTTGCCCAATTAGGGCATTGCGTAACCCTGGTCGAACCTTCGGAAAACATGATGCAATATGCGCGGCAGCAGATTGCAAAGACGGATATCGAACCCATAAAAATTCAACCATTTTGTATTGCGATACAGGATATGCCTGTGCAATGGCGCGGACAGTTTGATCTTGTGGTCTGTCACGCCGTTATGGAGTGGCTGGCCGAACCTTTTGACGTGCTGCAAGACCTGCTGGCCATGTTAAAGCCGGCAGGTCAATTGTCCTTGATGTTTTATAACAAGCACTCGGTGATTTTGCGCAATCTGATAAAAGGAAACTTTAGAAAGGTCAATACTGGAGATTTTTCAGGCTATAAAAACAGTTTGACTCCGATTCACCCGATAGAACCACAGGATGTTTACCAATGTTTGCATGACCATGGATTGTCGATCAAATCCCGGGCCGGTATACGGGTATTTTCGGATTATTTAAGTCGCGAAGTCAGTCAAGCCCGCACGCTGGAAGATATTTTGGATTTAGAAAAAAAATTGTGTCGTACCGAGCCTTATGTGTCTATTGCCCGATACATTCATCTGATTGCCGAACGGACATTACCCGCGCAACAGGCCTGAAAACGCATTTTTTAGTTTGGCTATTTTGGGATTGATGATTACCTGGCAATAAGGGTGCGCCCTGTTTTGCCGGTAGTAGGATTGGTGATAATCCTCGGCGGGATAAAACACTTCGAGTGGCTTGACTTCGGTCACAATGGGGGAGGGCCATAGCGAAGCTAGTTCCCGGATAGTATCTAAAGCCAGTTGTTTTTGGGCCTCGGACTGGTACAGAATAATGGAACGATATTGTGTTCCTATATCGTTACCTTGCCGATTTAACGTGGTTGGGTCATGCAGGGTAAAAAACACCTGCAATACTGTTTTCAAGTCTATTTCATTGGTATCAAACGATAATTGGACTACCTCCGCATGTCCGGTCGTTCCGGTACAGACAGACTCATAATCAGGATTTGGAAATTGGCCCGCCGCATATCCGGAAATTGCGGATTGAACACCGGATAGCATCGAAAAAGCGGCTTCGATACACCAGAAACAACCGCCACCTAATGTGATTTGTTCAGTTTCCATAAGGCGATTTCGATATTAGGAAGTGGTAAAAAAAAGCCCCCGGGGAGGGGGCTAAAACAATTCCATCTCATTAAGAGTGGAAGTGAGGGGTAATGAAAACCAGCTAACCACTACTAGCTAACCAATCTACTCTTCATTTCATTTGCCTTGTCTGCCACCTGCTTGGTCTTTTCTTCAAGCTGATCGGCATAGACTTTCAACTTTGGCGCAATCTCTTTCTCAACTGCTTTTTCCGCTTGCACTTTTGCATACGCGGCCATCATTGCCATATTCCATTCCACAGATTTTCGGGTGTCGTATGTCGCAGAGTCTACGTTCAACAGCAAGCGCTTAAACGATGGGTTGTTTGCTTTAATCTTTGCAAAAATATCTGCCAGTTTGACACCTGAATCCACTTTCTCACCGGCCACACCAGACAAAACCTTGTAGCCTTCTTCACTGGCTTTATCAAGCTGCTCTTCAATCGTTGACTGAATTTGTTCGCCCACTTTCTTCAGGTTGGAAATCTGTGTTTTTAACGTATCTTGAATCATATTTATCACTCTTACCAAACCACCAACTATTCACAAATCAAATTGGCACTTCAACACACCACGCTGTTTGTGGTTTATTGTTGAACACTGTCTCGCTCATCCTTAGTGATAGAAATGATAGACAATTAAATTAGAGTGTTCATACTAAATATAAAATCAGTGTGAAA
Organism: Gammaproteobacteria bacterium; assembly: GCA_002747055.1. GTDB lineage: Bacteria > Pseudomonadota > Gammaproteobacteria > Pseudomonadales > Oleiphilaceae > LZORAL124-50-18. The sequence continues at coordinate 10,181 of PDSQ01000036.1, forward strand.
AATGTGATTATTATGTATTTTTTTGGCGGTTCAAAAGGCCGGACAAAAGTGACTTGGTAGGGCCGCTGAGGGAGCGACAAGCGATCAGTACTGACGCGGCTCCCTCGATGGATTTTTGTCCTATAGGGTGGTGATTTCGTGGTGCTATAGCTGATTTCGATCAGTAAAATGGCTGGATTCAGCTGCTCTAGGTCATGGCAAGCAGTTTGGTAACCAGCTTTTCAATTCCTGATGCCGCTTCTGATATGCGTTCTGCCAGCATATAGGCTGGGGTGGTCAAAACCTTACGTTCAGCATCGACAACAATATCGTCTACACGGCATTCAATGTGTTCTGCGCCCATTGTTTCAAGTGCTTTTGCAGTGTCGGCGTCATTACCGATGGTACATTTCACTCCAAAGCCGTAAATCGACGCCACCATTGAAGGAGCGATACAAATGTATCCGGCTGGTTTGCCGGCGTCGGCAAAGGCTTTTGCAACACGCTTGACTTCTTCGTCGATCGTCATGCTGACGCCTTCAGTGGCAAAACTGCACAAGTTTTTGGCAACGCCAAAACCACCTGGAAACAGTATTGCGTCATAGTCGTCGACCTGAAGTGAATTGAGATTTTTGATGTCTCCTCTGGCGAGACGAGCGGCCTCGACCAGCACATTTCTTGACTCGCCTTCGGCGACTTCACCGGTAAGATGGTTAATCACGTGAAGCTGGTCTATGTCAGGTGCAAAACACTGATACTGTGCATCGTGCCTGTCAAGTGTCAGTAAGGTAACCACTGTTTCGTAGATTTCAGAACCGTCATAAACCCCGCAACCGGCCAGTACAACAGCAACATTAGCCATAAGAACCCCCTTTGTCATATTGAATATGAGTTTGATAGAACATTATTAAATCACAAGTGACAACTATTCTCTGCTTGTGATTGTTCTTCGTCAGTAACTCTCCTTCGTTGGTAAAAAACCAAAACCGCTAGGCATTGGCCTTGTTCAGGCTCAACCCGAGCCGTTCTATCGTATCAATAATCGTTTGTGTCTGACTGTCGACTTCCAGGTTTACCTTCTGACCGAGTTCAATTTCGCCGAATGTCGTCATAGACAGCGTTTCCGGGATTAAATGGACCCTGAATTGATTGTCTGTCACTTCGGAGCCTACGGTCAGGCTGACTCCATTCAACGCGACAAAGCCTTTGGGCAAGATATAGCGAAGCCATTTTTTCGGCGCGTTGAAAACCAGGGTGGTATTGTTTTCGGTTTGAATGATATCGGCCAACTCAACTGTGCCATGAATATGGCCCGACAGCAAATGACCACCAATTTCATCGCCAAACTTTGCGGCTCGCTCGAAATTGACATGGTCACCTTCTTTAAGTGAGCCAAGGTTGGTGACAGAAAGGGTCTCTGCGATGATATCGAAACTGGCCAAATTGTTTTCGGTGTGCGTTACGGTAAGACAGGTTCCATTGATGGCGATACTGGCACCTGTGCTTAGGTGACTGAGCTCTCCGACTGGAAAAGCGATGCCGGCAGTGGTCAACCCCTTTTTTATGGCCAGGTTTTCAATCTTTGCCTGGCCCTGTACAATTCCTGTAAACATTCTTGCCCACTCAATTATTTATGACCGCATGCTTTGATTCGTGCGACGTTCAATGCATTTAACACCTCGGCGCGGGTGATGATGCCAACTACCTTTCCGTCTTCAACCACTGGGTATTGCTTGGGTTTTTTGTTAGCCATCATTTCAGCGATTTTTACGATGTCTTCGTCAGGAGAAACAAAAAGGGGATTTTGCCGCATGATATCTGACGCGATCTGATGTTCTTCGCAGTAATAGCTGTCGTTCAGCATTTGTTTTATGCAGTCCTGTTCGGTGACATAGCCCAACAGCTCCTTGTTATCGTTGATAACAGGTCCTCCTGATATCTTGGATTTAATCAAAACCTGAACAATTTCCTCCACGCTAGTATTTTCGTTGAACACATGTACTGCCGGTTTCATGTGGTCTCTGACCAGAATCATGGGTGCGTTCATAGTGCGTCCCTCCGCTGGATTAACTGGGTAAAGTACGTGCTAAGTGAATCAACTCGTATCGAGCGTATCGCTTTATTAATTGTCTCTCAAATCATTGCTTAATGAAACCGATGAATAATATATCCCTACTTTTTGTAAAGAAATGTAACTTCTTGCCGATAATTAGTAATGATTGATCCGATTAATGCACAACGACAAGACAGTGGTTTGGTGAGATGAGACAATTTGGTGCACAGTTAAACGACTTTGTTGTTTCGCCCGGTAATGAGTCGTCATTTCGACTGGGTGAGCGGGCAGCGAGATATCTGGCCGCCAACGAAAAAAAACAGGCAGGCGATGTTCGGGTGTCAATTGCCCAGCCGAGGCTGCACTTGAATCCTGATTCGAAGTCTGACCGGGCAGTTATTTCAGCCAGGTCGGGCCCTGCCAGTTCGCCGGTGTCGTCACCTTCTGGCGGGTTCGCCAGGTTAGCCACACGAAAAAATAACAATGTTTTCAGCCACTCTCGATTAAATAGTCAAAAGGCAACCGGGTCAGTTTCAAGAGACCTGTCCGAAGATGATAGAGACGAATTTGACGCTGCCAATGATGCGTCGCTGACGTTATTGGGCAGTAAAGCGAAAAGTCGACAGCAACACCGTCTCGACCTTCTGCGGGAATGCGCAGGTGTCTCGATGGTTAACTACGATTGGCTGGCGATGGCGGACTACCCGGATAACCTCACTGTCGTGCGGGCCAAAAAACATCGAGATTGCTGGATATTGGCAAATTGTGCATTGTTTACTTTTATCCTTGTAGGAATCTCGGGTTACCTTCCTGCTTGGATTATCGGTAGTTGCGTTGGCATGATGATAGCGTCGCTCGCTTTTGGGGTTCGAGCGGTGCGTAGCCTTTTGTTCTCAGCCCCGACTTACGGAATGCTGATGGAGGAGCGAAAAAAACTCGAATTCAGGGCACTCACCCATATCAAACTGTTGGAAGGTAAGGATGGCATGATATGGAAGTGCCGCAAACTGGCAGATTACAATCCGGCAATCGCGAAGAATTTGTTTGCCGGGATTATGCACCATTCTCGGCAAGGCAAGCTGTTGAAACAGCTCAAGTCAAAATCACATATCAGGTTGTATTTGCTTTTTACCATGGAAGCGGAGAAAGCCTATCGTCGTTTGAAGAGCGAATATTTTAAAAAGCACAGGATCAATCAGCTGGCAGGACTGGATGATCTTTTATAGTGGTATGGTTATTGCCAAATACTGCAGTGAGATTTCTAAGGCTGTATAGGCGTAAGTGGTGTGCTGTCGCTTGGTGTTCTGTATCTTGTTGAATTATATCGATGTGTTCGTTGTATAAGAAAAGCGTATCAACGAACCTGATGGATAGCGCTCGTATCGATGCACCGTTAAGGTGCGCTGATTCAATGTGGCACACTGATGGTGCATTGCCGTCTAACGAAACTCACTTGAATAAATTGACACGGTAATCGGGATTTTAAGATGGGTATTTATAAATATTGGTGCGTACTTTTATTGATGCTGCCGGCTTCGGCTTTTGCGGGAGAAACTGAGTTGAGCCAGTCCAATACGGCCTGGATTTTGACTTCAACCGCATTGGTATTGTTTATGAGCTTGCCTGGTCTGGCGCTGTTTTATGGTGGCCTGGTTCGGTCAAAAAACGTTTTGTCAGTGCTAATGCAGTGTTTTGCGATTGCGGGCGTATTATCGCTACTTTGGCTAGTCGTCGGCTATAGCTGGGCCTTTACTGAAGGGAATAGTTTTATTGGTGACTTTTCCCGCGTGATGTTCTCAGGAATCGATCGGGATACGCTGTCTGGCGATATTCCGGAAAGCCTGTTTGCCATGTTTCAGATGACATTCGCGGTGATTACGGCGGCATTGATCGTCGGTGGTTTCGCGGAGAGGATGCGATTCTCCGCGGTACTTGGTTTCAGTGTCGTCTGGTCGTTGGCGGTTTATGTGCCGGTAACCCATTGGGTCTGGGGTGGTGGCTGGCTGAGTCAGATCGGAGTCTACGACTTCGCTGGCGGTATCGTGGTGCATATTACAGCCGGTGTCGGGGCACTTGTCGCTGCTTTGGTATTAGGGCCAAGACGCGGATTTCCTACGACGCCAATGCCTCCCCATAATTTGACGATGACAGTGACAGGTGCCGGGATGTTGTGGGTTGGATGGTTTGGATTCAATGGTGGCAGTGCACTGGCTGCCAATGGCGACGCCGCGATGGCAATAGTGGTGACTCATATTTCGGCTGCGGCCGGTCTGGTGGTCTGGTCGGTGATCGAATGGGTCAGATACGGTAAGCCAAGTGCTCTGGGCGCGGTAACGGGCATGGTTGCCGGTCTGGGTACGATTACTCCGGCTTCGGGTTTTGTCGGGCCGGGCGGGGCGCTTTTGATTGGTATCTGCGCTGGTGCCGTGTGTTTCTTCGCGACCCAGCTTATCAAGAGAAAACTGAAGATCGATGACTCGCTCGATGTTTTCTCGGTTCACGGTGTCGGTGGAGTTTTGGGTACCATTCTGGTGGCGATATTCGCCTCGACAGAGTTAGGTGTATTCAGTGGTTATGGGTTTGCCGATGGCATCGAGTCAATCTGGGGACAGTTGCAAGTTCAGTTAATTGGTGTGGTCGTGACAATTCTGTACACGGCAGTGGTAAGCTTCGCCATTCTCAAAGCAGTTCAATTGTTTACGCCATTGCGGGTGAACGAAGAAGACGAAGTGGAAGGGTTGGATGTCACCGATCACGAAGAAACCGGTTACAATCTGCACTAACTGTGAGCTGTAGACCAGTATGGTGGTTTCGAACATGCGCCAGCATCGGGTTGGCGTTTGTTTCTCGTCTCAGTCTTGTGATGTCAACTTTGTCGTTTCGAGGTCGACCGGGTCATCGTTCAAAAAGAGTAATGCGTCTGTTACGGTTGCACCGGGAATTTCTTCCATTGGCAAATGCCCGGCAGAGGGGTAAATCTTCAGAATGGATGAGGGAATATCCCGTTGCCAGTAGTTTGCCATTGCCGGTGGAACCCGCTTGTCTTTGCCTCCCCAGATTAAGAAGGTGGCCGCAGATATACGGTGGAAAGGCAAAGGGACTTCTTGTTTTATCAAGTTTTTCAGTATTTCGATCGTTTTCAGATAAGCCGCTTTCGCCCCGGGCCTTTGAGACATATGGACATATCGATTCATGTTTTCTTCGCTAATACGTCTCGGATCACCGTACGACTCCTCGATATTCAGCGTTATCAAAATGGGTGGCTGAATATATTTACCGACGCTTTTTATCCCAGGCGCTGTCACAGCCTTGAGTATCCAGGGTATGTTTTGCGGGTAGGCTATCGGGTTTAGAAGAATTAAGTGTTTGATCTGTTTCGGATAATCTGCCGCATAGTGGGCCGCAACGAACCCGCCCAGGGAGCTGCCGACCAAATCGAATCGTTGTAGCCCCAGTGTGTCGATAAATTTTGTGAAAGTACTGAGTAAATAGTCTTTGTCAAATTCATCGAGGTTTTCCGGTGCGCCGGTCAATCCATAGCCGGGCATGTCCAGCGCGATCACCCGATAGGATTTTTCGAGTTCGGCGCTCCAGTCATTCCAGGTATGCAGAGAGGACATCATGCCATGCACCAGGACAATGACCGGGCCCTCGCCGACATCCCGGTAATGGATGTTCAAGCCATTGATTGCCATGTATCTGGAGTGCTCGTCAGTGTAGAGCTTTTCCAGATCGGCCATAGGTATGTCGGTAAGGCCCAGTGCATTGAGCAATGTCGGGCTGGCATTCATCGCCGGGCCAACACTGGAACAAGCCGACAAGACACATACCGACGAGAAGATCGCTATTGATCTGGGAATGAGTTTATACAGTTGAGCCACGAGTTATCACTCCGGAAAAAACTAGCCTTTTTCTACCTGATGGAAGTCGGCCATTGCGGTAGTGTTAAATCCAGCATCGACATACATGATCTCACCGGTCACGCCACTGGCCAAATCGGAGCAAAGGAATGCCGCGGCATTGCCAACTTCGTCAATGGTGACGTTGCGTCGTAATGGAGTGCGTTTTTCGTTTTCGGCCAGCATTTTTCTGAAACTCCTGATGCCTGATGCGGCTAAAGTGCGAATCGGTCCTGCCGAAATGGCGTTGACTCGAATACCGTCCGGCCCCATGCTATTGGCCAGATAGCGCACCCCCGCTTCCAGGCTGGCTTTGGCCATTCCCATAACATTGTAGTTGGGCAGAGTTTGACGGGAACCGTGGTAGGTGAGAGTGAGCAGTGAGCCGGACTGACTGAGCATTGGCTTTGCGGCCTTGGCTATCGCGATAAAACTATAGGCGCTGACATCATGCGCGATAGCGAAACCTTGCCGGGTGGTGACACTGGCAAAATCACCTTCAAGCTGATCGGCCGGAGCGAACCCCACCGAATGGACGATCACGTCGACTTGGTTCCAGTGTTGTTTCAGTTGCTCGAAAAGCAGTGTGATTTCCTGGTCGGATGAAACATCACAGGGGTAGGTGGCGGCATTGCCGTATTCTTCGGCGAATTTTTCAACCCGGCTTTTCAGTTTTTCGTTCTGATAGGTGAGCGCCAGTTCCGCTCCCTCCCGATAACAGGCGTCGGCAATGCCTTTGGCGATGGACAGCTTGCTCGCAATGCCGATAACCAGTACTTTCTTACCTGATAAAAGAGACATTTATTCCTCTCTGTTTTTTCTGTTTGGTTCGGTTTTCTCTGTTTAGCATTGTGCCAGCATGGCCGCCTCGATAAGCGTTCGTGTATAGTCACTGGCGGGATGATTGAATAGTGATTCGGTGGTATCGCTTTCCACGATTTGACCGTCTTTCATCACCACAACCCGATGACTCAGTGCCCGGACGACGGCTAGATCGTGGCTGATAAACAGATAGCTCAGGTTATATTTTGCCTGAATCTGGCGCAGCAGCGTAATGACCTGCTTTTGCACTGTTCTGTCCAGCGCAGAGGTTGGTTCATCCAAAATGATCAATCGTGGCTTCAGCACCAGAGCCCGGGCAATCGCGATACGCTGACGTTGACCGCCCGAAAACTCATGTGGGTAGCGGTGTCTGTCTTCCGGGTTTAGCTCCACTTCTTGCAGTGCATCTATCACGGCTTGCTGTCTTTCGGGTGCCGACCCCATTTTATGGATAATCAATCCCTCCTCGACAATTTGGCCAACTGACATACGCGGACTCAGGCTGCCATATGGATCCTGGAACACAATTTGAATTTCTCGGCGAAACGGTCGAAAGGCTTTTTGGTTCAACTTGTCGATTTTTTTTCCGGCAAACTCGATGTTGCCGTCACTGTCCAAGAGCTTGAGTAAGGCCAGTCCGAGTGTGGTTTTGCCTGAACCGCTTTCACCCACAATGCCGACTGTTTCACCCTGGGCAATAGTCAGGGAAATATCGTTGGCCGCCTTGATAAATTCCAGCGGCTTGCCCCAAAAGTTTTTTTTGATCGGAAACCAGACTTTTAGAGAATTGACGTTAAGTAAATTATGCCTGTTTTCAGCCAGGGGTTCCGGCATCCCTTCTGGTTCGGCATCGAGTAGCTGCCGGGTGTAGGCATGGCAAGGTGAGTTAAATACCTGCCTAGTGCTGCCGTTTTCCACTATTTGACCATTTTGCATCACACAAACGTGCTGGGCGTATTGTTTGACGATATTCAAGTTATGGGTAATCAGTAAGATCGACATGCCGAGCTTGGTTTGCAGTTCTTGCAACAAGTCCAGAACCTGCTTTTGTACAGTCACGTCCAGTGCGGTTGTCGGTTCGTCCGCAATCAACAACTCCGGTTCGTTGGCCAGCGCCATGGCAATCATCACCCGCTGCTTCTGACCACCGGACAATTCGTGTGGATAACTGGCCAGTCGTCGATCGGGGTTGGCAATGCCGACCAGTTCAAGCAGTTCCAGTGTGCGTTGCCGTGCTTGTTTACCCGTCATGCCTCGGTGCAGTGACAAAGACTCACTGATTTGCGGTTCGATAGCGTGTAACGGGTTCAGCGAGGTCATCGGTTCCTGAAAAATCATGCTGATTTTATCGCCACGTACTTTTCTGATTTGCTTGGTATCCAGTTGCAACAGATCCTGGCCATGAAACTTGATACGGCCCGTCGGGTGAGAAGCTTTAGGGTAGGGTAATAGTTTTAGAATAGATAGCGCCGTGACTGATTTGCCTGATCCGCTTTCGCCGACCAAAGCCAGTGTTTTGCCGGCAGGGATCGCAAAAGAAACGCCATTGACCGCCTCGATAGTTTGCTTGTTTTGGCTAAATACAACTCGCAGATTGTCTATTTTAAGTATGGCATTGTCTTTAAGTATGATATTGTCGGTTGTGAACGGAGAAGGCTGGCTGCCCATGTAATATTCCTGCGTGTCTGTGCGATATATAAAACGATTCAGTAAAATCAGGATTGCCTGTTACATTGTTTTTCTTGGGTCAAACGCATCCCGCACCGCTTCGCCGATAAATACCAGCAAAGTCAGCATGGTAGACAATACCACAAAAGCGGTAGTGCCAAGCCAGGGAGCCTGTAAATTGGCTTTACCCTGAGCGATCAATTCGCCAAGAGAGGGTGAGCCTGGTGGCAAGCCAAAGCCAAGAAAATCAAGGGCAGTCAGTGCGGTAATCGAGCCGGTAAGAATAAAGGGCATAAAAGTCAGCGTGGCGACCATGGCGTTGGGTAACATATGGGTAAACATAATACCCCAGTTGCCCAGGCCAAGACTGCGGGCTGCCCGGACGTATTCGAAATTGCGGGCGCGCAAGAATTCGGCTCTTACCACATCGACCAGTGTCATCCAGCTAAACAGCAGCATGATGCCCAGTAACCACCAAAAATTGGGCGGGACAATACTTGCCAGAATAATCAGCAGATAAAGCACGGGTAACCCCGACCAGATTTCGATAAGCCGTTGCCCGAACAAATCGATCTTGCCGCCATAAAACCCCTGTAACGCACCGGCGATCACGCCGATTATCGAGCTGAACAAGGTAAGTGTCAGGCCAAATAAAACTGAAACGCGAAAGCCGTAGATGGTTCTTGCCAGAACATCTCTGCCCTGATCATCGGTACCCAGCCAATTTTCGGAAGACGGTGGAGAAGGCGCGGGTGTAGGTAAATCATAGTTGATGGTGTCGTAACTATAGCGAATCGGTGGCCAGATCATCCAGCCTTTAGCGTCAATCAGTTGTTTTACATAGCTGTCTCGGTAATCCGCTTCTGTGGTGAATTCGCCGCCAAATTCCGTTTCTGCGTACATTCTTACGACCGGAAAATAAAACGTTCCATCGTAGCGGACGATCAATGGTTTGTCGTTGGCGATCAGCTCGGCAAATAAAGTAACAAAAAACAGCCCGAGAAACAGCCACAAAGACCAAAGGCCACGTTTATTGTTGGTAAAGTTGGCGAGCCTGCGCTGATTGATCGGATTCATTTGTTATCCTTCCCGGCTCTCGAAATCAATCCTGGGGTCGACCAGCACATAGGTCAGATCACTGATAATTTTCAATAGCAGACCAACCAGCGTGAAAATAAACAGGGTACCAAAGATAACCGGGTAGTCGCGGTTGATCGCCGATTCAAAGCCCAATAATCCCAATCCGTCCAGTGAAAAGATGACTTCGATCAGGAATGAGCCGGTAAAGAACACCCCAATCAGCACGCTGGGCATACCTGCGATTACGATAAGCATCGCATTGCGAAATACATGGCCATAGAGAATGCGGTTTTCCTCCAGACCTTTGGCGCGAGCGGTAATCACGTATTGTTTGTTAATCTCATCCAGAAATGAATTCTTGGTCAACATGGTCAGCGTGGCAAATCCGCCAATCACAATGGCCGCGATCGGCAGTGCCAGGTGCCAGAAATAGTCGCCAATCTGCTGGAGCACTGTCATTTCATCAAAATTGCTGGAAACCAGGCCGCGCAGTGGAAAGATGTCCCAGTAAGAGCCACCGGCAAATAAAACGATCAATAAAATAGCGAACAAAAAGCCGGGTATGGCATAGCCAATCACAATGGCCGAGCTTGTCCATACATCGAAACGACTGCCGTTTCTTACCGCTTTCTTTATACCAAGGGGGATGGAAATGAAATATATGATAAGGGTTGACCACAAACCCAGAGAAATTGACACGGGCATTTTGTCGATAATCAGATCGATGACGCTCCTATCGCGAAAAAAGCTGTCGCCGAACTCGAAGGTGAGATAGTTTTTCACCATCAATAAGAAGCGTTCGTGGGCAGGCCTGTCAAAGCCATATTGTTTCTTGATCCGTTCGACCAGTGCCTCGTCCAGCCCTTGGGAACCTCGATAGCCTGAGGATTCGCCTGAACTGGCAGACGACAGTTCAGCGCCGCTACCGCCAAGGCGATCAGCGACACCGGAACCAATTCCCTCCAATTGGGCGAGCGTTTGCTCGACAGGCCCACCGGGGGCCGCTTGAATGATGATAAAGTTAATTAACATGATTCCGAACAGGGTCGGAACAATCAGTAACAGTCTTCTTAGTAGATAATTGGCCATTTAAGTTAGTTTTGCAGCCACCATGTATCAAAACCGAGGCGGTATTTTGGCGCTGTTTTCGGTCGTTTCAATTCTTTTTTATGGGCAATACGGTAAGAGCGATTGTGCCACTGAGGTATGACATAGTGGCCCCAGAGCAGCACACGATCCAAGGCCCGGGTTCGCTGAATCAGTTGTTCCCGGTCTTTGGCGTTAATCACCAGCTGGATCAGCTTATCGACAACCGGACTGGTTACCCCGATAATATTTCGGCTGCCCGGTACATCGGCTTTGCTGCTGTGCCAGTAGCCTATTTGTTCATTACCGGGAGAATTGGATTGTGGAATGGTATAAACGATACAATCAAAATCGAAGTTGCGTATGCGGTTCACATATTGAGATGCATCAACGAGTCGAATGGTCACTGCAACGCCGATCTTTTTCAAATTCTGGACAAATGGCTGCACGACACGCTCAAAATCTTTGGAAATCAGCAGGATTTCAAATGCCAGCCGTTGTCCGGTCTGGCGGTTGACCATTCGATTGTTTTTAATTGACCAGCCCGCCTGGCGCAGCAGCTCGATCGCCGTGCGCAAGTTGTGTCTGATATTACCATCACCTCGGGTCGTCGGCACGGTGAAAGGTGTCGTGAATAGTTCGGCGGGTAACTGATCTTGGTATTTTTTCAGAATCGCCAATTCTTCACCGGCAGGTAACCCGCTGGCCGCCAGTTCGGAATTAGAAAAATAACTGGTGGTACGTGAGTAGGCGCCATAAAACAGATTTTTATTGGTCCACTCGAAATCAAAGGCATAGCCGAGTGCCTGACGAACGACCGGGTCTGAAAACACTGGTTTGCGGGTGTTGAAGATAAAGGCCTGCATCCCTGTCGGGTTTTCGTGCTTGATTTCTTCTTTCAACAAGGTGCCATTGTCAAACGCGTCTCCAATATAGGCGGTGGCCCAGTTCTTTGATGAGTTTTCCCGCCGGAAATCGAACTCGCCGGATTTAAAGGCTTCCAAAGCGACGGTATTGTCCAGGTAATACTCATACACGATTTCATCGAAGTTATACATGCCTATGCTGGTGGGCAGATTCCTGGCCCAATAATCCTTGACCCGTTCATAGGTAACACTGCGACCGGGTTGAAATGACTTGATCTTATAGGGGCCACTTCCGAGCGGTGGTTCCAGTGAGGTTTTGGTAAAATCCTTGTCTTGCCAGTAATGTTTGGGAAGAACCGACAACTGGCCCAGAATCAGTGGCAGCTCTTTGTTCTGGTTGGTTTTGAAGACAAATTTTATCCGGTGTTTGTCGAGTATTTCAATATGATCCACATCATTGTAATAGGCGGCATAAAAGGGTTGCCCGTGTTTAACCAGTGTATTGAAACTGAATGCGATGTCTTCTGCGGTGACCGGGTGGCCATCGTGAAATTTCGCCTTCGGGTTCAGGTGAAAGACTACCCAGGAGCGATCTTCAGGTATCTCGATTTTTTTCGCGATATGGCCATATTCTGTAAACGCTTCATCCATGGCCTGCTGGGTCAGTGTGTCATAGACATAATGAACCCCGGCTGCGCTGATACCTTTGACGATAAAAGGATTGAAACTGTCATAGCCGCCGCCGCGACCGACGGTGCCCAGTTTGACTGTCCCTCCTTTGGGTGCATCTGGATTGACATAATCGAAATGCTTGAAGTCGGCGGTATATTTGGTTTTACCATGCATGGCCAGGCCATGGCTGATACTGATGTTTTTGTTGTCACCTTGCTTGGCGGCTGGTTGGCTTGCCTGTACAATTGGCGCGATCGTCGGGCTGGTTAATGTGATGATAAACACACCGGCCAGCACGAACAGATTGGTTGTCTTGGTCGCTTTGTGCAGAGTTTCAGTTCGATTTAACAATGATGCATTCCTCGCTATTTGTTCTCGCGCTTCACTATGATATCGACGCCGCCGGGCTTTCAGTAGGAAGTAATATCGACAAACAGGGTAAGCCTTTGTCCAGGTCGCAGATAGCGCCTTGGGTCGATCCGGTTCCAGCCCGTGATATCATTGATTCTGACATTGAATTTCTCGGCAATGCGGGCCAAAGAGTCACCTGAGCGCACGCGATAGTCAATTTTCTTGATAAATGGTCGGCCTTTCTGGTTTTTTGCCATGGAAACTAACATCTGTTTGGGTTGTGTTGTCCAGATGGTGAGTTTTTTTCCTGGCCTCAGCGTGTCCCGGGGAGACATCCCATTCCAGCGTGCCAGTTTGTTATGGTTGACACCGAATTTACGCGCTATATCCCAGAAGTTATCACCGCGTTTTACCCTATAAATTACTTTGGATTTGCCCGACAGTCTAGCTTGCGTTGTTTGTTTATCAGCTAACCTGGCTGCGGCGCTCAAGGCATAGTTGTCGAGCGAGGCCCCTGCGGTTGGTATTAGAATTGTTCTTCCCGCTCGAATTTTGTTTGATCGCAGTTTGTTAATCTGTTTAATAACAGCCGGTGTGGTATGGTGCTTGTTGGCTATCCTGATCAGTGAGTCGCCTCTTTTTATTTTGTAGCGTTGCCAGCTCAGGCGCCGGTTATCGGGAAACCCGGCCAGGTTTTGCTTGAAAACAGCGACCTTGTCGATGGGTATAACCAGCCGGTGTGGTCCCTTCGGTCGCGTTGCCCAACGATTGAACCCGGGATTGAGGCGATAGAGTTCTTCGATGGAAATGTCGGCAAGCTTTGCGGCTTGGGCCAGGTCAATTTGCGAGCCTGTCTCAACTACATCAAAGTAGGGTTTATTGGCAATGACGGGCAGGGAAACACCGTATTTATGTGGTTCGTTGACCAGTTTTGCCAGCGCAATCAGTTTTGGCACATATTGACTGGTTTCCCTGGGTAGTGTCAGCGACCAGAAGTCAATCGGTTTACCCCTTCTTCTGTTCTTTTTGATCGCTTTTGATGTGGTGCCGGAGCCAGCGTTGTAGGATGCCAATGCCAGCAAATAATCACCATCGAATCGGTTTGTCAAATTTTCCAAATAGCGCAGCGCCGCCTCTGTCGAAGCGATAACATCACGCCTGCCATCGTACCACCAGTCTTGTTCGAGACCGTACATCCGGCCGGTTCCTGGTATAAACTGCCATAGCCCGGATGCCCGACCATGGGAGTAGGCAAAAGGATCAAACGCGCTTTCAACAATGGGCAGCAAGGCTAACTCCATTGGCAGGTTGCGGCGCTCAATTTCTTCAACGATATAGAAAAGATACTTTTCAGAGCGTCGAAAGGCTCTGTTCAGGTAAGCCGGGTGCGTTGTATACCATTTCGTTTGTTGTCGTATTCTTGAATTGTTCTGGCTTAAATCCAATTGGAAGCGGTTACGTAGGCGGTCGATCAGGTTGGTTGCAAGCGGTTGTGCGGTTTTGTTTTGGGGCTGGGCCGGTTCACCATCTGTATCACTGGCCTGAGCAGTGGATGTGGCTGGCTTGCCGGTTGCATCGGCCGCCTCCTGGCGGATCACTTCGGCAAGTTGCGGGTCGATTGTAGTGATTGTTCCGCCTGAGTCGACCTCATCTCGTTGCAGTGAGTCTTCCGGGAATACGCCTTCTTCAACCGGCGGCAGTTCATGGACTAGGCGCTCTTCCGATTTTTTGTTTGGATCGATATCGTCGATCTGAGTGTGCATGGAGGCGCAGCCAGAAATAAGCGACGCCATAACAATGGCTAAAAAATACTTGATCAAATACATAGAAGGGCCATTTGAGTATTGGTTGTCAGTCCAGTCGATATCCTTCCAGTGTAGCGATTAATCGCGATTTCGGGTAGGTGATAACCCAATCTGTTAGGTCTCGTATCAGACCCGATTCAGGAGAACTGCTGGTCATATAGAATGCTGCCCGAGTATTGATCTGGCAGGTGTTCGTTTTTTCTTTATATTGTTGTTTGTCAAAAATAATCTTTGGCCTTGCGTAAGGCGGCAAAAATGCGTTGTTCACTGGTATCCGTCATTGGCTCCAGCGCTTTAGCCGCATCGATTACCGATGCCTGATCAGTTCTGAGAAACGGATTGATCGATAATTCCGTTGCCATATCGCTGGGCAGGGTGGGCAGCCCTTTTTGGCGTTTTTGTTCGCATAGTGCGGTATAGTCCGCCAACGCTCGGTTGCCAGGTTCGATAGTCTGGGCAAATGCCAGATTGCCCAAGGTGTATTCGTGGCCGCAGTATACCCTGGTTTGGTGTGGCAATACCTTAAGCTTATTTAATGAGTTTAGCATGGTTTCAGCATCACCCTCGAACAGACGGCCACAGCCTCCCGAAAACAGCGTGTCGCCACAGAACAGTAGTGGCTTTGAAACAAGTGGCTCTGCAATCAGTGAATCGGTTTCGGTTTGGTCGACAAACAGCGCGATATGATCCAGCGTGTGGCCGGGCACAGTCAAACAGGTGAAATTGGCCCCCATGATTGAAAATCTGTCGTTGTCCTCCAACTGGTTGGTAATACCGTTGAATTTGCTGTTCTTCGCACCATAGACCGGGGCATGATAGTGATCGGCCAATGTCTGCACGCCGCCGGTATGGTCAAGGTGGTGATGGGTGACCAAAATCGCGATAAGGTCAAATTTGTTTGCTGCAATAAACTGCTGAACCGGTGTGGCGTCTCCTGGGTCGACAGCAATACAGGCGCTGACTTCCTGATTGCAAAGCATCCAGATATAGTTGTCACTGAATGCTGAAACGGGTTTTACACTTATCATATACAAACACCTTTAGCCAGATTTGGGCATGATCGAAACGATATCGTGATCGAGGCGATAAATAGTAGTACCATTCAAGCTATCGTTTTATCTGTGCTTGACTCTATCGCTGTATGGTAAAGCACCTTAGGTTAAATGCAATGCCTTATTCTTTAATTCAGGACGCTTATATGAAACCTCTGCGTACGCTTAGCAATAAGACCTGCCTTATGCAACAAAAGGCTTTTGAAAACTGGTATCAAACACCGTTGGGGCGTTCACTGTTGGCGGACCAGCGTAAGGTGATTCGTTATCAGCTTGATGGATTGTATGGCGTACACCAGTTGGAAATGATGGTGAGTCATCGTTTACCCGTTGCCAATACCAGCGCTATCAATCACCGGATTTGCTGTGTGCCAAACTGGGAACAGGATTTGCCGGAAAACACGCTGGTTTCTCTTTCTGAAGAGCTCAGTCTGGCTTCCGACACGATTGACCTGGTGGTGTTACATCACACTCTGGATTTTGCCGCGGCACCCCACCAGACACTGAGAGAGGCTGCGAGGGTGCTTCGATCGGGCGGCTATATGTTGATTGTCGGATTGAATCCCGCTGGTTTGTGGGGTCTGATGAGGCTGTTTCGGAACAAACAGGAACCGCCCTGGTCGGGCCGGTTTATCTCCAGCCGGAGAATCGAGGACTGGCTTGAGTTGCTGGATTTCAGGATTGAAAACGTCAAATACCGGTTTTCCCGACCGCCCTGGCAACGAAATGTTTCCGGCACAATCGACGAGGTGGATGTTATCAGGCCAATGCCATCGTTTTTAGGTGCCTATTATTCACTGTTAACGCGAAAGCAAAAAGGTGCGATGACCCTGGTGCAACCCAAATGGCGCACAGCCGAAGTGATTGGTATGCCGGTGGCAAGCGGAATCAATAAAACTGCCGTTATCAAGGAGACAGATTGACCGTTGTCGGTGCAGACGCGGGTCGACTCTGTCGTTAAGTAAATCCGTTTGTCGGTACTTGGCTGCTGGTTTCAGTTTTATTTCCTGGTCTGATTCATCGTTAAACTCATTGTTAGGATTATTATGTCCGAAATCAAAATATACACTGACGGTGCCTGCCGTGGAAACCCAGGCCCGGGTGGTTGGGGCGTCGTTCTGACCTATGGCAAGCATGAGAAATGCCTGTGCGGCGGCGAGCTGAAAACAACCAACAATCGCATGGAGTTAATGGCGGCGATTAAAGGGTTGCAAGCATTGACACGTCGTTGTGAAGTTGACTTGTACACCGACTCGCAGTATGTCAGAAAAGGTATTACCGAGTGGATTGTGAACTGGAAGAGAAATGGCTGGAAAACCGCTGGCAAGAAACCGGTGAAAAATGCCGATCTGTGGCAGGAATTGTCAACGCAGACTGAAAAGCATCAGGTAAACTGGCACTGGGTCAAAGGCCATGCGGGGCATCCCGGAAATGAAAAAGCGGATCAACTCGCCAACAATGGCGTCGATGAGGTATTGCAAACATGAGACAAGTGGTACTGGATACAGAAACGACTGGACTGGAAACCAGCCGGGGGCACAGGATTATTGAAATAGGCTGTGTCGAACTGGTGGATCGAAGGCTGACTAGGCATAGTTATCACCAATACATCAACCCTCAGCGCCCGGTTGACGAAGAAGCCTATCAAGTACACCAGATAGGCAATGACTTTTTGGCGGACAAGCCGGTATTTGCCGAGGTGGCTGACGAATTTCTCCAGTTTATCGAGGGTGCCGAACTGATCATTCACAATGCCGCGTTTGATGTTGGTTTTATCGACTACGAATTTTCTCTGCTTGGCGGCCGGTTAAAGCGGGTATCGGATTATTGCAGTGTGCTCGATACCTTGACGTATGCCAGAAAAAAACACCCAGGTCAGAAGAACAATCTGGATGCACTTTGCCTACGTTATGGTATCGATAATAGTCACCGGGAACTACACGGGGCTTTGCTCGATGCAGAGATTCTAGCCGATGTCTATCTTGCCATGACCGGAGGGCAGACCAGTTTAATGCTCGATGCCAGTGATGAGGCTGATGGAGAAGCGTCAGCCAGCATTGTTCGGCTGCCCGAGCGGCGGGCTAGGCTGAAGGTTATACGCGCAAACGAAGAAGAATTGAAAGCACATGAGTCCAAACTGGACGCAATAGACTCGGTAAGCAAGGGTTCAATTTGGCGTCAATAAGGCAGGGTGTAAGAAATAAGCTATTCTTAACATAAGCGAACCGATAACCGCCGTTTGGTCGAGACCTTTTGTAAGCGGGGGGTATTGTCCGGTTCCTTGTTATGCCTGAATTTTGTGATATAACTAAACAATGCTATTGAATTTTTCTGTACTTGTCAGAGGTAGACAGAACCTCTGGCAGCGTTGAGGATCTGACACCCAATGTCTCAATCTCTGGCAGCAAATACGGCTTCCTTTGAACTGGTGCGCGGCGAAGTCGAAACGACAATCCGGCAAGCGGAACAAAGTCTCGACCAGTTTCAGGAAAACCGGGAGAGTAGTGAAGATTTACAAAACTGCGTTGATTTTATCAATCAACTCAGAGGCATTTTCGTGTTGGTGCAGCTCCAGGGCGGGGTGATGCTGTGCCAGGAAGCGGTTTCTCTGGCCAATGAGGTACCGGTGGGCGCGACCGACGATAAAAATACCCTGCTTACCACCCTGAATAACTCGTTATTTGTCTTACGCCGATATATAGAGTATTTCCGGAATGTCGGGCAGGATCACCCAGAACTGTTATTGCCGATCATCAACGAGCTGCGTACCGCACGAAACGTCAAGGCGTTTCCGGACTCGCATTTTTTCGAGCTAGATGTCAACAAAGGTTGTGATTGCTGTTCACCTTTCAAAAATCAGCATTTTTTGCCTATCGATGATTTTGATCATCACGCAAGGCGTTACCGCCAGATGTATCAAATCGCACTGCTTGGCTTTATTCGAGAGAAAGATCTCGATGTCAGTTTCAAGGTGTTGGCTCGTTCAATGGAAGGGTTTTCGCGATTGTCGGGGCAAACCCCTTTGAGGCAATTGTGGTGCCTGGTAAACATTGTGGCGAATGCGATGGGTGAGTCTGGGATGATAATGACTCATCCCCGGAAAAGACTGTTTATGAAGATCGAGAAATACACCAAGGAAATGGTCTATCTCGGGCGGGTCGCGACATCTAAAACCGCGCCGGATTCTATAATTCGAGAATTGGTTTTTTTGCTCGCTCTGAGTGGCTCCAGTTCGGAAAACACCTTGTTTGTACTCAATAGCTATGGCAAAGAGCCGCTGGAGTTCAGTGATGAACATATGATCCGGCATCGCAAGTTACTGTTCGGCCCAGGCGTGGATACGTTAGAAGCACTATCGACTGCATTTCAGGAAGAGCTGGCTCAGCTAAAAGACAAACTGGATATTATTGAACGAGGAATCGATCCGGATGTTTCGGATTTCAGCAATGTCGTCAGCCTGTTTCAGCGCTTGTCGGATACCTTGAACATGCTCGAATTACATCAACTGGCGGAGCTGATGGGTAAGCAGGTCGTGCTTTTGAATAAATGGTCCGAATCGGGCGTGGCACCCTGTGAAGAGGAATTGCTGGACATGGCTGACGCTGTATTGGCGATTGAACAGGCCAGTAAAAATATGGCCGAAACCGGCCTTTCCAGCGAAGTCGATGATTTGGCCAATTTTGATTCATGTGTTTCCGACGATAGCCTGTTCCTGTCAGAAGCGATGAAAGTCGTGATCGGGGAAACCCATTCCGGAATAGCACTGACCAAGCGCGCAATTACCGCTTATATCGAATCAAACTATGATAAAGCCAACCTGGCCAATGTGTCGGCAACGCTTGCCGCCATGGCAGGCAGCATGAAAATGATTTCTCAGGAGCGTTTAGCTGCATCGATAGATAAATCGAATGAGGTCATTTGTTCGGAACTGATAGAAAATGCAACGAAACCGGATGAACGAAAGTTGGAGACTCTGGCTGACATACTGACTTCTCTGGAGTATTACATTGACAGTCTGGCGAAAAGAGAGGCCCCGAGCGATGGGTTGCTTGAGCTGACGGAAGAAAGTCTGAAGTCAATCGACTACGTGATTTAGGTGGTTTGTTCGTTGCGTCACTCCATTGACATCCGATATATTCGACGATTCTGATTGTAGGAGTGGGAAATCGGAACGGGTGGCAAAAAAAGGAGGCTTATCAGGCACTCCCCTTTTTTTGCAGCGTTAAAATCCGGCTAAAGCCGGACAGCGACTAACCCATGTTGAATAGTTCACTCAACTTGGTTGCCAGCATCATGTCGCCTTCTGCTCGCAACTCACCTGCCATAAAAGCTTGCATTCCATCAGTTTCACCGCTTACGATGCCCTTGAGCGTTTCTGTTGTCATGATCAGTGTTACGGATGGCGCATCGTCGTCACCTTGAACCAGCTCACAATTTCCATCTTTAATGATGATATGGTGATTATCCCCATCTTCGATATCAAATTGGAAGATTAAGTCCTGATCTTCTGCTGCACTGGGATTAAAGTTGTTTTTCAGTTGTTCAAAGATTTTTGCTACTGGCATTTTACTATCCTTTGGTTTTCTGTTAGGCAGGGTGAATTTAAGGTGAATAGCGTTCCATGTCAACACCAAGCGAACGCTTGTTTAAAAAAAGTTTACCCATTTGGCGATTTTGGATTGGAATTCCAGGATTCATCCCAATTAACACAAGTAGTTTGCAAGCTTAGCCATTATTTGAGGGAACTATTTTGGAATTTTTAACTGAATATGGGCTTTTTTTAGCCAAAGCTGTGACAATTGTCGTTTCTGTACTGTTAATCGTATCGGCTGTTGCCGCGCTCGCCGTCAAGGAAAAAAAGCGTGAATCAGGGCATATCGAAGTCAATGACTTGAACAAAAAACTCAAAGATATAAAAACTGCCATCCAGTCCACAACGCTTGAAAAAGACGAACTGAAAGCACTCGCCAAAAAAGAAAAACAAAAAGCCAAGGAAAAGAAAAAACACAAGGGCGATACCCAATCGGAAGTGAAAAAGAATGTGTATGTCATCGAGTTTGATGGCGATATCAAAGCATCGCAAACCAGTGCGCTGCGCGAAACGATCACCGGGGTGCTGGCTGTCGCGACTAAAAACGATGAGGTGGTCGTCAAGGTCGAGAGTGGTGGTGGGATGGTGCATTCTTACGGATTGGCATCGGCCCAGTTGGACAGAATCAAAAAGAAGGGTATTCCGCTGACGGTTTGTGTCGATAAAGTCGCTGCCAGTGGCGGTTATATGATGGCTTGTGTGGCAGACAAAATCATTGCCTCGCCGTTTGCCGTATTGGGTTCGATCGGAGTGGTCGCCCAGGTGCCCAATGTGCACCGGCTGTTAAAGAAAAATGATATCGACTTCGATGTGATAACGGCGGGCGAATACAAACGAACGATGACGGTTTTTGGTGAAAACACCGAAAAAGGCCGACAAAAATTTATTCAAGACCTGGAAGACACTCACGTCTTGTTCAAACAATTTGTCAGTGAACATCGACCCGTGGTTGCGATCGACCAAGTCGCCAATGGTGATATCTGGTATGGACAACGAGCATTGGACGTGCAACTGGTCGATGACCTGATGACCTCGGATGAATACCTGGCCGGCCAGTGTGATTCTGGTCAGGTTTATCAGTTGAAATTCCACGAGAAAAAAACAATACAGGAAAAATTGGGCCTGGCGGTTTCAGCGGGGATAGAGAGGGCAGTGACAAGGCTGATCACTGCCGCCCAGAAGGCAAATTATTTCAGTTAGTGTTTTTATAGCCGCCTGAAAACAGGTCATCTTCATCTGCTCAGTTGATGATGCGAGTTGCAAAAGCACTGCGTGCGTTGCGCCTCGCATCGAAAAGCGGACTAGGCGGATTTGACTTTCGAGTAGACCTTTAGCTGTTCGCCTTCATTCCCGGCCTCGATATCCGAGATGGCGACAAGACCGGTTTCGTTCAATATGGTTGCTATCTGCGCCTTGCTGTTTCGGTCTTTTCTAAACAACATTTGCTTGCATCCGGCAAGTGAGTAGAACCAGGATTGCTGGCTGATCGGATGGTTTGGCGTGCTGGCGATCAGTTGCAGCACTTCCAAACGCATTTGCCTGACGTTTTCAGCGGTGGCAACGCGATGCACTTGTTGCAATTGGTTGATAACCTGTTCCAGTTCCGGAGCAGTTTGTTTCAATCCGATACGAATCAGGCCCTGGCTATCCAGTATCCGCTTCGCCGCGTGAATCAGAGCAATATCGTCACAGTGAGCAGCGTGGATTTCGATAATGTCGAAACAGCATTCGATGTCCTGAATGTCTGATGCTTTGTCGAAAACGTTAAACTCTATATTTGTCAAGCCCAGTTGTCTGGCCTGGTAAATACCATAGGCGACATTTTCTTCGTTTTTATCGAGTGCGATGATATGTATATTGTCAAAAGAGCGGGCCAGGCGGATTGCTCTTTCACCCGATTCGCAGCCTATGATCAACAGACAGGTCGCATTGTGCCACAGGCTGTTGGGTACGTTTTGATAGCCTACCTCTTCACTCAGCGCGCGAGCATAGGAGGAGCGGGAGTTATACGGAAGCTGTTGCCATTTAGGGTAGGCACTGAAGGCATAAGGTGAATCAAACCCGCGTGCCAGTGTCGCATCACGGTGTGGTAAAGAAAACCGGATCGCATGCAGGTCACATTTAATGTACAGGTTTTTTTCCAGTAACGGTTGCAAGCCGGTCGGCCAGTCTGAAAGATCCATAGTGAGTAGTTTGTAGCTGTAATTTTGTGCATACAACTGTTTGTACATGCTGACTATGATAAGCGCACCGATGATATCGGCCGGATGCCAGTTCGTTTGCAGCGTGTTGCGGATACATTGATCCAGGTCTTCGATAAACAGGGTTTCTTCGGCCGTGGCGGTCAGCAAATAGTCGGTTTGCTCGCCCAGCAAGCCTAGGCCTATTGCCAGTTTTTGCAAATCATCGCGCAACGCACCGGTTTGCGATACTTCAATGACGATATGCTGTCTTAGCAGGGTTATCAGTTCCTCTACCTGAGTATTATGGATACAACCGGTCGCAAGTAGGCTGAGTAAGAGCTGGTCTTTGGCCAGTGTATCAATGTCCAGAGTGCAGTCTTCATTGCCGAGGTCATATTTTGCTTTGATCAGCGAGCTTGCCAGATTGCCCAGTTTAACGTGTTGAAACTCATCCAAAGAGAACAGATGCAGCAGGTCGTTCTCCAGCTCTTGGTCATAGCTATCAGCGGTTAGTTGCGCGCAACACTCGGCTAAAATGCTTTGGCCGGCCTGATTCAATACGCCTTTTTTCATTAGCGACCGATAGCGCAGGAATGCACCCAGGTAGTCGTTTTTCAGGTAGTGGCAAAGTGCTATTGACGAAAATGCCTGAACATTGGAGTTGTCATAGGCAAGTGCCCGATCAAAGAAGGCTTCAGCCTGATCAAACTCTTTTTGCAGCAAGGAAACGAAGCCACGATTGGACCAATAAGACGCCTTTTCTGGATGCTGCCTGATTGCCGCTTCAATCAGTTCTCTCGCTTCTTGAAGATTACCTTCATCCAGTGCCAAGCGGCCTTTCAGGTTTAGTGCATCTGCCGAAAAAGGCAGACGAGCCAGAATGGTATCGAGCAGTTCTGCCGCCTTGTCTCTGGACTGCATCCGGTGGAGCTTGTCTAAACTGGCATTGTTGGACATTTGATACCATCGGTTCGCGTCAATCAACTGGCGGGCCGTAGTGGCATCCATGCCGTCGATGGGTGAAAATTCATCAAATGTTTCTAACGCTTGTAAGGTTTGCATGACCTACTCCCCTGATTGGTTACGGTCGGTGTTTTTCTGTCTATCTGTCTGTCTTGCTATTTGTCTATCTCGTCAATTACCCCTGCAGCAACTGCAAGACCTGCTGTGGTTGACCATTTGCCTGAGACAAAATGGATAGCCCTGCCTGTTGGAGGACCTGAGTCCGAGACAATTCTGCTGTTTCTGCCGCGAAATCGGCATCTCGTATTCTCGAGTTTGCCGCTGTCAGATTTTCCGAGGCGATTGACTGGTTAGAAATCGTTGATTCAAAACGGTTTTGAATCGCACCCAGATTGGCGCGTTGCAAGTTAATCAAGTTCAACGCATTGTCGACCGAATCCAGGGCAAGCAGAGCGCCATCGACTGTTGAAATGTCGATATCCTGAACCAGTTGGCCGTGTTCATTGGAGCCATAAGTGCCGATTTCAAATCCGGTTTTAGCGATATCACCGGTGATAGTATCGAGTTTGATTTGTCCGGCAGATTGCAGGGTCAACGTGCTTTGGGTGGTGTCGGGGTCGGGCGTGCCGGTCTGGCCGATGCCAGCCAAACTCAGTGAGCCGCCCAGATTGCTCAATGTAATGTTCCGGCCATCGTCAGCGATTAGTCGATAGGTATCGCCCAAAGCTTCAGCTCGTACACCGGTTTGGCCTGCCTTGTTATTGACTGCGGAGATGATGGTATTTTGCTTGTCCGCAACGGTATCAGCCGCACTGTAGCTAATATTGATAGTGACACCGTTGATATCCAGGCTACCGGATTCAGCGGTGCCGGTGGCAATGGCGCTGGCATTGAACACCGTGGCGTTGACAATGGCTCTGACGCCGGTCTGTTCCGCGATCTGGTTAATGGCTTCCGCTTTTGCAATGGCACTGGTATCTCGTAAAGTGCTCGATGCCGTGTCATAAGATTCCAAAGTCGGGCCAACCGGAACTCCGTTGATCACGATATCACCGGTTGTTAGTGCTTGGTCGTCCACTTCCTGACCAATTGCCCCGCTGTTATTGCCGCTAAATTTGCCGACCGCCAAGCCGGCGTTCGCTATGTTACCGGTTGTGGTATCCAGCGCGATGGTCGAACCATCGCTTGATATAAGCGTAAATGAGCCTGAATAGGTGCCGGCTGTTGTCAGTCCGGCACCGGCCAGTAGGGCGGCACCGCCAGCAACGATAATATTTCTGCCATCCTCCGCAGTAAGTGAAACTCCCGTCGCAGTGTTGCCGTTAAAATGGGCAACGACACCGGTTTGTCCAGTATTCTGGTTAATGACATTGACGATGTTTTCGAGGTTGGCTTCATCGGTAATACTGCTATTGGCCGCGATGTTGATGGAGACTGAATTGATTGTAATGGCACCGGTTGCCGCTGAGGCATCGAATGTCGTGGTGCCGCTGATAGTGGTATTGTTAACAACCGCTTCGATACCGGTTCGATCACTTTTGGCATTGATCGCCGCGGCTTTTGCGATTGCAGACACTTCCTGGTCAGCGCTTGAGAAGGCATCATCGACACCGCTCGACGCGCCGATGGCTATACCGTTGATAACCAGATCACCTGCGGCCATCTGGGTTGCCGGATTGCTCGTTCCGCCCTGTTGATCCGAACTGATACCGTCAGTATTGGCGGCACCGAGCTGGTCTACCGTTGCACCGTCGATGCCAAAGGTGACACTTTCGCCTTCATTGGCGCCAATTTGAAACGTGACTTCGGAAAATGTGCCGTCCAACAATTTGGTGCCGTTGAAGTTGGTTTGTTCCGAGATACGCTTTATCTCGGTTTTAAGCTGACTTACTTCCTGATTCAGCGCCGCTCTGTCAATGTCGCTGTTGGTTGCGTTGGCAGATTGCAGTGCCAGATCCCTTATTCGGAGTAAACCTTCAGTCATTGCTCCCAGCGCACCTTCAGCCGTCTGCGCCAGGGAAACTCCATCGCCGGAATTCCTGATGGCGACACTCAGACCCCGTACCTGGGAGGTGAACCGAGTTGAAATTGCCAGCCCGGCGGCATCATCTTTCGCACTGTTGATACGAAGACCAGAGGAAAGTCTCTGCAGCGCTGTCTGGTTGGCAGCCTGGGATGTGTCCAGGTTTCTCTGCGCATTGATTGACGCGATGTTTGTGTTGATTATCTGAGGCATAACGTTTCCCCTTGCTTTAAAACCACCGGTGATTATGTGATTAAAACCGGCAACCAGTTTAAAATGGTAGTGGCAATCGAAATTGTCCTTGCCTGTGGTTAAGCCAAAGTTGTGCCAGGTTTGAATAAATTTTTTTGGTTGACAGTAAATCGGATTTATAACAATCAGTTAGCTGATATGTGAAACCTTGATCCAGAATATCGACTGGTTTGTGTGTGTCGTTAGTTTGGCTGGAGGAAGGGGGTTGCCACCTTTTTTACCAATTCAACGACGGCAAATTGCCGCTTTCAATTGGTAAAATCGGTATGTTTTTCTGCCGGGTTTTACCCTGTCGTGTGTGCCGGGTATCGCATTTAACTGGCGTGGTGCCGATCCTGCCCTTCAACAGGCGCTGTCAAACTGGTATTTTAACGCTTGGGAGTCTTTGAGTTGGTTGCGAGATAAACAGGAAATGAGATGAAACTAGCAATTGTTCCGGCTAGAGGGGGGAGTAAAAGAATCCCAGGCAAGAATATCAGGCTTTTTGCGGGCAAGCCTATAATCACTTATTCCATCGAAGCGGCTTTGGCGTGCAGGCTGTTCGATCATGTTATTGTCTCGACAGATGATCAACAAATCGCCGACCAAGCGATAGAATGCGGTGCTGAGGTGCCTTTTACAAGGCCTGCTGGGCTGGCCGATGATTTTACCGTGATCGCCGATGTGATACGTCATACTATCGAATGGTTCAGTCTTGAGCGCAACCAGCAAATTGACCAGGCATGTTGTATTTACGCTACCGCACCGTTAATTCAGCCTGAGTCCATTCGCCGGGCGATGGCCGTGTTGGCAGAGGGCAGAGCAGATTTCGCGCTATCAGTTTGTTCCTTTTCTTTTCCAATTCAAAGAGCTCTCAAAATGGACGAACAGGGCTGTGTCTCGATGGTTAATCCCGAATATGCATCAACCCGGTCTCAGGATTTGCAAGAGTGCTATCATGATGCGGCGCAGTTTTATGCCGGTACTGGCGATGCGTTTTCAGGTAAGGTCACGGCCCCTGTTACGGCGGGTGTTCCGGTGCCGAGGAATACTGTTCAGGATATTGACACAGAAGAAGACTGGGCCGTTGCCGAGCAGATGTATTACGCCTATCGGTATCTGGCTGCAAGGCGACATTCAAAGCACGAATGACGATTACAAAGTAACGGAAGAGAACAAGGAGTGGCAGTGGCTTTATTTAGCTCCGGTTTTAGTATCGACAATCAGCTTGTTTCGGATGATTCGCCTGCCTATATTGTCGCCGAGTTCTCTGGCAATCACGGCCAGGACTTTTCGGTTGTAGAAAAAATGGTCGAGGCGGCGGCGGCTTGTGGTGTCGATGCGATCAAGTTGCAGACCTATACCGCAGACACCATTACCCTGGACAGCCAGAGTGAAGAATTTCAAATAGCGGAGAACTCCAGTTTATGGCGAGGCGAAACACTCTATTCACTCTATAAAAAAGCCTATACCCCCTGGAGCTGGCATAAAAAAGTGTTTGAACTGGCCAGGGCAAGGGGACTCACGGCGTTCAGTTCTCCATTTGATGAATCGAGTGTTGCGTTTCTGGAGTCGTTGGATGTGCCTTGCTACAAAATTGCTTCATTCGAACTGAATCATTTTCCTCTTTTGCGAGCTGTCGCCAAAACGCAAAAGCCGGTGATTCTCTCTACGGGCATGGCAACGCTGGAAGAAATTGGTGCGGCGGTTGACTATCTGGCCAAATATGGTTGTCGTCAATTGGCCCTGTTGAAATGTACCAGTTGTTATCCTGCTCCGGTCAGTGCCGCTAATTTGAAAACAATGGCAGATATGAAGCGTAGGTTTGGTGTTCCCGTTGGTTTGTCCGACCACTCGAAGGGAATGGGGGTAGCCCTGTTAGCG
Source organism: Gammaproteobacteria bacterium (assembly GCA_002747055.1). Classification (GTDB taxonomy): domain Bacteria; phylum Pseudomonadota; class Gammaproteobacteria; order Pseudomonadales; family Oleiphilaceae; genus LZORAL124-50-18. Next base: position 37,389 of record PDSQ01000036.1, read on the forward strand.
GTTGGTCTAGGTGCCCGTATTGTCGAGCGCCACTTTGTTCTGGATCGGCACAGTGACGCCATCGATGGGGCTTTTTCATCGACACCCGACGAAATGGCTTTATTGGTCAAAGAAAGCAAAGATTTGAATCGCGCCATCGGCCAGGTCAGCTACGGCCCGAGTGAAGCGGAAAAGGATTCTCTGAAGTATCGTCGTTCTATCTATGTAAGCCAGCCACTAAAGCCTGGCATGACGATCACTAAAGATAATATTCGGGTGGTTCGACCCGGCTTTGGACTATCTCCCAAACACTATGATGCTGTATTGGGCCGCGAGTTAAAGGTGGCCAAACAGGCGAATACCCCGTTGTTAGAGAGTGATCTCGTTTGATGTTCGATTTTTTGTTCCGTGTCGATGCCGATTCGTCTACAGGCGCCGGTCATCTGACGCGTTGCATCGCGTTGGCCGAGGGCTTGCGAAGCAGAGGTTACCATATCGGCTTTGTCGGGGCGGTCAATAGCCATTTATTGCGGGCAATATCGTCTGTTCAGGTGCCTTTGTTGAGTCTTGCGGATAAACCTGCCTGCCGTTGTCTGATTATCGATTCCTATTTATCTCTCGATTTTTTGCTGGCTCCGTGGCCGTTGTCGCTGCCGGTGGTTCTTATTGATGACGAGACTGCCCAGGTATCCGATCGACCCATGCTGGTAGTAAGTCCACTGGGCAATGCGGTTGCCTTGGAAAACCATTTTCCTAATGCCGAAGTGATGACCGGGGTCGAGTATCTTTTTCTGAGACAACAGATAAAAAAGGCCAGAATAGCGAGAGGTATCAGAAACTGCGGCATCGAGCGTACCGATAATTTTGGTGCGAAAGTGTTTATCACCTTGGGTGGTAGTGATCGATCCCGATTGTTACAGCGAATTGCTGAAATTCTTGTTGAATCGCTCGATAACAGGGTCGAGTTTACCGTGTTTGGCAATGCCAACGGTCTCCGGTTGCAAGCGGAAAATCTATCAATAATGGCTGAGTTTTCTAATCAGTTTATTGACCTGAGTGCTAAGCAGGCCGATCTGGTGATATGTGGTGCCGGTCAGACGCTGATCGAAATGAGTTATATTGGAGTACCGGTGATCGGTATTGTGATGGCATCCAATCAAGGTGATTGTGGCCGCGTGTTATCTGGTTCAGGTATTGCTGTTATCGATGGAGTAGATTCTATCGATAATATCGAAAACGACTTGTTGGGCTGGATAAGCCGGTTATTTCCGGCCTGGCTAAAAGCTGGCTGGCACAGTGGCGCAAATCAATCAAACTATGATTTTTCGTTAGTCAGAGCAGCCGGAAGCCGGTTCGCCCAGCACCAGGAACAGGTTATCGAACGAATCTGTGAAATGCTGCGATGAATATATTGATAACCAGCATAGGCAATAAAACGAACCTAATTAAATATTTCCGCCGAGCCTTGACCAATGAAGGTGGTGGACGAATTATCGGGGTTGATCGCAGTTCCAGAAATACCGGCAAGCACTTTGTCGATGAATTCATTCTATCCCCTGATATAAACGCGAATCAGTTTAAGGCATGGTTATACGCGACCATTCAACAGCAAAACATCGCCTTGATTATTCCATCCAGAGATGGTGATTTATGCCCACTCAGTGCATTGAAGGATGAAATTCGGTCTTTGTTCAACTGTACGGTTCATGTTTCGGCCGAACCAGCGCTGCAGTGTTGTTTGAGCAAGTTCCGCTTTTCCGAGTGGTGTGCGAACAATGAGTTTTTGACACCCAGAATCCTCGATAAAGGCACCGTAAAACAAGAGGATTTGCCCCTGTTCGTCAAACCTGATTCAGGATCGGGAAGCAAAGGTACTCGGCTGATTGAAAGCTGGCAGCATTGGCATAACATTCGTGAATCATTGCCAAATAACATATTGATACAGCAATATATTGAAGCACCAGAGTATACAGTGGATTCGTATATCGACTCATCGGGTACTGTGAGAACCGTTATTCCTCGTCGGAGAATGCTGACCGCTAACGGAGAAACCGTTCATGGCCGTGTCGATATGACGCCACGGCTTATCGACGTTACCCGTTCACTGGTTGCCAAAATGGCTGTTCAGTTGGGTCTGGCCGGGCACAGCACGGTGCAGTGTTTCTGGCATAAGGGCGAGGCGGTGTTTATCGAAGTCAATCCCCGCTTTGGGGGTGGCTTTACGCTGGGCGTCGAAGCGGGCGCGGATACACCGCGATATATTGTACGAGAGGTCTTGGGTCGTCCGATAAACATACCTGATAATTATGCCCAGGATGGCCTCCAAATGGTGAGAGTGCAAAAAGATGTTTTCTTTTGATAATTTAGATCTTGTATAACTGGCAAACAAAAGAACCTGGACAATTGAATGTTTAATAACAAATCAGTTTTGATTACTGGAGGAACCGGGTCGTTTGGCCAGTGTTTCGTTCGAACTCTGTTGAAGCGCTATCAACCCCGTAAAATCATCATATTGTCCCGCGATGAACTAAAACAGTATGAGATGCAGCAGGAGTTCAATGGCCCGGAAATGCGTTATTTTATTGGCGATGTTCGCGATGAAAATCGCCTTGTTCAGGCATTTCGTGGTGTCGATTTGATCGTTCATGCGGCTGCACTGAAGCAGGTGCCCGCTGCGGAATACAACCCGACCGAGAGTATTCGAACCAATATCAATGGCGCCGAGAATGTCATTCATGCGGCGATTGTCAATAAGGTCTCTCGTGTTATTGCGTTATCGACAGACAAGGCGACCAATCCGATTAGCCTGTATGGTGCCACCAAGCTTTGCTCGGATAAACTGTTCGTTGCTGCCAATAACATTGTCGGCGACAAGTATCCCCGATTTTCTGTTGTCAGATATGGTAATGTGGTCGGGTCTCGAGGCTCGGTGGTGCCTTTGTTCGAAAAACTGATAGCCTCCGGTGCGTCCTCGTTGCCGATTACCGACCCCAGAATGACCCGATTCTGGATTACCCTGCAACAAGGTGTTGCCTTTGTGATTGAGTGTTTCGAGCGGATGTACGGCGGAGAAATCTTTGTGCCCAAACTACCCTCTGTGCGTATTTCTGATCTTGCCAAAGCGTTGGCTCCCGGCCTGGAATGGCAAATAGTCGGGATTAGACCTGGCGAAAAGTTAAATGAAAAAATGGTGCCCAGAGATGACTCGGAGAGAACCATAGAGTTTGACAAGCATTTTGTTATTACTCCGACGATTAAGTTTGCAGATCGCAATGTCGATTATCGGGAATCCCGGAAAGGTGAAAAAGGACACTATGTCTCCCCGGGGTTTACCTATGATTCCGGCAGCAATCCTGATTTTCTGACGGTTGACCAGATTCGACAACTGCATAAGGTCACAACCCCGTGATTCCCTATAGTCGTCAGACCGTTACCCAGGATGATATCGACGAAGTGGTCAGAGTGCTGCGCTCTGATTTTTTGACCCAAGGGCCTGCGGTGCCGAAGTTTGAAAAAAGTGTCCGGGATTACTGTAGTGTCGATTTTGCGGTTGCCACCTGTAACGCGACAGCCGCTTTGCATTGTGCCTGTTTGGCCCTGGGAGTCAGTGCAGGGGACGAGGTTTGGGTCAGTGCAATCAGTTTCGTCGCATCGGCAAATTGTGCCCGCTATTGTGGTGCGAAGGTTCATTTTGTCGATGTGAACCCCGGGACGGGCAATATATCGGCTGAGACGCTGGAGTACGACCTGAAACAGGCGGCCAAAGAAGCGCGAATACCCAAGGTGTTGATTGTCGTTCATCTGGCCGGGCAGAGTTGCGATATGCAAGCGATCAGCCTGTTATGCCGTCAATATGATGTTGCGATTGTTGAAGATGCCTGTCACGCGCTGGGCGGTCGGTATCAGGGTCTGGCCATTGGTGGCTGTCAATTCAGCGATATCACCATTTTCAGTTTTCATCCGGTTAAGCCCATTACTTCGGGGGAGGGCGGGATGCTGGTTACCAACAACGAAAAGCTGGCCGAGCGAGCAAGGTTATTCGCTTGCCACGGTATTGCCAAAGAACCGCACCTCTGGCAGGATGCGATCGAGGCAGAAGGCCAGCCCGGCTGGTATTACGAACAACAGGTTTTGGGTTTTAATTATCGCCTGAGCGATATTCACGCCGCGCTCGGTACCTCGCAATTGACCCGGCTCGATAAACAGGTTCGGTACAGACGGGTACTGGCTGAATATTATGATAGGCTTTTTGCGTCCGGGCGGCTTTGCATGCCGCTCGATCGGCATCAGGAGTGTGCCAGTGCTTTTCATCTTTATATCGTGCGATTTAAATCAGCCAGTGTCAGAAACCGAATTTACGATGCGTTGCGACAAGCCGGCTATGGTGTGAATCTGCATTATCGTCCCATTCCCGAGCAACCCTACTACCAACGAATATCGACAGAGAAGCGGCTGTTACCTGGCGCGAAACAGTATGCTGAGACGGCATTGTCTTTGCCTTTGTTTCAGGGAATGGAACGGCAGCAATTGGATCAGGTAGTCCAAATCATAGAACAAGCCATGGCGGGTCTGTAGGTGTTGGCGAGTATTCGCGTCGGTATTCGAGACGGTGTTGCAGGAGCTGATCGTGCCTGCTGATGTTACCTGTCTCATGGTTGCCTGTAATGCCGAGGCATACCTGACCCGTGCGATAAACTCGGCATTATCCCAGGTAGACCGCCTGATACTGGTGGATGATGGTTCCACTGACAAATCATCTGATATCGCAGAAAAAACCGGTGGAAGTCAGGTTCAGATTATTCGATTCGAAAACAACAGGGGCATAGGGGCTGCGCGCCAGGCGGCGGTCAATGCCTGCAAAACCGATATCGCCTGTTGGCTGGATGCCGATGATATCTGGTGTTCGCAGCGTATCAGTAAGCTATTACCTTTTATCCGGGCCGGTGCAGACTATGTGTTTGACGAATCGGAACTCTTTAGTGATATTGCCAATAAAAAGGTAAAAGACCTGCTTTTCCCCGACTTTATCAAACAAAAGGATGGGTTGTTATATCTTTTCGGGCGTAACTATCTGCCAACAATTGGTGTTCCTATGGCCAGATTGGCAGCGCTGAAAGAGATTAATTATAACCCCGGGCTGAGACAGGCCGAAGACAATGGGCATTTGTTAAAAGCCTTGTCCAGAAACAAGTCTATTCGGTTGTCTGAAGGTGTCAGCTATCGGGAGTATGAACGGCCCGATTCCGTGTCACGTGATCTGGAGAAACAAAATTTCTATTTATCACAGTCTTATACTTTTATTGATCAATCTGGAGTGGAACAGCGAATTGTCGAGAGTGGGTTGAGCCGAACAGAGCAGTTTGTCGTTCTAAACCTTTTTTTTGTTCGGGTAAAAAACTGGCAGGCAATTTTAAGAACTTGTGCGTCCTGGTCGCTTGGTGAAGGGAATACGGATTGTCAAGTGGCCTGGATGCAGCGTTTTTTTTCCGGTGTCGCTGAATATCATCTGGGTAATGTCACTATCGCGTCGAGGTTTTTTGAAAGCGGAATTGCCATTGCCGAATTACCCGAGTTATACAATAATCTTGGTGTATGTCAGGCGAGGCTTGGCAAGGATGGCCGGCCGTTGTTTCAACGGGCACTAGCGTTGAAAACTGGCTATATCGATGCAGAAAGGAATATGACAAAAAATGGACAACATTTGACCAACCTGCCTTTGCGACAACTGGCTTACCGCGGAGACTATCGCAACCGGTTGCCAAAGGCAAAGCGGATCAGGTCGCAGGCGGACTGATCCGTGTTGGCTCTGTCATCGACGTTGCTAGTGGCCGGAGACAGATTGCGTTAACTGTGACGCAACCCACTGATAGGTTTTTCCCAGCCCGTCCGATAGTGGTTGGGTCGGTGCCCAGTCGAGCTTTTGCCTGATCAGCCGGTTATCAGAATTGCGTCCTTTTACGCCAAGCGGGCCACTGATATGCACTAGAGACAGCTGTTTGTGGGCTATCGAAGACACGGTTTCGGCGAGCTGATTGATACTTACCATCTCCTCTGAGCCAATATTAAACGGGCCGGTCCGATCCGAGCGCATCAGCCGCAATGTGCCCTCGATGCACTCGTCGATGTATAAAAACGACCGGGTTTGAGTGCCGTCTCCCCATATTTCAATTTCTCCACCGTCTTTCGCTTGTGCCACTTTTCTGCATATGGCTGCCGGTGCTTTTTCTTTTCCGCCAGTCCAGGTTCCTTCGGGGCCGAAAATATTATGGTAGCGAGCGACTCGGCAAGCCATATTGTGATTGCGACCGTAGCTGAGGTAGAGACGTTCACTGAACAGTTTTTCCCAGCCATATTCGCTATCGGGTTGTGCCGGGTACGCACTGTCTTCCGAACACTGTGGATTTAGTGGGTCTTGCTGATTGAATTCAGGATAGATACATGCCGAAGAAGAATAGAAAATATGTTTAATGTTCCTTTTTCGGCACGCTTCCAATACGTTAAGGTTGATGGTGGCGGAGTTATGCATAATGTCGGCATCATTTTCGCCGGTGAAAATATAGCCGGCACCGCCCATATCAGCGGCCAATTGATATACCTCGTCAAAACACAGATCAACAACTTCCCGAACCAGATGCTGTTCGCGCAGGTCGGCTATGGCAAAATCATCGGCCTGGGTAGGGCTGAATTCGGGAAATTTAAGATCAACCCCACGCACCCAGAAGTGCTCTCTTTTTAGTCGTTTGACCAGGTGGCTGCCAATAAATCCACCTGCGCCTAATACCAGTGCTTTTTTTTGCATTGTTTTTCCTGACAGTACTTTTCATTGTAATCGGCAAAATGGGTAACAGTGATTCCCTGTCTTGGATATCAATCCGCGGTAGAATAGCTTGTATTCGACCCGTTCGTCTATTTTTGTCGCTATGAAATTCTGTTTTGGCAAAACACGATTTTTTTCTCATATTGGTTTGGATTATGCAATAGTCGGAATTAGAGGAAAATCATAGCTAAACTAATGGTGACGATCCTTCAAGACTGTTGAGACTTTTTTATGAGTGATACCAGTAAAAGCCTGTTACAACCATTTATTGATTTGCGAGCAAAAAATCTGACTTTTTTTAAGAATACGTATCCGGGAATTCACTCTTATTTTGCCAACTATCAGATGAGTGGTGAAAAGGTCGATATTCTCCCGGAAATCGGTGAAGTGGATATCATCAGCGATAAACAGCATCTTTATGCTGGCGCGGCTCAGGCCTACGCAAAAAAAGAAGTCGCCACTTTCCTGTCATCGTTTGACTATGGCAGTCGAATTGAAACAGTTAAACCATTGGATGAAAACACGTATCAGAATCCGAGAACCTTTGCCATCAATCTGACTTCTGTTTATCGCTATTACTATAAAAAAGAAAAAAATGACCAAGGTTATTTAATACCGGATTTTTTCCCTTTAATTGTATTTATGGGTTGCGGATTGGGCCAGCATATCAGGGTGTTGACTTCCGTTCGCACAATTCGTCATGGAATCCTGCTAGAACACAATATGGATCGATTTGCCGCTTCGCTGTATTCGGTCGATTGGGAGCGAATTCTGACGCCATTTCTTAGAGATCCCAATCGTAGCTTTCAGTTTGTGTTGGTTCCAACTAATGATGAAGAACAGCTATTCTCAGCATTATGGAATACCCTGTTACCCTACTGCCCGCTATTCCCGTTGACCGCGCTCTTTTACAATCATAAAGCGAGTCCATTGTATGATCGGTTATCTGATCGAGTGAACGCAGACTTGTATGTCCATCTGTTTTCATTTGGCAATTTTGATGATGAGGTCAATCAACTCAATAATGCATTGCATAACTTCAGAAATAACATCCCGTTACTTGGATTTCCGACAGTCGATCAATTGGTACCGGTTTGTGTGGTCGGGGCTGGACCGTCACTCGATCGAAGAGCCGATGATCTGAGGAGGCTTCAAGAGGCTGGAGCGTTGGTGATTTCCTGTGGAACTGCGCTTGCGTCATTGCGTAATCTGGCGATAAAACCGGATATTCAGGTGGAACTCGAATCGGACTATTTGACTTATAGGTTACAGAAGCAATCTTATGATGAAGACTATATGAAGGGTATTTGTCTTATCGGAGCAGTTCAGTTGAACCCTCTGCTGGTGTCCTTGTTCGCTGATGCTCGGCTATTTTTCAAAGATGACGGTTCTCTTGCACATATTTTTGCCGATCCAGACGATATGGTCGCCAATGCGACTCCCACTTGTACCAATGCCGCGCTGGCTTTTGTGAGCAAATACCGGTTTCGACAAGCCTATCTGTTCGGATTGGATTATGGTTTTCCAGATAAAAAATCGCATCATGCCAAAGGTAGCATATATTACGCGGATAGTATGCAAGCGGCGAATGAAGAAAAGTATAAGGATACGATAGCGATTCCGGCCGCTGGTGGCGGCATGATTAGTACCACGCCGTTTTTGTATGCCAGCAAAAGACGTACTGAAAACTTGATTCGGGTTATGGCTGGATTGAAATTGTATAACTGCTCGGATGGCGCCAGTCTGGCAGGAGCCGACTGGATTCCGCAAGGACAACCGAGACCTGATAAGGATCAGTTTTTAGCGGATAAACGAAAGTTTTTGACTCTGTTCTCTAAATACAAACAATATCCGGTAGCGCAACGTAACGAAAAAGCAAAGTGTGCTTTTATCGATCGCTATCAGCAGCTAACTAGGGTGTATTTATTTGAGCTGGAAAAAAACACGCTGGAGTCGCTATCGGACTTTGTGAATTATTGCACCTTTGTTCGTACTAACCTGACTGATTTATTCGTGGAAAATCCGGGATTGTATTTCTTTGTTCGAGGCAGCCTGTGGCACTTTCTATTTGCCGGGTATTCTCACCTTCTTAGCCTGGATGAATCTGAACATGGGAAGTATTGCAGGTTTTGGTGTGACCAGTTTGGTTCATTTTTAACAAAATCATACCAGGTAACAAAAAACATTTGGCAAACCAATTCTGCTATCTGGGCAGATGAACTGGTAGCCAAATCAATCGCTGAACCACGCGACTGTGATAGGGAAGAATTGCTTGCCGATTTGGATTGGAGTTATGAACACATTATCGCAGAGAGTGATCAATATTACTTTGAGGAATAAAACTAAGGATTCATAACAATACTTATTGCTGCCGATTTCTGGTTTTTTCTATGCTCCAGTTCCTCTTTGGAAGGTTGTCTTACGTCGATAATCAAATTTGATAAATTGAGTGTAGTCAGGCCTATATATGGGTAATTACAATCAATATATACGTTTTCACTATCAACGTGTTTTAGTGTTCCTCTAAGAGTGACGTTATTAAACCTGGTTGTAAAAACCATTCCTTTTTTTAGATCGGCTTCGGTATTTAAGTGTGCAACTGTGGTTTTTATTACTAGCGATTCTTTGTATTGTGTTTTCGGCAATACCATTTGACAATTAAACTGATCTCCCGCCTTTTTGCCTTTTAACAAATCTGAAAGTGGTGGCGGGAAATGCACAGGATAGAGGCCGATAAGTTCAAATTCGCCCCAGAATTGAATGACCGGGCAATATTGTTGTTGTCTGAGTTTGACTATTGAGTTTTGTTCAATTTTCATTGTTGCCACTACTTCTTTTGAGAAACTACAGTTGTTGATGATTGATTCGAGTTGTTTGAAAGACTATTCTAAAAAACCATACGTGATTTTTTAATTATGGCGTATAAGTTGGGGTTTGAGTCTAAGATTTAAAGATTGTTTAGGGTCTGGGCTACCGGAGATGGCTATTTTAAACGAGTTTATCTTAAATGAATGAAGCAAAACTAAACGATGTAAAGGAATTCTGGGATAAAAGACCGTGTAATATCCGTCATTCTGCCAAGCCTGTTGGCAGTAAGGCATATTTCGACGAAGTTGAAAAACGTAAGTACTTTGTTGAACCCCATATTCCCAGTTTTGCGAAATTTAACGAATGGAAAGATAAAAATGTTCTGGAAGTCGGTTGTGGAATTGGCACAGATGCAATTAACTTTGCAAGAGCCGGAGCTAACTACTTTGGCGTTGATTTATCCGAAGAGAGCGTCAAGATAACGAAGTCGCGATTTGCTGTTTTTGAACTCGCTGGCAGTCTTAAATGTGTCAATGCAGAAGAGCTCGCTTCGCATTTTGAGGAAAACACATTTGATCTCGTTTATTCGTTTGGTGTAATTCATCATACTCCCAATCCACAAAAAGTGATTCAGGAAATACACAAACTGATTAAACCTGGCGGCATCCTTCGCTTGATGCTGTATGCCAAAAACAGTTGGAAAAATATAATGATTGAAGCTGGGTTTGACCAACCAGAAGCGCAATATGGCTGTCCTATTGCGAATACTTATACTGAAGCCGATGTCGTTTCTTTGCTTTCAGGATTTGCAATAACCAGTATTCAACAAGAGCATATTTTCCCCTATAAAATAGAAAAATATGTTAACTATATTTTTGAGAAAGAACCCTGGTTTGAAAGCATGCCAGATGAACTGTTCAGAGCGCTTGAAAAACAACTAGGCTGGCATCTCTTGATAGAAGCAACGCCCTGCAAATGATAAACAACGGAAGTGAAACCCAGAGTAGCATGCAATATACTCCGCTTTGCTCGTACTTCTTTTGTATCTGTTGAAGTAACACATTCATTTTGCAGGTGGGTGGGATTGGTCGGACTTTTCTTATTCGCTTGGTCAGAATAAAAAACCCCCGGAAAATGACTTTCCGAGGGCTAGTCTGAACTATTCAGTATTTGTTTACTGCTGTGCAGGGACGCTGAACACTAAATCTTCAAAACCTTCCGCAACGATCTTGATCTGATCTGTTCCGTCGAGTTTCAAACCATCCAGAGTCATGTCAACAAATACATAATAGCCGAAGATGTCTCCGTAGACTTTAGAAAGCATGTAGGCTTTGCTAAATAGCAAT
>PDSQ01000066.1 GCA_002747055.1 Gammaproteobacteria bacterium
GAAAGACACTGGGCTATAAAACGCCTAATGAAGTTTACGAAGCTATGAAAGTACCTGCATAATTAACACGGTGTTGCGCTAACGATTAAAATCCGCGCACAAAAATATCCGGGCAATGGAGGGAAAACGGCAAAAGGATCTGGACGATTGGCTGGTTGCCTATAATAATGAGCCCACCCATCAGGGGGAAACGTTGTTGTGGTAGCCCCCTCGCAAATCTTGGTGGATGGGAAAGCGATCTGGAAGGAAGTTTGTGGACTAAACCCGACCTGACAGGCACCTTCTGGAAATCGGTCACTGTCAGATCAGGTCTGGAGTTTTACACATGAATGCCAAAGCAATCCGCACCGCCTATTTCACCCTGGTGATTCGCGAAATCCTGCGTTTCTCACGGATCTGGGTGCAAACCATTATCCCGCCGGTAATCACCACCGCGCTGTATTTTGCCATTTTCGGCAACCTGATCGGACCAAGGATCGGTGAGATGGACGGTCATCCATACATGGACTTTATTGTACCCGGCCTGATTATGATGGCGGTGATCACCAACTCCTACGCCAATGTCGTGTCCTCTTTCTACAGCAGTAAATATCAGGGCAATATCGCCGAAATGCTGATCTCACCGCTGCCTAACTGGGTGATTATGGCCGGGTTTGTCAGCGGTGGTATCGCCCGTGGCCTGACCGTCGGGCTGGCGGTGACACTGGTTTCCCTGTTTTTCAGCGACCTTGGTGTGTCACACCTGTTCATCATGGTCACAATCGTCTTACTGACCTCGACACTGTTCGCTCTGGCCGGACTGATTAATGGTATCTACGCGCAGAGTTTTGATGATATTGCGATAATACCGACCTTTGTCCTCACCCCGTTGACCTATCTTGGTGGTGTCTTCTACTCAATCACCATGCTGTCGGATTTCTGGCAAAGCGTATCGATGATCAACCCGGTGTTGTATATGGTCAACGGCTTCCGCTACGGGATTCTCGGCATCTCGGATATTCCCATCACCGTCAGTTACGGTATTATTACTGCATTTATTATTGCGCTGGCAGCGTTCAGCCTGTATTTGTTAAACCGTGGGGTGGGGATTAGAAGTTAGTCAACACGGTGAAATTTTTCTACCAGGCTGATCGTCTGTTCAACACTGATAGTTATCATAACGCGATGCTCGACTATTAATACGCGAGCAATATAACCACCTTTAACACATGTTTGGCCTCTTCAATCTGGCGGTAAAGCTGATCAGCCAGGTAGTCGAGTCCATATCGAAAAAGACTGTACGCATAGCGTCCATGCGTTTTGATTTTGATAGGCGTTTGCTCATTTAGCCACTCCCCTGTTTTGTGTGCCCAACAGAAGCCAAGTGCCAGCAAAGCAATCATTTTCTTTATCCGAAAATAATGAGTAAGCCGCGTATCTTCCCTGTTAAAACCACGTCTTTTCAAGGCCTGGAATAAGGGATGAGTAGGCAGCGGGAACTTCCCCCGCAGCCGCTCGCAGAACGGTACGTGAGCCTCTCAACTCATACCGCCCCCATCAGGCAAACGCACCTACCATTCCTGCCCGCCAATGGGCAAATAACCCCGGATTGTTTGTCGCTATCCGTTCGATAAACACCGAAGCACGGGTTTTGTATTTCCGCAGTGCCTTATACTTGCGTCTGGCCCAGCGAACGAGCGCTTTATTGAGTGGCCGAAACACTTTATACAGTTCTGAACGCC
>PDSQ01000067.1 GCA_002747055.1 Gammaproteobacteria bacterium
ACCACAGGGAGGTATCAGGAATCGAGGTGTGTCAGACTGTTTATTATTATTTATCAATATGTCTGATCATCCGCCTCTTAGGGCTTGCTGTTGAGCGTTATCGAGCACCTTCCCTGAAAAGTTCCCCCCGCTTTCACAGGGGGTATCAGGAATCGAGGTATGGCAAATACATTATTTTTATTGTTTTTTTAAATTTGCTTCATAACCTCTTAGGGCTTGTTTCTTATTAGTCCATTAACCCCTGGTTATTATTTTTATTATGCCCCAATCCGTGGGGTTATCTATAAGGCAAGCAAGGCTTGTGCCAATTTCTTTATTTTTAATGATTTTAGTTGGGGGAGGTTGGTAAATTATTGAAAATTAAGCGCTAAAAAAGTTTATGATTGGCTGTATTTTTTAGATAGGTGGTGTTGGTCTATGGTTTGAAGACCGGATAACAGTGGCAAAAACTGACATAGCTTGTATTTTAGTGACAAGGATTGACTGGAAATGTTTTCTCATTGAACATGGTTCAGCCAGTCCTGTGCATTTGTCACCCGGTCTGGGCATGATCGCCGCAGCGGGTCTGGCGGCATTCATCACTACTTAGGTTCAAACACTATGTTAAAAACTGTAAAAATCAGGAGTTTTTCTTATGATACATGCATTGCTTAACCGGCTGGATCAGTACGTCAAGTTCAGCCACGCTTCCGCACACTGTGACATTCCGTGCAAAATCTACGATCCTGCGCCTGCACAAATTTCCGCACTGACAGTGATCCGGATGGTGGACATGATTGCCGAGCTGGGGGAAAAGGGTGACTTGTCACTGGCGGATCAGGCACAGTTGTCCCGTCTGGTTGCCCAGAAAGAGGAACATGCACTGAAAGTCAAGGAAGAAGTGCGTATTATCTGGGGTGATTATTTTAAACAGCCACAGTTTGATCAGGTCGCCGGTATGCATGAACTGGTGCATAACATTATGATGCAGGGATCAAAATGCAAACAGAGCATTGATCGCGGCATGGCCGAAGAGTTGCTGAAGCTGGTGAATCAGTTTGCGGAGGCATTCTGGCAGACCAAAGGTGTGGCAACCTATACGGCGACCTGTCCTTATCCACCCAGTGAAACAGTTGTCTATCCGAAACTGAACAACTAAGCCCCGGGTAAAATCATGTTACGTATCTTCCGGGTACAGGGCGATAGCATGAAACCCCTACTGGATGACGGCGATTTTGTACTGGCCCTGGTGATTGCCCGGCGTGCCAGAGTCAACCGTCTGCTGGTGGTGCAGCATCCGGAATACGGCGTAATTGTCAAGCGGGTCATCGGGGTCAATGCCGATGGCTCGTGCTGGCTGGGCAGTGAAAATGCCTCCGGGGTAGATACCCTGAAAATGGGTCAGATTAGCCAGGAACAGGTGCTGGGGCGGGTGTTATGGCGTATTCGTCGCTGAAATCTTGGTCTTGTTTTCTGTCGTTGCAAAAAGACAACAATAATACTTGCAATAAGTGATAATGATTCTTATTATTCTGATGAGGCCGGTTGGTGTCTGTTGACAGCCATATAACCGGCTCGCTCATGCACAGAATTTTCAAAAGGTGATCATTATGTACTATCCCACTCAATCGTGTATTCCGGGACAGCCCGTGACCTGTACGGTTTCTGCGATGGCGCTGTTTGCGCTGCTGACGGTGAATGCGCAGGCTCGGGAACCGTCTGCCGGTGTCA
>PDSQ01000068.1 GCA_002747055.1 Gammaproteobacteria bacterium
GCTTTCTTTCGTCTTTGACAGCTCCTGAACACAGGCAGCAAATTGTTCTATGGCAAGAGCAAGCTCGCCAAGTAATCCGTCAATATTGTCCAGTTTCTCCCGGGTAATACGTTTTTCCAGTTCAGTGCAGATGGCAAAGAGGGCTTCCGCCCCAACAGTGCCCATCTCACCACGCATCGTATGAACAAGAATACGGGCCTTGTCCAGCTGCTTTTCTGCCAGTAAAGCTGATAATTCCCCGGCACAATCAGTATAGGAAGCGACTGTCGAACAGAGAGCCTGGTGGAATTTTTTTTCGTTATCGGCAAAGCGTGGTAAGGCGGCTTCGATATTCAGTATTGATTGATGCGGGATAGCGACAGTTGCAGCCTCTTGTTCCTCTTCTCCCCTGTTTGCCAGTGGCAGCCAGTTCTTGAGAACAGCGATCAATTCGTTTACCTCAATCGGTTTTGCCAGATGAGCATTCATTCCTGTGGAGATTATCTCCTTGCACTCTTCATGGGTGGCATAGGCGGTCATGGCGATGATCGGCAGCTCCTGCCATTGTGGTTGCAGGCGAATCTCTCTTGTTGTCGCAAAGCCATCAAGCACCGGCATCTGAATATCCATAAAGACCAGATCAAATCTCTTTTTTGTCAGAAGTTGTAATGCTTCTTCACCGTTATCAGCCAGAGAAACGGATAACCCTGCTTCATTGAGTAGTGCCTCGGCGACCTGCTGGTTGACCATATTATCCTCAACCACCAGAATTTCCGCGGGAGCAAACCTCACCTTTTCCCGCTTGTCAGCTGTATTTGTTGTCCCATGCAGTGCCAGCTGCAGGGCCTGAATAAGTGAGTTATGGCCTACCGGTTTGGAAATAATGACGTCCTTTTCTTCAGCGGAAATTACGCTATCGCGTTTTTTCCCCTGTGGGGTCAGGATAATGACCGGCCCTGTAAACTGCTGCTGGAGTTCGTGGGCGGATATATCAGGCAACTCTTCCGCGATGATTAACAGATCAAAATTCTGTCTGGCGAGATGGTCAAGGGCTTTGGTGCCATCTTCCGCAACCGTCGGCACTCCCCTGACGGAGGCAATATACTCTCGCAGCACCTCTCGGCTGTTCTGTTGGGGATCAATAATCAGTATCTGAAGTTCTTCAATGTTTACAGGTAGATTCTCATCTTTCTCTGCCTCAAACGGGATGGTGAAGAAAAAACGACTGCCGACCCCTTCTGCGCTTTCTGCCTTCAGGGTTCCATCCATTAACTCTATCAGGCGGCTGGAGATGCTCAGTCCCAATCCTGTGCCGCCGAAGCGTCTGGTGGTGGAGGCATCTGCCTGGGTAAAGGGGACGAATAGTTCATCCAGCTGTTCAGGTTTCATTCCTGTTCCGGAATCTTCAACAGCAAAGGTGAGGTTTACCCGGTTATTGCTAACGTTAACGCTGTCTACCCAGATTTTAACGAAGCCCTGTTCGGTAAACTTTGCGGCATTTCCTGCCAGATTGATAAGAACCTGCTCCAGGCGCAGGGGGTCACCTTTTAATCGTCTCGGGACGTTTCGGTCGAGACCTGCTGTTAATTCCACATCCCTGCCATAGACTCTCATCTCGGTTACATAGAGGACATTGTCAAGGATATCGCACAGGTTAAAACCGATATTTTCCAGTTCCATCTTGCCGGCTTCAACCTTGGAAAAGTCCAGAATATCATTGAGTATG
>PDSQ01000037.1 GCA_002747055.1 Gammaproteobacteria bacterium
AAATGGTCTCGCCATCTGGAAGCCGACTCGCTGGCATTGTCAAATGAAACCCATCTGGACAAACAGTTACAAAAAAACATCAGCGATTTGGTGTTTACCTGCCGGATAAAAGGACAAACCAGCTATCTCTGCCTGCTGGTCGAGCATCAATCCACCCCGGATAAGATGATGGCCTTTCGCATGATGGATTATTTATTTGGCGTGCTACGCAGTGCATTGAAACGCCACCCGAATCAATCGCTACCGCCCGTTTATGGCTTGCTCTTTTATCATGGCCGGCAAACGCCTTATCCCTATAGCTTGAACCTGCTCGATTGTTTTGATGACCCGCTTGGCATAATGCAGGAAACGCTTTTTCAGCCGGTACCTATTGTGGATGTGAATCAGATTCCAGATGAAGAGTTGAAAAAACAGGCCTGGGTGGGCGCGCTTTCAATGGGGATGAAGTACATTAGAGAGCAGGAGCTATCACAATACGCCCTGGAAATATTGGGTCATTTACCAGACATCAAGGATGCGACGGCCAGAGAGATGCTGCATCAACTCATGGTATATCTACTGAACTCTGGTAATATGGAAGACATTGATGGTTTCCTGGAAAGTGCAGAGGCGCTACCAAAACCGGTAAGGAGTGAACTGATGACATTTGCAGAAAAGCTTGAAGCAAGAGGCGAGGCAAGAGGCGAGGCGCGAACTCGGTAGAAACGCTTTTTCAATAGGTCTGCCCAATATGCTCTCCAAGGCCGTATCCGCCAGATACATTGCCCCTTGGGCTTCGCCGTCACGCATACTTATGACCCATACGGCATGTTGATTGGGATGGCAAAGTCGGATCAAACAGGCTAAAACCGATTCCGATAGAAATATTTTCTATGATCCTGATGCAAGACCAGAAGTTTCCAATTTATTACCGCTTCTTTCGTTGATAGAAGGCGGCGACCCGACACAAATCGGAACCGAAATCGGTGACGGCGGCAGCGGCAAATTAAAAGCACGATTAACCGAAGGCTTGAATGAGCATTTACGCCCGCTAAGACAGCGACGCACCGAACTCGAATCTAACATGAATTATGTGGTTGAAGTATTAAAGGGCGGTGTGGAAAACGCCCGATTAGTGGCGCAGGAAACGCTTTCAGAGGTGCGAAAAGTGATGAATATGGAGCGGTAGCTATTTGATCTATTCATTCGCAGTCGGCTCAATGAGCGCTGAAGGTGCTGTGCAGGTACAGCACCACTTTTATATAGATCTAGACGATTTTCTCGCCAATAATACCGATTAGAAATCCAACCGTTGCACCAATGGATGTCAAGTAATTCTTTTCCATTTTACTCTCTGGAACTATATCCTGAATAAGCAGATACAAAATTCCACCGCTTGCAAAAGTCATCAGATGCGCTGTTACAGCGGGAAAGTCACTCAAAAAGAAATGGCCAATCAATGCGCCGATAATTCCAAAAAAGCTCAAAAAAAAGAAAATAATCAAGGTTTTTTTTGGCGTAAACCCACTTTGAACTAAATCCTTAAAAGAATTAAAGGCTTCAGGTAAATTTTGTAAACCAATGAAAACCGCCAGCAGAGCTGCCATTTTAGGCTCAATAGCAAACACGGCACCAAGTGCAATAGATTCCGGCACAAAATCCATCATCATCGCTAACAATGATGCCGTTTTTCCTCCCTTCTGTGCCAGATAGAGATCTATATACATAAACAAAAGGGCACCAACTAAAAAGGAAGTTGCCATCGGCAACAAGTCCAATTCCTCTAAACCTTTAGGAACAAGCACTAAGGCTATTGCCGACAAAATAATACCAGCCCCAAAAGCAATTAAAGTATGAGTGATTTCCTGCTTTAAGAAGCCTTCCTTTACATGGTGATCGAATAAATTTGCCAGTAGTCCACCAATAAAAACGGTAACCCCTGCAAAGCCACCATATAAAATTAAATTTGAAAGCATGTCAGATAAGCCTTGTATAGAATTTAAGTTATAAGTTTAAAGTTTTTTAATTCAATGTTAAGTGAACGATAGACTGCATCAGCGACGCTACTCAATCATTAAAATACGATAATGATAAGCTATAACCAACGGCGCACCCGACTTTTGTAGTCGTCATATTTTGCACCAAAAACCTTAGACAAATGTGCCTCTTCAGGCATTATTTGAAATCGGGTCATATAGGCCATAAATACCACAACACCCAATAGCAAAAACGGAGAACGAAAGTATAAAACGATTGCCACCAACAACAGCGCAATGCCCACATACATAGGGTTACGCGATAGCCTGTAAATACCGGTATCGACCAGTTCAGAAGCATTACCCGGATATCTGGGATCGACCGTAGTTTTTTGCCTGCGAAATTCAACAATACCGGCAACACCAAAATACATGCCCACCAACAGCAGCAACCCTATCGACACCCATTGAAGCAACGGGTTAATGTCGATCCTGGGGAGAAATTTTGCGGCAATCACCATTAAAGCCCCGATGATTATGGCTTGAGCCACCGGTGGAATTTTCAATTCAAGGGAATGCATTACATAAGCTCCTTAGCATTGAGCCTTAACTTTATGTATTGGGTCAGCATAACGCTTCGATCAGCAGAAAAACAGAACCAACTTAACGACTGGCATTCAGTCACAAAAAAACCGCCTCTCACGAGCCGGGTTTTTTGTGAGCTTACGACAACCTGGCGTGACAAACTCGGTCTGTTGTGGCTTCCGCTCCAGCCAGCCTTTCCGCATACACCCAGGGTAGCCATTGCTCCGGATTGGTTTTGACCTGATCCCGGTTTCGCTGTAAATCGGTTAAATACTCGAACAGATTGACATTTGCCTCCGCCGCGGTGGCGATTATGGATGTCAGCACATCGCCAATAGCGGCACTACTCGGGGTTTTATAGAAGTTTGCGTTCTTCCGGTCACGCACAACCAGCTTGATGTAACGCTCCATGATATTGTTGTCAATGGGTGCGCCTGGTTCGGTGCAAAATCGGGTTAATCCATCGAAGTGCTTATCAAAGTAACCAATGGCTTTGCCTAATCCACTGTTTTCTTCGACCTTGCTTATTTCCAGTTGCTCTTTTCCCCATTCCCGAATCGTTTCCATGACCGGCAGCGAGTGTTTCTGGTGATAAATCTGACCCTCCCAGGGTGACAGATTTTGTTCTTTCACCGATGTTTCGTGTTGCCAGATGTTGCCGTATTGTTCGAGCACCCACTCCACTTTTTCAACAAAGTGTTCATGCACATCCACATACTGACGCCGCCCGTGTGAATTGCACAGCGATTGAATGGCGTCTGTCACCAACGGACGGTTGTGCGCCAACGCATCACTCATTTTTCCAGAATCTCATCCATCCATTCACCCGCATGCCCGATGTTGGTCTGATAGAGAATGATTTTTTGCCCGTTCTCAAGCTCGGCAATCAGGCCGGAGCTATATACGCCTGTTCGTATTTGCTCCTGTTGTAACCGGGCGCGGTACAATGCCTGGAAACCATCGATACCTCGCCTGAAATCAGCGCGTTCCCGGGCAAGCAAAATATGACTTTTCGAGGTGAGAGCGATCATCGTTCATCGTGATACCTATTTGCGAGAGCGTCTTGATGAAGTTGATCCGATGACATTGAGACCAGGGTTTAAACAGTCACTTCCACAAATTATAGAGAGGAAATGAATTAAAGCCTTTTCAGTTTATGGATGACATTATCTGCTGCCTTTGGATGATCAATGTCGTGTCAAAGACCACTGCAATGGCAGCAAAACCTATTACCACCAATTACTGGAAGCTGTGCAGGTTCATCCAGATCAATGGAATCATTCCCAGCATCATCAGCCAAAAAGTTTCATGAAAATCGCAAGTCTTTATTATAGAATCCAACCAGTAAGCAATTTTTGGAACGCTGCGAAAAAAAGGCGAAATCCGATCAGGCAACGGATTTGAGAATATCCCTTTTGGCATTTATGAATAGCTAATTCCAACTCTGGAATGCAAATAGCCTTTATATTTAGTAGGGTAGAGGTGTTTTGCATTAAACGTAAACGTTTCCAGGATGATGAGATTGCATGAAGCGAATACTCAGTGTTTTGTTGGTCTGCATGTTGTTGGCTCCGCTGTTGTTCAAGGGACTTGTTTGGTTTCAGGTGCGAACACAGTTACAGGACGCGAAAAAAGCGTTTGAACCTTATGGTCTTTTGCAGTGGGACGGGATTTACTCGACTTTCGACGGTAAAATTGGCGTCGCCGACTTGGCAATTACCCCGTTTCTGTTGAAAGACACTGTCGTTATTGAGTCGCTGGAGGCTGATTTTGGTAGTTTAGAAGCGGTGTTCAAGGCCGCTTTACCGATGCTGCAAAGCAAATATCCAGATGCGCTGACGTTTAGTTTAAAGCAAGCTCGCGTCGATCTTTCAGAGACCACATTTGCGGCGTTGAAGCCTGACAATGAACATCTTGCCAGTATCAGTCCAGCCCGCATTTATGCCTGCGGTAGTGTCAAACAGTTGACCGGGCGTGAACTCAAAGCGATGGGGTTCGAGACGATCGAGTACAATGGCATATTGACTTACCAGTTCAGTCCTACCGACGGCAGGCTTGATATCGACGCTTTTGTCGAAGCGGAAAATATGGGGCAAGCCAGTCTGGCAGCTGAATTCGCGTATTCCAATCGTTACGTTTCACCGGCACAGCTGTTCAAGGCTTTGACCTTGAAAAGCGTGTTTGTGCAACTAAAAGACCTGGGGTATTATCGGCGATTGGCTTTCCTCTGTGGCAGGCTGAATAATTTGACGCAAACGGAGTATATTGCCGCTGCGTTAAAACAGTGGAATGATAACTTGTTACGATCAGGTATTGCTGTTGACCCTGGGTTAATTGCATCGCTAAATGAATATATGGCGTTGGGTGCCGAGCTGAGGTTAACCGTCGAACCCAAAAACGGTTTGTTTGCCTCCTTCCAGGCCAGCCAATCAGCCGATAGAGAGGATATGCTCGATTTGGCTGAGGTGATTGCCCGTTTGCGGCCTTCTTATGCGCTCGGTTCAGACTCGCCTCGGCTGCTAATCGTGCAGTTTGACCTATCCCGACTGGAACCGGTGTTACTCGGTCAGGGCGAGTCGGCGCGCCGTAGGAAAGTGAAGCAGGAAAGGCAGAGCGCGAAAACTGTGACTGTGATCGAAAACAGATTTGTACCTTTGCGAATAAGCTTACTAGACCAGAATATAGGCAAAAAAGTACGTGTCACCAGTTTGCAGGGCAAAATCTACCAGGGTGAGCTGACAGATGTTCTGGCGAATAAAATCGTGGTCACCAATGTAATAGGAGGAGGTTCGTTTTCTTTTCCTGTCAATCGTGAGTCTATTCGATTCGTTGAAGTGATGAAAAGTGTTAAAGTTGCCGTAACGCCTGAACAAGCACGGAACAGGGATACCTTCTGATATGACGACAAACCGTTTGCCTGATTTTAAATCGATGTTATCCCAGCTAGTAGCCACGCCATCCATCAGTTGTTCGAGTCCTGCCTGGGATCAAAGTAATCGTCCTGTCATCGATTTGTTGGCAGGTTGGTTTACCGAGCTGGGTTTCGCGTGTGAAATACAAACTGTCGATGAAGCCAGAGGCAAATACAATCTGTTGGCAAGCCGGGGACAAGGTTCAGGGGGCATTGTGCTGGCTGGCCATTCCGATACGGTTCCCTATGACCAGGGGGGCTGGAGTTACGACCCGTTTAAACTGACGGAGGCAGACAATCGCTTTTACGGGCTGGGTTCCTGTGATATGAAAGGCTACTTTGCGGTTATCGCCGAAGCGATCCAATCGATGAGCGATGTCGAGTTCAAGCGCCCTATTATCATTTTGGCGACAGCCGATGAGGAAAGCTCTATGTCCGGTGCAAGAAAAATTGCTGAATCGGGAAGAGCGTTGGGCCGATGCGCCGTTATTGGCGAACCGACATCTTTGATTCCGGTGCGCATGCATAAAGGTATCATGATGGAGGTGATCAGAATACGCGGACAGTCCGGTCATTCATCGAATCCGGCCTTGGGACGCAGCGCACTGGATTGTATGCATTCGGTTCTCGGCGAACTCATTGCCTATCGACAATGGCTACAGCAACACTATCATCATCCGGGCTTTGAGGTGTCTGTTCCGACGCTCAATCTTGGGTCTATACACGGCGGTGACAACCCCAATCGAATCTGTGGCTTGTGTGAGCTGCAATATGACTTGCGGCCACTGCCTGGAATGGATATCAATAGACTACGGGAAGACATCTGTCGTCGTCTAAAACCTGTGGCGCTAAGGTTTGAAACCGATATTCAGGTTGCGCCGCTGTTTCCAGGCGTCGCTCCTTTTGAAACAGCCGCCGACTCCGAGTTGGTTCGGTTGAGCGAAAAACTTACCGGCCGTCCGGCCGAGAGCGTCGCTTTCGCGACCGAGGCGCCGTTCTTGCAAAGTACGGGCCTGGAAACCATCGTTCTCGGTCCTGGTTCAATTGCTCAGGCGCACCAACCGGATGAATTTCTCGCCTTCGACCAGGTCATCCGTTCAGTCGAGCTGATTAAACGGTTGCTTATGTATTACTCTAGTTGATCCCGAGATTTTGCATGCCTGATACTACTTTTTTTGCCAAGGAACAGAGTTGGTTGTTCTGGTTTCGTCAATCGTCGCCTTATATCAATATGCACCGAGGCAAAACTGTGGTGCTCGCATTCAATGGTGCCGCGTTGGAACATGAGAATCTAATCAATATTATTCATGATATAACGCTGCTGAATAGTTTGGGGGTGCGAATCGTACTTGTCTTTGGTGCCCGTCCCCAAATTGATTTGGCTTTGGCCTCGGCCGGTATCCAGACCGAAATTCATCATAATTTGCGGGTCACCCCGGAATCTGCGATGCCTTATGTGATGCAGGCGGTAGGCGGTTTGCGGGCAAAGCTGGAGGCACGGTTAACTACCGGGGTGGTCAACTCGCCGATGCATGGTGCCGGTATTCGAACGGTCAGTGGCAACCTGGTACTCGCCAGGCCAATTGGTGTATTGGACGGGGTTGACCTTTGCTTTACCGGCAAGGTAAGAAAAGTGGATAGTCAGGGAATCAACCAGCTTCTCGATCAACGGGCAATCGTGTTGCTGCCTTCTATCGGTTACTCGCTTACCGGTGAGGCGTTCAATCTTGGCTACGAAGATGTTGCCGCATCCGTTGCATCGGCTGTGTACGCTGAAAAACTGATTATCTTCTCGGAACAGGAAGGAATATTGAACTCGATGGGTGAGTTGGTGCGAGAGTTAAGTTTGCAGGCGGCGGATGCAATGATCAGTCAGTCACGAATAGGCAATGCCGATGGTGAAATACCCCGTTTATTGTCCCAGGCCGTGAAGGCGGGCAGAAAAGGGGTGAGGCGCAGTCACATCATCAGTTACCAAAGTGATGGTGCGTTATTGAAAGAGCTGTTTACCCGGGATGGCTCTGGAACGATGGTTTATGATGATGAATATGAGCAGATTCGCGCCGCTACCATCGAAGATATCGGAGGCATTCTAGAGCTGCTCCAGCCACTGGAAGAGAAGGGTCTTCTGATTCGTCGCTCCAGAGAAAGACTGGAAACTGAAATCACCAATTTTACCGTGGATGAACGAGACGGCTCGATTATAGGCTGTGCTGCACTCTATCGTTACCCTGATGATTCGATTGGTGAGTTGGCATGTTTCGCTGTGGCCGACTCATATCGAAAAGAAGGGCGGGGCGATGGCCTGTTGCGGGTGGTCGAAAAGCAGGCCAGGGAGAATGGGCTTACCGAGATTTTTGTTTTAACTACGCAGACCGAACACTGGTTTCGGGAAAGAGGCTTTCAAATATCGAATGTCAACGCTCTCCCCGAAGACAAAAAAACATCCTATAATGCGCAACGAAATTCGAAGATTTTTATAAAACACTTATAAGAATTGCAGTAACCATTGCCAGCAATGTTATTGGGTATCAGCAATAATTGGCTATGAACGGCAGGACGATGGCTAAAGTACAGGTATTTAACGCCAGGAGTATCACCTTTAATTACGACCGGACGGCAGACCGGATTTATCTGGTGCTCGGCGATGCAAAGTCGGAATTGTTCCACCATGCATGGATAACTCGTCGTTACCTGCAACAGCTATTGCCTCAGGTGGCCAATTGGCTGGACGCGGGTTGCCCTCTGCTAGAAGACAACAAGATTCCGTTGACGGCAGCGCAAAAAACGCGAGTCGCTTCGTTTGAGCATAATGCTGCGAAGGAGCGGATAAAGACACAGAAGGGGCCTGCGCCAGAAAATATGGCCAAGCAGATCGATAAGTCCTACCTGTTGCGTGGACTTCAGCTAAGCAATGACGCTGACCTGATCACTCTGGTACTGATCGATACGCAGAATCAACCTGTGTCAGGAATGAAATTGTCCCGTAACGAACTGCATAAACTGGTTTCTTGTCTGCTCGATCTCGCCAACCGGGTTGGCTGGAATATTGGTTCACCTTGGAGATCGGCAGGCACCGTAACTATTCCCGCTGACATGAATCCGGCCAAACATTGATGCCGATGTCTGGATAAATCAAATGAAACTCCTCGTGCTTGTGTTGTGTCTTTTTATTGGTGGTTGTGCCAGCTCCCCGCCTGAAAATCCCGGTAATATCTGTGCTATTTTCAAACAACACAGACACTGGTACAAAGCCGCCATCGCCACCCGAGACAAGTGGGGAGCACCCGTTCATATACCAATGGCAATTATGAAGCAGGAGTCTTCCTTCAGGCACGACGCCGCTCCGCCCATGCGATTCTTTTTATGGATTATTCCGATCGGCAGGGTCAGCGATGCCTATGGTTACTCTCAGGCCAGGGAGGTTGCCTGGGAGGAATATGTCAACGAGACAGGTAACTGGTTTGCCGATCGGGATGATTTTAGTGATGCCATGGATTTTATTGGCTGGTATATCGACAAAACCCATCGTATCAATAAAATCTCAAAGTGGGATGCCTATAGCCAGTATCTCAACTATCATGAGGGGCGGGCCGGATACCGTCGCAAAAGTTATCGAACAAAACCATGGTTGCTCAAAGTGGCGAGAAAAGTGGATCGGCAAGCAAAAGCCTATAGCAAGCAGTTTTGGGGCTGCAAGCAAGAGTTGGCCGATGAGGGGTGGTTTCCCCTGCTTTATTAGAAGATTGGCGCCTGTCGAATACCCATTGTATTGCCGGCAAGGGGGTCCCATTTTCCCGTAGGAGCAGATTTCCTATCTGCCCTGTATTTTGGGATGGGTATGGAATCTGCCCTCAGGCTGTTGAAGGAGTTATGAGTGAGTGGTGTTTTGCATCAGCGCCCGAACCAGTTTGTAGCTTTGCCATCCAAGTACGCTGAAACTGGTGCCCAGTCCTGCGATCATCGCTCCGACTACGCCACAACTGACCACATCCTGGCCGGTTAGATAGAGTCCGGGAATAGTGGTTTTGGGTTTTAGCCAATCTTGCTCGAAGCGGTTTGTATCGTGATTCAAGCCATAGATTTCACCTCGTTTGTAAGCACAGAAGAAATCCGTGGAAAGCGGTGTCGAGGTTTCGTAATAGTCCACTTTTCCGCGTAGTTGCGGTAGTTTTTGGTAAACATATTCCAGCAGACGTTCAGAAAAATACTCTTTCAACTGATCATAGCTGTCACCGCGTTTGCCCCAGGTTTCGTCTTTCCATTTTTCAAATAACTCATAGGGGCCGGGGGCGACAATTTCAATGGTCGATTTGCCTGGGTAACGCTGGTTCCAGCTTGGATCTTTAGCGGACGGGAACGAAATATAGACGACAGGAAAGTCGGCTTTGGTATCCTGGTTGAAGGCTTTGATGTTTTCTTCAGGTGAATAGTTTGGATAGATCCAGAAATTGGTTTTGGGTATGCCCAATTCTTCTGCCGTGCCTTTTAGCCCGATATACATGCCAAGGTGCGCCATGGATGGTTGTACCTGGCCGAGTTTTTTGAGATAACCCGACTTTTCAGCCACCGCTTCGGGTAACAGGTAGCGGAAGGTATTGAACACGCCTGCATTACTAATGATGACCGGGGAACGTATTTCATTGCCATCGGCCATTTTGACGCCAACGGCGCGGTCTTTTTCGACCACAATTTCAGTGACATTGGCGTAGGTCAATACCTTCCCTCCCGATTGCTGAATCACCGGAATCACGGTTTCCGCTATTCTGGAGGCACCACCTACGGGATAATAGCCGCCATAGATATAGTGTTTGGCGATCAGAGCATGAATCATAAAGCTCGATTCTTTGGGAGGCGTGCCACAATCTCCCCATTGACCAGTTAGCACGGCGATAAGTTTTTCGTTGTCGGTCAGACTGCGCAGCACTTCGTAAGTGGGACGATTGAAATACGGCGGAATAAGCCGTTTTTTGATGACATTGAAAGGCCTAGTCGCAATATCCGGAAGGAATTTGCCGACAGCGTTGATAGGTGTGGCGCGCGACACTTCGCTTAACATGCCGACGTATTTTGCAATGGTTTCTTTTTCCTCCGGGAAATAGGTTGAAAGGCCATCAATAAAGTTTTGCTTGCCTGCAATTAGATTATATTCGTCCTGGCCAAAATAAAAGCGGTCGTAGTTTTCGTCCATTGCCGCCCATTCAAGTGCGTCATCAGAAATAAAGTCGAAGAGCTTTCTCGCAGCGGATTGCTTGTGGCCAACATCACCAATGTAATGTATTCCTACATCCCATTCATAGCCATTGCGGGAATAGCTGTGAGTAAAACCGCCAGCGGTATAATGTTGTTCGAGAACCAAAACTTTTTTGCCGACTTTGGACAGACAGGCTGCCGTTGTCAGACCACCCATTCCCGAGCCGATAACGATGACATCGTAGTTGCCTTGCAGACGATTGACCCTGTAGCGTGTGCCAATGCGCAAGGTGCTGGGCTTGGGTGATGGCTTGTTCTGTTTAGGCGAGTTCATCTGTGATTCCTGATTCAATACCGAAATCGATGTATTGGCTAAATGACTGGTGAACTATATTATGCAATAAACTGCATATCAACCGTCGCTTTCGGGGCTTTGCGAGGTCTTTGTTGGAAAATTCGCAGAAACTATCGTAGTGTCTGTCTGCCCCATTCAGGGAGGGGGATCTCTAGCTAGTGTGCACACAAGTAGATATTTCTGGTAAAAGTGATGAATGCGTTTTATGATTCGGAAAAATGAGAGCGTTTTCAAAATTATCTGTTCGGAATGTCGATTCGACTAAGTTTGTCTAACTTACATTGGAGGCAGAAATGAATAGTGTCACCTTGCTAGTGATTGGGCTGGGCTGTTTGGCAGCGGGATACCTGGTTTATTCCCGCTTTATCGCCAGCAAAATCCTCAAACTGGATGAAAACTTCAAAACCCCCGCCCATGAATTTAAAGATGGTGTGGATTATATTCCTACCAATAAATATGTATTGTGGGGGCATCATTTTACCTCGGTGGCGGGCGCTGCACCGATTATAGGGCCTGCGATCGCTGTTATATGGGGCTGGTTACCTGCATTTTTATGGGTGGTATTCGGCACTATCTTTATGGCGGGTGTGCACGATATGTCGGCTGTCTGGGCGAGTGTCCGTAATCGTGGCCAGTCGATGGGTGTGGTGGTCGGCCGGGTTATTGGCAAGCGGGCACAGGGCTTGCTGATGGTCGTTATCTTCCTGTTACTGCTGATGGTGAATACTGCTTTTGGTACAGTCATCGCGCGCATGATGGTAAATACACCTTCTGCGGTGATACCTGTTTGGGGTGCTTTGATTGTGGCCTTCATTATCGGCCAGTGTATTTACCGATTCAAGCTATCCCTTCCTTTGGTCTCTCTGGCTGGTGTTATTGCCTTGTACGCATTGATTTGGTTGGGGCCTCAATACCCTATTGAGTTACCTAAAGAAATGCTTGGAATAAACAGTATTGGCTGGTGGGTGATCATCCTGTTCGCCTATGCCGCGATTGCATCCTTGCTGCCTGTTTGGATGCTGCTGCAACCCCGTGACTACATTAACGGCATTCAGCTGTTTGTCGGTCTGGGTGTGTTATATGTTTCCATTTTGCTGTTCTCGCCTGATGTTGTCGCGCCTGCGGTGAACCAGAACCTTCCTGAAGGTACGCCATCCATGATACCCCTGTTGTTTGTGACCATCGCCTGTGGTGCCATTTCCGGCTTCCATGGCCTGGTTTCTGCAGGAACCACATCCAAGCAAGTCGATAAAGAAACCGATGCCCGCTTTGTCGGTTATTTTGGCGCGGTTGGTGAGGGTATGCTTGCTCTCAGTGCCATTCTGGTCACTACAGCCGGGTTCGCTACCCTGGCTGATTGGGAAGCGGTTTACAGTGCGTTTGGTAAAGGCAGTATTGGAGCCTTTATCAACGGTGGTGGTGAAGTGATGCATCAGGGCGTGGGCCTGAGTAAAGAGTTTTCGGTGACCATGCTGACAGTCATGGCAGCGCTGTTTGCCGGTACCACCATGGACACAGGTGTTCGTCTGCAACGCTATATCGTCCAGGAATTTGGTGAGATGTACACCTTGCCTTTCCTGAAGAGCGGTAACCACCAACCAGTTGATGGCTGGCCTGACATTACTGATTGTGTCGGTCATGTTGTTACGACGTGGTGTCAAGAGCTGGTACACCCTGTTACCCATGGTCTTCCTGTTGGTGATGACCATCATTGCCTTGCTGATTCAATTGCAGAGCTTCTTTATGAAGTCTCAGTGGTTGTTGCTGGGTCTGGATGTCGTGATATTAGGCGCCGCAATACTGGTCTCACTGGAATGCGCTTCTGTCTTGCGCAGGGAGTGGCCCAGGAAAAACGCGGGTTGACCGGAAAGAACACAACGCCCTGATAATTTGGTCAGGGCGTTGTTTTTTTCCGGTTTTTGACCGATGTTAACCGGAGTACGTTGATGAATATCAAAAAACGACTGGCCGCTTTCTTCGAGGGGTTGGATGAGTTTTATCATGCCCCCTATCGTCAAATGTTTGCCCGTGCAAGCCGAGACGAGGAAGACCTGTTTATGTTAATGCTGTTTGCTGAAAGTCTGGGTGTTCCCAACCCGGTTGCTTATTATACGCTGGAATTGCAACCCATCTTTTTAGAATCGTTTCACGAGTGGCATACCCGTATGGGAATGGAAAAATCCCCTCTCGATCACTTTGGGTGTTGTTGATGACGATTATGATGCTGGATAATCTCTTGGAAAAGAAAGTTGTCTTTGTTGGTGGTAAGGGTGGTGTAGGGAAAACCACATCGGCGGCGGCTCTGGCGATACAATTTGCCTCTCACCAACATAAAACGTTAATTATTTCCACCGACCCCGCACACAGTCTGGGTGATGTATTTAACCAGCCTCTGTCCAATAATGAAACACAGATTATGGACAATTTACATGCGATAGAACTGGACCCACATGAAATTATCCACCGACATTTTGCTCAGGTTGAACGCACGTTATCTGCTTATTCAAAACCCGAGATGATGCCCAAACTGCGAGATTTCCTGAAGTCATCACAGCATGCACCGGGAGCGGAGGAGGCGGCCATGCTGGAAGCCATTTGCCAGCAGTTGGTCAGTGCCCAAAGCAGGAATTACCAGCATGTTATTTTCGATACCGCACCAACAGGGCATACACTGAGGTTATTGAGTTTGCCCGAAATGATGCAAGCCTGGACGGATGGTTTATTAGCTCAGCAGCGGAGGCAGGGAAAACTGCGCCAGGCAGCGCAAAATCTGGATAAGCAAGCCAGGTTCAATCCTTTGCTGCCGAAAACAGAAAATCGTTGGGAACAGGCAATCAGGGTGTTGGAAAAGCGTCGCCAATTGTTTGCCGATACGCGAACGATATTACATGATCAAACACAAACGGCTATTCTTTTGGTCTTGATTCCGGAAAACTTACCTCTATACGAAACTCAAAGAGCTGTCAAACAGCTAGAGCACCATGATCTTCCGTGCGCGGGGCTGATTATTAATCAAATCATGGCCGATCAACAATCAGACGATTTTTGGCAACAGCGTGCCAATCGTCAGCAGCTGGTGTTAGAGGAATTACAGCAATCCCTGGGTTATTTGCCTCAACATAAAATCGCCTTGCATAATGACGATATTCGGGGTATTTCTGCTTTGCAGGGGTTTTGGTAGTCGCTACGGCGATACTCGGAATAATTTCCTGCTGACACTCGACATTTCTTGGGCTGAATTTGATACAACGGTGTTTGGTAATATCGAAACTTCTTTAGCTGAGCTGGATTTAGTGTTCATCGCCGCTTGTGAAGGTTAGTGTGCTAGCGATCGGGTTGATCTGGTTTGCTCTGAAAGTGGGACTCATCGAGCCAGTTGCACAGCATCCGGTTAACCGGTGCCGAGAGTCCATGGGTTTCAGCGTACCTGCTGATATAGCCGTTCAGGTAATTCATTTCAGTCGGTCTTCCGGCGCGGACATCTTGCAGAGTCGAGCTGATATTCGCTTTTGTTTTGCTGGCCACGTCGATAATGTCCGCTTTGATTTGCTGCCATTGTATATGATTGCCCGCATGCCGGCTGATTAGCTCCAACTCCATAGCGAGTGCGTCGATATGGTCGATAAAAAGTGGTTTGTCGAGAATGTCTCCATTGCGGCAATTGAATAACACGGTAAACGGATTGATGCCGCAGTTAATAATCAGCTTTCGCCATAAGCGGTGTTGAATCTGTTCTTCATCGAGTACAGTCAGGCCGGAAAGGGCAAGGCTTTGAGCCAGTGATTTAGCCCGATTGTTTTGTCGCGCCGGATCATTATACGGGCCGAGCCAGGAACAGCCTTTGCCGGCATAAATGACACGGGTGGCGGAGGATTTGTTGGCGGCTTCTGTGGTTGACAGTGCGTAGACATGCGCCTCGCCAAGGCCAGCTTCTAGCAATTGTTGGCTGACTTCAGCCTGACTGCCCAGGCCATTTTGCAGTAGCAGGATATTGGCTGTCGGGTCTAGCTTGGGGTGAATTTCGGTGACCGCGCGGGCGGCATCATAGCTTTTCGTGCAAACCAGCAAGTGACTAATGGGGGCAGACACCTCTGCGACGGTGAGTGAGGTGATTCGGGCTTGCGTTAGCTGATCTTCCTGCTGCACCGAAAACGCCAGTTGTCGGTTGGGCTGTGGCATTTTGTTGATCAGTGTTACCGAATGGGAATGGGCCAATTGGCTTGCCCAAAGCAGGCCCATGGAGCCTGCCCCCAAAATGCAGACTGTCGATGGGTTGCATTGCGGGGAAGGTTCGGGCGACACCTGGCTGGCTGTCATATTCTGGTTGTATCGATGTTAAATTGTCGCCAGTTTATCAAGCTGTTCTCGCAGTTTTTTATGGGCAGACTCGGCTTCTGCAAGTTTTCGACGTTCTTTGGCAACCACTTCTTCCGGTGCTTTGCTGACAAACTTTTCGTTATTGAGCTTGCCCGAAACGCGCCGGATTTCTTTTGCCAGTTTATCCATCTCCTTGTTTAGCCTTTCTGATTCCGCTTGCTTGTCGATCAATCCGGCCATAGGCACGTGCACTTCCATTTTATCGACCAGCTGTACCGCCGACAGCGGCGGCTCATCCTGGCTGATCCAGTCTATCGAATTCAGCCTGGCCATGGCAATCAAGAACGGGGCGTGCTCCTGCCATCTTCGTTTATCCTGCTCATCGCCGTTGCGTAACAGTGCGGGCACTTTTTTGCCTGGCGGGATATTCATCTCGCCTTTGATGTTACGGACACCAACAATGACGCCTTTAACCCATTCAATATCTTCAATTGCCTGGTTGTCGACTTTACTGTCGTCCGCCGTTGGGTAGCTTTGGAGCATAATGGTGTCGCCATTTTTGCCCGTCATTGGCGCGACAGTCTGCCAGATTTCCTCGGTGATATAAGGCATCATCGGGTGAGCCAGGCGCAGCAGTGTTTCCAGTACCCGCAGCAGAGTGTGCCGCGTGCCTCGTTTGGAGGCATCGGTTTCATCGGGCGAATTCAGGATGGGCTTGGTCAGTTCCAGATACCAATCGCAGTACTCGTTCCAGGTAAATTCGTAAAGCGCCTGTGACGCATGATCGAACCGATACTCTTCAATCGCTTTGGATACATTCAATTCGGTTTGTTGTAACCGACTGATAATCCATTTGTCTGGCAGACTGAGTTCAATCTCGGTGTCGTTGCAATCGAGGCCGTTATCCTGACCCTCGGTATTCAGCAAGACAAAGCGCGCCGCATTCCAGATTTTATTGCAGAAATTCCGGTAGCCTTCCAGTCTGCCGACATCGAATTTGATATCCCTGCCGGTTGAAGCCAGCGACAAAAAGGTAAAGCGCAAAGCGTCAGTCCCGTAAGAGGCGATGCCTTCAGGAAAGTGCTTGCGGGTTTGTTCGGCAATTTCCTTGGCCAGTTGTGGCTGCATCATGCCACTGGTGCGTTTGCTCAGCAGCTCATCCAGGGTGATCCCGTCAATGATATCGAGCGGATCGAGTACGTTACCCTTGGATTTGGACATTTTTTGCCCTTCGGCATCTTTGACCAGCCCATGCACGTAGACTTTTCTGAACGGTACTTCGTTTCTGAATTTGAGTGTCATCATAATCATTCTGGCTACCCAGAAGAAAATAATGTCAAAGCCGGTGACCAGCACATCGGTCGGGTGGAAGGTTTTCAGTTCCGGCGTGTCTTCCGGCCATCCCAGCGTCGAAAACGTCCATAGTGCCGAGGAGAACCAGGTATCCAAAACGTCTTCGTCCTGGTGCAATGCGATATCGGTAGGAATTCGGTGTTTTTCTCGTACTTGCTGTTCCGATTTGCCGACATAAACCGCACCTTCGTTATCGTACCAGGCCGGGATTCGATGACCCCACCAAAGTTGTCGGGAAATACACCAGTCCTGTATTTCTCGCATCCAGGCAAAATAAGTGTTTTCCCACTGCCTGGGAACAAATTCAATATCACCGTCTTCGACCGCTTTGATGGCCGGTTTTGCCAGTGGTGCAACGCGAACATACCATTGATCGGTCAGGTAAGGTTCGATAATGACGCCTGAACGGTCGCCTCTGGGTACTTTGAGGGCGTGATCATCAATTTTCTCCAGTAAACCGAGATGCTCGAATTCGTCAATGACTTTCTTGCGTGCTTCGAAGCGGTCATCACCACGGAATATTTCGGGCAGAGTGCAGTCCACTTCCATATTGATGGCGCCGTCGATGTTGAACACTTCGGCCTGCTCACGAATTGACGCATCTACGGTCAGAATGTTAACCAGTGGCAGATTGTGTCTTTTGCCAATCTCATAGTCATTGAAATCATGGGCGGGGGTGATTTTGACGCAGCCGGTACCAAATTCCATATCGACATAGTCATCGGCGATAATCGGGATACATCGGTTGACCAGCGGCAGTAAAACCGATTTGCCGATCAAATTCTGGTAGCGCTCATCTTTCGGGTTGACCGCAACGGCGGTGTCGCCCAGCATGGTTTCCGGTCGCGTGGTGGCGATAACCAAGTAAGTCTGGCCTTCGGCAGTGGTTGCGCCATCGGCCAGCGGATATCGAAGGTGCCATAGCGAGCCTTTTTCGTCTTTATTTTCCACTTCCAGATCCGAGATTGCCGTGTGCAATGCCGGATCCCAGTTTACCAGCCGCTTGCCACGGTAGATCAGTGACTCTTCGTACAGCCGGATAAACACTTCCTGAACCGCGTTGGAGAGTCCTTCGTCCATGGTAAAGCGTTCTCTTGTCCAGTCGAGGCTGGTACCCATTCGTCGCAACTGGCGGGTAATGGTGCCGCCGGACTCTTTCTTCCAATCCCAGACTTTCTCCAGGAATTTTTTCCGGCCCAGATCATGGCGGGTGATGTTTTGTTCGGCCAATTGCCTCTCAACCACCATTTGGGTGGCGATACCGGCGTGATCGCTACCCACTTGCCACAGCGTATTGTGGCCTTTCATTCGATGATAGCGAATCAGCGTATCCATGATTGTGTCCTGGAATGCGTGACCCATGTGCAGGCTGCCGGTGACGTTGGGTGGCGGAATCATGATGCAATAGGGCTGCCCTTCGCCTTGCGGGGCAAAGTAGCCGTTTTTTTCCCATGTTGAATACCAGGATTTTTCGATGTCGTGGGGCTGGTAAGTCTTTTCCATAATGCTGAGTTTTGCGCCTTAAAGTGGTAGTAAAAAAGTGCTGTTAACAAGCGGATCAAGCATGTTTATGAAGTGAGCTGTGCATTATACCTTCGGTTTGGTAAATCGTGTACCTCTATCACAGTATTAACGGTATTATGCCCGCCAAAAGTGAAATCCATCAGAGTTTCATTGAATCGATAGGGCCGGAGAGCAATCTGGATACCACCGATTGTGGCATGGGGCAGGCATGTCCCTGTTGATGATCTCGCCAGACCATGACAGTATTTCCCCTGCCGTAAACAATCTCCGGCGCGTTAAAATCACAGACCGATTGCACTATCGTAATACTGGAGCGTCCCACTTTGGTGACATCTATCGTGCTTAACAATCTGGTTGGATAACCGAGTTCACGAGTGAAATCACAGCTGATATGCACTACCACAAAGCCGTAGTCTGGGTCAGTCATATCAACCTCTGCCTGATTCAGCCAGAGAACTCTGGCTTCCTGAAAATAGTCAAAGAAACGCACATTGTTGACATGCCCGTAAGCATCCATATCACCCCAACGCATTTCTGTTGGGCCCTGGTAAACGCGACGTAATGATTCGGTGTTCAAATTCAGTTCCTTTAGATAAATGTGTTATTGGCCATTAACAATGGCCTGGCATATTCGGGCAGATATGGAATCCGCCCGCACGGCTGTTGTTGCATGGATTCACTGCTGACAAGCCATTTGGGCTCACTTTTCTTGTTTCGAAAAGTCGTGAATTTCCATCTTGAATTGCGCTGATTTCAGTTCCGCATAGTGCTTGCGGACAGTGCTCAGCACTGAGCCATCCTGGTTGGCAATTTCGACGATTCGGTTGAATTGACGAAAGTTGTCCGGCAGTTTTGCGGACAGGTTGACCAGCAAATCGCAGTGTTGATTCTGGGCCGCCTGCTGGTTGTTTGTGCCGATGACAATTGGGCTCGATGTTTTATTATCTGCGCTATCTGCTGACTCCTGAGTACATTGTCCATGTGGAATAAAGCTTTCAGGGTTGAATTCCCATAATCGGTCATCCATCAATTGTGCCTGTTGTTCGAAATCGGTGTGAATATAAACTGTCAGGTCTTGTTTATAAGCTTTTGCGACCAACCTGCACGCGAACAGATAGCGTTCGCTATGCAATGGCTGTTGCAATATATAAAACTGGGCCGTTTTCAATGAAAGTTGTCTGCCTGTTTTATAGAAGTATTGAATCAGATTAAAGTTTGTTCAGCAGGTACTCGACCAGTAACCCTACCGGTCGGCCGGTAGCCCCTTTTGCCTCGCCAGAATGCCAGGCTGTACCCGCTATATCCAGATGCGCCCAGCGGAACGATTTGGCAAACCGTGACAAGAAGCAGGCTGCGGTGATCGAGCCTGCCTGGCGGCCGCCAATGTTTTGCATGTCGGCAAAGTTGCTGTCCAGTTGTGTCTGGTATTCTTCCCAGATCGGCATTCGCCAGGCTCTATCCAGCGTGGTTTGGCCCGCTGTCAGCAGTTCGTCGGCCAGCTCATCGTTGTTGCTCATCAACCCCGATGCCTGGTTACCGAGTGCGATGATACAGGCTCCGGTCAATGTGGCAATATCGACGACAGAGGCGGGCTTGAATTTCTCCGCATAGGTGAGTGCGTCACATAACACAAGACGACCCTCAGCGTCAGTGTTGAGTATTTCCACGGTTTGACCCGACATGGTGGTGACAATGTCACCGGGCCGGCTGGCTTTGCCGCTTGGCATATTCTCGGCGGAACTGACCATGCCGATGATATTCAAGGCCGGCTGGAGCTCGGTCATGGCCTGCATCACGCCAAATACGGC
Source organism: Gammaproteobacteria bacterium (assembly GCA_002747055.1). Taxonomy (GTDB): domain Bacteria; phylum Pseudomonadota; class Gammaproteobacteria; order Pseudomonadales; family Oleiphilaceae; genus LZORAL124-50-18. The sequence continues at coordinate 20,002 of PDSQ01000037.1, forward strand.
TGCCGCGCCGCACATATCGTATTTCATTTCGTCCATCGCCTCGCCGGGTTTCAGGCTGATTCCCCCGCTATCGAATGTGATACCTTTGCCTAGCAGTACATGCGGTTTGTCTTTTGCCTTGCCACCTTTGTACTCCATAATGATCAATTTTGCTGGTTGCTCACTGCCAGCACTGACCGAAAGCAAGGCTCCCATGCCAAGCTCTTTCATCGTTTTTTCTTCAATGATGGTTGTTTTGATATGGCTATGCTGCTTGGCCAGCGCTCTGGCTTTTTGTGCCAAATAGGCAGGCGTGCAGATATTGCTCGGCAGATTGCCCAGTGTTTTGGTCAAAGCGATGCCGTTGGCTGTGGCCAATCCGGTGTTCAAAGCGCGTGTCGCATCGGCTATATTGTCGTTACTACCGATCAATATTTGGATTTCTTTCAATATTACCGGGTTTGCCTGTTTGCTTTTGAAGTCATCAAAGCGATAGATACTGCTTTCGGCGGTTTCGACCAATTTACGAACTAGCCAGTCTGAAGGTTTGTCAGCCGATAAAAACTCGCTAAGCGGTATCGCCACTTTTTTCGCATTGATCTCTTTCAGAGCGGAAAAGCATCCTGTCAGTGTCTTCAGGATGTTTTGTCCGCTAGCCTCTTTTTTGTCACCATTTTTGATCAGCAGGATGCGTCTGATCGGCTGGTTGTCGCGCAGCACGATCAGTTGCGTGTCGCCAGCGGCGGACTTGAGGTCCCCGTGTTTGAGGGTTTGCGAGAGTTGTCCGTCCAGGATATCGTCTGTTTTCCGGCCGAACTCAGAGACAAGTTTGTGCCCGGCTGTGCCCAGGACCAGGCAATCAATTTTGGTTTTTGCGAGGTTGGCTTTGGCAGTGCTGGTTTTGGCTATTTTATAGTTCATGATGTTATGGTTACCGAAATCAGGTTGATGAGGCGTTGCGAATCATTCTAGTGGCCCAGATCAGAAGGAGCAAATTTGGCAACAATTTTTGCGACTGACCTGAAACCGTACGAACGACTTGTGATTTTCGGTAAAATCTGGTTGTATTGCCCTTTATCTCTACCTTGTCCATGCTAAGCGGAATCGCCTTGTTTATCATTTTTAGATATCTCGCAAAACAAGTCTTGCTCAGTATGCTTGCTGTTTCCGGTGTGCTGATGTTGATATTTATGAGCGGCCGACTGATTAAATATATTGCCCAGGCGGCGGCGGGGGGGATTTCCGGTGATGTTCTGCTGGCAGTGATGGGCTATCGGATGCCAGGGTTCCTTGAATTGATTCTGCCTTTGGGGTTGTTCATTGGAATTTTGCTTGCCTATGGACGGATGTATCTGGAAAGTGAAATGACGGTACTGCAGGCCTGCGGTATGAGTCAAACCCGACTGGTCGGCATGACGTTGATCGTGTCGCTGGTCGTGGCTGCGGTCGTTGCCTGGTTAAGTCTTTACATGGCTCCTGTCGGAATGAAAAAAACCCAGGCTATTTTTGCCGAGCAGGCAAAGCTCACCGTGTTCGAGTTGTTGGCAGCCGGACGTTTTCAGAAGCGATCCGATATTACGTTCTATACCGAGTCGCTGAGTGATGATAAGCAAGAATTGAGAAACGTTTTTATGTATGTGCCAACAAAAAAAGGCAAGCAATCAGCGGTGACCGTTGCCAAAACCGGGCGTTTAAAATTTGATGAGGTGTCTGGCTCTCGTTATTTGGTTTTGGAAAAAGGCACTCGCTTCGAGGCTCCGCCTGGTCAGTTGGAACTGACGACATTTGAATTTGCTACCTATGGTCACAGAATCGAAATCCCGGACGCGCGTAATATCAAGAAAAAAGACGAAGCGATCAGTACCCTGGAGTTATGGCATTCTGACTCCCCGAAATACCGCGCCCTGTTGCAATGGCGTATTTCGTTGCCACTGTTGGTACCTATCGTGACTTTGTTGGCGATTTCGTTGAGCCGGGTCAATCCTCGACAGGGGCGTTTTTTCCATCTTCTTCCAGCCATGCTGATATACATTACCTATTTAGGGCTTCTGATTGCGTCCCGCAAATGGGTGGAAAAAGAATTGGTTCCCGAATGGATTGGTATGTGGTGGGTACACATGGTTTTTTTCGCCACCGCAATTCTCAACCTCTATGCCAAGGAGTGGCGCAGCAAGCTGAGGAAGAGGCTTGATGTGGAAAATTGATCGTTATATCGTTACCACAGTTTCGGCCGCCATCATTATGGTACTTGGTGTCGTGATCAGTCTGGATTTGGTGTTTGGTTTGATAGCCGAACTGGAAGAAACCAAGAATGATTACGGCACGATCGAGGCGCTGACCTATGTCGTCATCACCGTCCCGCGTCGTATCTACGATTATCTGCCGCTGGCGGCTTTTATCGGTAGCCTGGTTGGTCTGGGCGTGCTGGCCAACAACAGTGAACTGGTGGTTATCAGGGGCGCGGGTATCTCTATTGCCCGCATTGTCTGGGCCGCGATGAAACCAGCTGTCGTGGTTGTTCTGATCGGGTTGCTGCTGGGCGAGTATATCGCACCTTATACCGAGCGCATCGCCCAGAGTCAGAAAGCGATTGCAATAGGCGGCAAGGACAGAGTTGCCTCCTCCAAAGGGGTTTGGCACCGGGAAGATAACACCTTTATGCATTTCAATGCCGTTCAACCCGGTGGTGTTCTGCATGGTATTACCCTGTATACCTTTGATGACCATGAATGGCTGAGTCAAATCACCTATGCGGAGAGGGGAGTGTATCACGAAGGAAAATGGTCGCTCGAAAAAGTCGAAAAGATTGCGATCGATCGTCACGCCGCAAAAAAGACACATGCCGATTCGTTGGACTGGCAGACCGGGCTGTCACCGGAGGTGCTCAGCTTTTTGATCGTCAAGCCGGATAACCTGTCGATATCCGGGTTGTATGATTATTCCAGCTATTTATCCGAGCAGGGGCTGAATGCGACCCAGTATCTGATGGCTTTCTGGAAAAAACTGCTCAGGCCGATCACTACGGCGGTGCTGGTGCTGGTTGCCATTTCCTTCGTATTTGGCCCGTTGCGCTCAGTTACCATGGGGTTCCGTGTGTTTACCGGGATTATTGTCGGGCTGCTTTTCAAGTACATGCAGGACTTGCTTGGGCCATCCAGCCTGGTATTCGGTTTTAACCCGATCTGGGCGACACTGATACCTATCATCATTTGTGCATTGGTCGGTTTCATTTTAATGCGGCGGGCTGGATAGCTTTAGCCGTTTTTCTGTCTTTTCGGAATCTGCACTACGTCGGACAGTGAAAAATGGTCGTGCCAGGAGCGCTTGTTTGTGTCCCAGACAGACCAAAGATAGCCCAGTCCAAAACAGCCGAAGGAGACCCATGCCATCATAAAGCGCAGCAATGCCTGCAGCCATCTAATTGATCTGCCTTCACTGGTTTGTATTCGGATATGCCAGGCCTGCATACCGAGTGTTTGTCCCGATTTGGTCCAAAAGTAAGCGAAGAAAAAGAAGAGTGTGACAAATAAAACCGATGTCAGTAGCGGGTCAGTGTTCATTTCGCCGGATTCGGTCAATCGCTTCAATTCTTCCGCACCGATGATTTTGCTCTGGATCATTTTGTAAATGCCGGTGGTAACCAACATAAGAGCAACGCCGATAAGCGTATCGTATAGCATCGCTGCCAGTCTGCGAATGAGTCCCGCAGGTTGAACTTCTTCTGGTGATTCCGGGAATTGATAGGTCATAGTGAGCGGTTCGTTTGTCAATAATGGTCAGCAGTATAGGTTTCGACAGGCGCAGTCTAATTGATACTGACGCAGAAACCAATTTCTATATTCATTTGAATTTCGCTTGGTAACCGGCATTGAAGATGTAGCGATTTCAGTCGCTATACCGGCTAACGCAACTGAGATTTTAGGGGAGGTCGGAAATGCAAAGCGTGAACCATCTGTTTGACACTGCCTTTGGTAATCGAGATAAACCGAGCGAAAAGCCATCGGTGCTTGATCGGACTGACCAGCGCGGTGTAAGCGAGCAGTTTGAGCGTCGGGTAATAGGGCGGCAAGATGCCGTGCTGGAATTCAAGCCAAACGCACCGTGTTTTCAGGAATTGATTCATCATATGCTGGATCGGTCGTCATGATTTGTTTGTCGTGAGGTGCTCCTCAATCATACTACGCGGGCGAAATTGCCCGTTTTTTTTGTGTTGGAAGTATTCCTATTGATTTTATTGTGAAAAATGTCAACTTGCATGTCCGCAATGGCTGCATCTGTGGTAGAGTACACAGTTTCCCCAACCCAACCTTGAATAAAAACAGCCAGCCCATTGGATTGATTTATGAAGAGTTCTGAAATTCGTCGAGCATTCCTTGATTATTTTAAGCGTAATGGTCATCGAGAAGTCGATAGCAGTTCGTTAGTGCCTGCCGACGACCCTACCTTGCTTTTTACCAATGCCGGAATGAATCAGTTTAAAGACGTGTTTCTGGGCAAAGAGCGTCGCCCCTACAGTCGCGCGGCCACTTCCCAAAAATGTGTCAGGGCCGGTGGCAAGCACAATGACTTGGAAAATGTCGGTTACACTGCCAGGCATCATACCTTTTTCGAAATGCTCGGCAATTTTAGCTTCGGTGACTATTTTAAAAGCGATGCGATTCGTTTTGCCTGGGAGTTTCTGACGGTTGAGTTGGAGTTGCCGCCAGAAAAGCTGTGGGTAACGGTTTATCAAGACGATAAGGAAGCGGAAGATATCTGGTTGAACGATGTTGGCGTCGATCCGTCGCGGTTTTCTCGACTGGGTGAGAAAGACAACTTTTGGGCGATGGGTGATACCGGTCCGTGTGGCCCGTGTTCCGAAGTTTTCTATGATCATGGTGAATTGGTTGCGGGTGATCCGCCGGGTGGCCCGAACGATGATGGCGACAGATATATTGAAATCTGGAATCTGGTTTTCATGCAGTATAACCGAACCGCGGATGGCCAACTGAATCCTCTGCCCCGACCTTCGGTGGATACCGGTATGGGATTGGAGCGTGTGTCAGCAGTGATGCAGAATGTGCACAGTAACTATGAGATCGATCTTTTTCAAACTATTTTGCAGGGGGCGTCCCGCTTGCTGGGCGGAGTCGCTACGACGAACCAGTCACTGCGTGTTATCGCCGATCACATCCGAGCCTGTGCGTTTCTGATTTCTGATGGTGTGATACCTTCAAATGAAGGACGGGGCTTTGTGCTGCGTCGAATTATTCGACGTGCCGTTCGTCACGGCAACAAACTGGGGGCAACCGCCCCGTTTTTTTATCAACTGGTGTCGGTATTGGCGGATGCCATGGGGGATGCGTATCCTGAGCTGATCAGAAACGGAGCGGAAATAGAGCGAATTTTGTTGCTCGAAGAGGAGCAGTTTGCCCGAACCCTCGATAAGGGAATGAAATTACTGCAACAAGATATCAAACAATTGGAAGGTCAGGTGATTCCTGGCAATACCATATTCACTCTTTACGATACCTATGGATTTCCGGTTGATTTGGTTAACGATATTGCCCGGGAACATGGTCTGGAACTGGACTATGAGGGCTATGAAAAAGAAATGGAGGCGCAGCGGGAACGCGCCCGGTCAGCCAGTAAATTTGGTGTCGACTACAGCCATGCAATCGTGGTGGATGGTAAAACCTTGTTCACCGGATATGAGCAGGTGGTCGGCCAGGATTGTGCTGTTAAGGCCGTGTTTGTCGGTGGCGAACCCGGTGTCGGAAAATCGGGCGATCAGGCGGTGGTCGTGCTTGAAGAAACGCCTTTCTATGCCGAATCGGGTGGCCAGGTCGGTGACCAGGGGCTGATAACCTGGAGTGGTGGTGAATTCCAGGTTCAGGATACCCAAAAAGAGGGCAATAACCACCTTCATATCGGTAAAGTCATGAGCGGTGAAATTGCGCCAGATAACAAAGTCAGCGCGCTGGTCGACTCGGTTAAAAGGAAAGCTACGGCACTCAATCATTCGGCAACTCACCTGCTGCATGCTGCCCTGCGTCAAGTTTTGGGTGATCATGTGGTGCAGAAGGGGTCTTTGGTTGACCATGAAAAACTCAGGTTCGATTTTGCCCATCCGGAAGCCGTAACGACCGAGCAAATTCAACAGATCGAATCTATCGTCAACCAACAGATTAGAGCCAATACAGAAATAACGACCGAAGTGACCGATATCGAAACGGCCCGGAAGAAGGGCGCAATGGCACTGTTTGGTGAAAAATACGGAGATCAAGTGCGGGTTTTGTCGATGGGCGAGTCCGATTTTTCAATTGAGTTGTGTGGTGGTACACATGCTCGACGAACAGGCGATATCGGTTCCCTGGTTGTGGTATCCGAAGGTGCTATCTCGTCTGGTGTTCGTCGTATCGAAGCCGTTACCGGTGCTTTGGCTGAGGCCAGGTGTCGCAGTGACGGTCGTATTCTCAAGTCGATGGCCGACTTGTTAAAAACCAGTCGGGACGGAGCGCCCGATAAGCTTCGGCAAACAGTCGATCGTATTAAGACCCTGGAAAAAGAGCTGGATCAGCTTAAGAGTAAGTTAGCCAGTTTTGCCGGTGATGACCTGGCCGAAAAGGCGGTCGATATCAGTGGCGTCAAAGTGCTGGCGGCCAAACTCGATGGTGTCGACAGAAAAGCGTTGCTGGATACCGCAGACCAGCTCAAAAACAAGCTGGGTACGGCTGTCGTTCTACTCTGTTCGGTTGAGGATGATAAGGTCATATTGGTTGCCGGAGCAACCAAAGATATTTGTAAAAAGATGAAGGCCGGTGATTTGATTAGGGAAACGGCCTCAAAGTTGGGTGGTAAAGGTGGGGGCCGGCCGGATATGGCGCAAGGTGGCGGCTCCGATATCGCTGGTATACCGGTAATGCTCGAAATGGTTCCGGAGTGGGTTCAATCCAGGGTATAGCGGGGGTCACAGGTTGCACTATTCGTGCTTGGTGAAATCTTGCTCGATGAAATAAAGTGAAATAAATTGCGGACAGGAAGTAGAAAGTTAGATGGCTCTTTATGTACAAAAGTTTGGTGGCACCTCGGTTGGCTCGGTGGAACGGATACGTGCCGTCGCTGAAAAGGTGAAAAGTTTTCGTGAAAACGGGCATGATATCGTGGTTGTGGTGTCGGCCATGAGTGGCGAGACCAATCGGCTAATTTCCTTGGCCGGTTCGATAATGGATGAGCCAACCCCGAGAGAAATGGATGTATTGGTCTCAACCGGCGAGCAAGTGACTATTGCCCTGATGTGTATGGCTCTGCATAGTATGGGTTGTCCGGCAATTTCATATACCGGAGGGCAAGTCAGGATTCTTACCGATACCGCACATACCAAGGCGCGTATTCGTTCTATTGATGAGAAAAGCATTCGTTCTGATTTGTCTTATGGCAAAGTCGTGGTCGTTGCCGGATTTCAGGGAGTCAATGAAGACGGGGCGATTACAACGCTTGGCAGGGGCGGGTCGGATACCTCTGCGGTTGCGTTGGCGGCGGCACTGAAGGCGGATGAGTGTCAGATCTATACGGATGTGGATGGAGTGTATACCACTGATCCTCGGGTTGTGGACAATGCAGTACGTATGGATAAGATTACCTTTGAAGAAATGATAGAGATGGCCAGCCTTGGCTCCAAGGTATTGCAAATCAGGGCGGTGGAGTTTGCTGGCAAGTACAATGTGCCATTACGCGTGCTTTCCAGCTTCAAGGATGGCCCGGGCACCTTAATTACAACTGAGGATGACAGTGAAATGGAGCAACCAGTCGTATCCGGTATCGCTTTTAACCGGGATGAGGCAAAGCTGACAATGAAAGGGGTACCCGATACGCCTGGGATAGCCTCGAAAATACTCAAGCCTGTCAGTGATGCCAATATCGAAGTGGATATGATAGTGCAAAACACAGGAGATGACGGGCAGACCGATTTCACTTTCACCGTGCATCGAAATGATTACAAAAAAGTCTATGAAATCATGGAGGATTTGCGCAAAAAGCTCGGCGCCAGAGAAATGGCCGGTAATAACAAGATTGCCAAGGTGTCTATCGTCGGAGTCGGCATGCGCTCACACGCTGGTGTGGCGACGAAAATGTTTGAGGGTTTGTCCGAAGAAGGTATTAATATACTGATGATTGCCACGTCGGAAATCAAGGTTTCGGTGGTAATAGCCGAAAAATATCTTGAGTTGGCCGTGAGATCATTGCATAGTATTTTTGGTCTGGCTGGCGAAGCGGTGGATGAGGCCTGCTAGTGGGTGAAAGTAGCTGGCTGAACCAACAACCGCAACCAATCGCTCGCCAGCTGAAATCTAAAATATATTAAAAAAATAATAGGTTACCGATATTTTGGGGATTCCGTTCCATGCCAGCCAAAGGCGATCGAGTGGTCACACTGGCTGATTGAAAGGCATGTAAAGGTTTTCCTTAACCAGTTTTGGGGATTGGAACAGGTCAAGCGTACATAAAAAGGAGATAGCTAATGTTAATACTGACCCGTCGTGTAGGGGAGGCACTGATGGTTGGGGATGACGTGACGGTCACCGTGCTCGGTGTGAAAGGGAATCAAGTCAGGATTGGTGTCAGTGCGCCCAAAGAAGTGGCTGTGCATCGAGAAGAAATCTACCAAAGAATTCAACAAGAAAAGGTCGTCAACGGCCAGTCCGATCCGGACATTGAATAAAAAACTGAAATAATTCTTTGATTTTATATAAATTGTTGTTATCATTCGCGCCGATTTTGGAGAGATGGCCGAGAGGCTGAAGGCGCGCCCCTGCTAAGGGCGTATACCGTCAGGTATCGAGGGTTCGAATCCCTCTCTCTCCGCCATTGTCTGGATGTCCAACATCTTATTTTAGCGTGCGGCTGTAGCTCAGTTGGATAGAGTACCTGGCTACGAACCAGGCGGTCGGAGGTTCGAATCCTCCCAGCCGCGCCATATTCGCTTTCCTTATCTTGCCAAAGTGTTTTTGTCGGGCTACGTTTTGTAGTGTGCTGAATCTGCGCTTTATCGAAAATGTTTCGCCGTCAAACGCCTCTATTGATATGTCTCACAATTGTCTTTTTTTTCTCATGCTACCATTTCGTCTCGGGGTAGACTGATAAGTCGTTGGTCGGGTCTATTCTGCGGCATGGTGCTTATTAGGGTTTGTCATTTAGTCAAGTGAGAATCGTTGTTTTTGTAGCAGCATGTTGGGTTTGTCAGGAAGATGGTTTTGTGAAGTTCTCTGGCAAAGTTTGAGTTGCCTATGAGTGCTTTAAAAGGCAAAATACGCTCGCTTTTCTTTCCGTTTTTGGGTTGTCGTTGGCCCAGGGTTGCCTGTGTATCTTCCCTGTCGCTGCGGAAAAGAGGCGGGGTGGCTCGCTTAAGGGCTATTTTAAGAGATAAAAACAGCTTAATACGAAAAGGTATCGATATATTATGACTGAATCTTTGATGTCACAAGCGGTCGACTTGATGATTGTTGGAATGGGGTTTGTGTTTATATTCCTGATTATCTTGATCGGCGCGACAACAGTAATGTCGAAAATGGCAGTGAGGCTCGAGCCGGCTGCTCCGGTTGTGCCTCCTGCACCTGCTCCTGCTTCTTCGCCTATGAGCGACCCTCGACTTATGGCTGTTATCTCAGCTGCAGTTGCGAAACATCGCTCACGCCAAAAGAAGTGAGTCAGATAGAACAGAATTAAACCTTTAACAGAAGGCTTGAATGTGATGACAGATGTTAAAAAACGATTAGGAATTACCGACGTTGTATTGCGTGACGCTCATCAGTCACTGCTTGCTACACGCATGCGAATTGATGACATGCTGCCTATTGCGGAAAAACTCGACGAGGTAGGTTATTGGTCACTTGAATCCTGGGGTGGTGCGACATTTGATTCATGTATTCGTTATCTGGGTGAAGACCCTTGGGATAGAATCCGCGAATTCAAAAAGGCCATGCCCAACACCAGGCAACAGATGTTGCTGCGTGGACAAAACTTGTTGGGTTACCGTCATTACGCGGATGACGTTGTCGAGAAATTTGTTGAGCGAGCTGCGGTAAATGGGGTGGATGTATTCCGCGTATTTGACGCTATGAACGATCCACGCAACCTGGAAACCGCATTGAAAGCGGTGAAAAAACAGGGCAAACATGCTCAGGGTACGCTTTCTTACACTACCAGTCCTGTTCACAATACCCAAGCCTGGGTGGATTTAGCCAAACAAATTGAAGACATGGGGGCTGACTCGATTGCCATCAAGGATATGTCTGGCATTATCAAGCCTTATGAGTGTTACGAACTGGTCAAGCGGTTGAAAGCCGAAACTGATCTGGAAGTACAGTTGCATTGTCATGCGACCGCCGGTTTAGTCGATATGTCTCTGCTCAAGGCGATAGAGGCAGGCATCGATCGTGTTGATACCGCTATTTCATCGATGTCTATGACATACGGCCACTCTGCGACGGAAACGGTGGTTGCTGCGATGGCAGGTACGGAATATGACACCGGCCTTGATTTGCTGTTGCTGGAAGATATCGCGGCTTATTTTCGTGAGGTACGGAAAAAGTATGCCAAGTTTGAAGGCGCGTTACGAGGCACGGATTCCCGGATTCTGGTCGCGCAGGTGCCTGGCGGTATGTTGACCAATATGGAAAACCAATTGAAAGAGCAGGGAGCTGGGGACAAATTTGACGAGGTGCTGGCCGAGATTCCTCGCGTTCGTAAAGATCTCGGTTACATTCCCCTGGTTACGCCGACATCGCAGATTGTCGGTACCCAGGCGGTGATAAACGTTTTGACCGGTGAGCGATACAAGTCTATTTCAAAAGAAACTCAGGGTGTGCTCAAGGGTGAGTACGGAGCGGCGCCAGCGCCATATGATAAAGAGCTTCAGGAACGCGTCCTGGATGGTGCAGAGGTCATTACTTGTCGGCCAGCCGATCTCCTGGACAATGAACTGGATAAACTCGTTGCCGACGTTGAAGCGCTTGCAAAAGAGAAGGGTTTCTCGCTGTCTGCCGACAAGATAGATGATGCCTTGACTTACGCGTTATTCCCGCAAGTCGCTCCCAAGTTCCTTGAAAATCGCGGTAATCCGGATGCATTTGAGGCGGCCCCGACTGGTGATGAGGTTAAGGTGTCTGCTGGTGGCCCTGAAACTTATACCATTACCGTCGAAGGTCAAGCCTATGTCGTCGAAGTGGAAGAAGGCGGCGATATCACTGCCGTGGCGCCAGTCGGTGCATCTGCGCCCGCTGCCGGTGTGCCTGCCGCAGCCGCAGCTGCAGCTGTACCTCCAGGCGGTGGCGAGCCTGTATTGGCGCCATTGGCGGGTACCATCTTCAAGGTTCTGGTTTCTACTGGTCAGGCGGTACAGGAAGGTGATGTGTTGTTAATTCTTGAAGCCATGAAAATGGAAACCGAAGTGCGTGCAGCGCACGCCGGTACCGTTGGTAGCATTAATGTCGCAGTAGGTGATTCAGTTACTGTCGGCGACACCTTGTTAATGATCGGATAATGGGTTCTATCAATGGATAAACTGCTTAATCTTTGGACCGGTAGTGGTCTTTACAATATCGAGTTTGGCCAAGTAGTCATGATGCTGGTATGTCTCAGTCTGCTCTATTTGGCGATACGAAAAGGCTTTGAGCCTTTGTTGCTGATACCTATTGGCTTTGGTGGTTTGATGGCCAATATTCCTGAGGCGGGTTTGGCCGCATCGGCGGTTGAAAACGCAATTCATTTTGCCAAGCCTGAAGTGATGCAGGCCTTGGCCGTCGCACTGGCTGATTCGTTTAAGGATCTCAATATGGCGGTGTCTGTGGCTCCCGAAGCGCTAAAACAGGCTTACAGTCACGCGTATAGCGCAGATCACGCGGCGTATGTGGCGGCAGTGCATGTCGCTCAGGATGCGGGCTATTCCAATGGTATGTTGAATAACTTTTACAACGTGTCTATAGGAAGTGGTGTTGCGCCTCTGCTTATATTTATGGGTGTGGGTGCTATGACCGATTTTGGTCCATTGCTTGCCAATCCTAAAACCCTGTTGTTGGGTGCCGCTGCCCAGTTCGGTATTTTCGGTACTGTGCTTGGTGCCGCTATCCTGTCAGCGACAGGGCTGATGGAGTTTACCATCTTTGAAGCGGCGGCGATCGGTATCATTGGTGGGGCTGACGGTCCGACTTCAATTTATGTCGCCAGTTTGCTGTCGCCTCATTTGTTGGGGGCGATTGCCGTTGCTGCTTACTCCTATATGGCGCTGGTACCTATGATCCAGCCGCCAATTATGAAAGCGTTGACTAATGAAGAGGAACGCAAAATCGCGATGGTTCAGTTGCGGCACGTAGGTAAGCTGGAAAAAATCCTGTTCCCGATTGTACTGGTTGTTCTGGTGGCGCTTTGTTTGCCGGATGCAGCTCCGCTTTTGGGTATGTTTTGTTTCGGCAACCTGATGCGCGAGTGTGGTGTGGTTGAACGTTTGAGTGATACCGCTCAAAACGCTTTGATCAACATTGTCACTATTTTCCTCGGATTGTCTGTTGGATCGAAGTTGAGTGCCGATAAGTTTCTCGATATTCAGACCCTGGGCATAATTATACTTGGTTTGGCGGCGTTCTGTGTGGGTACAGCGACAGGGGTTCTTATGGCCAAGTTGATGAACAAGTTTAGCAAACAGCCTATCAACCCACTTATTGGATCTGCTGGTGTGTCCGCAGTGCCTATGGCCGCTCGTGTTTCCAACAAAGTCGGTTTGGATTCAAATCCTCATAACTTCCTGCTGATGCATGCTATGGGGCCGAATGTTGCCGGTGTTATTGGTTCTGCCGTTGCGGCGGGCGTAATGATCAAGTTTCTTACCTGATCGCGCGGGCCGACTGTTCGAAAAGCTAGTCTGTTTAGCTAGAGGCAGGTAGACCTTCATTAAAAGCCATCTGGGTTTCAGGTGGTTTTTTTATGCGTCTTCGGTAACCCTTGTGCTACTCTGACTATTTATCAGGAAGAGGCGTTATAGTGGTTTTTTATTGAGGTTTGTCATGGGTCAAATTGTTGAGAAGTTGAACTGGCTCGAGCTTGAGCTAAACAATGCGTTTTCTAGTCAGAACTGGGATTCACTTGAAAGTATAGATGATTCCATCAATCAGTATTGCCGTGAGCTGATGCGACTGGTTGATTGTGGCGAACTTGCGAAAAACGATGCCAAACAAGCGATGGATGCCTTGATGTCTTCTTACCGTTCGTTGCTTGAGTTGGTGAAAAAACAGCAAACTCAGGTAACCAGTCAGTTGAAGCGCATGAATAGTGAGAAAGAAGCGATCAAGCAGTATGCCAGTTCAATCGGATACAAATAAAATGGTTCGTTTATAGCCCCCGGAATAGGCCGCCAAAAAAGCGTCTGAAACTCTGGGTTGGCGTTTTTTCATTTCGTTTGTTGTCATATTATTGACCGTCTGCACCTTTCGTACTTTAATTATTTATAGTTCCGTTTTTGTTGGCATCCAGGAGGCTTGCATTTCTTGTTTTCCTCCGATCGAGCTAACGTATCTGTTTTACTCATAAATCTTTTGTTACTTGTTGAACGATAACGCCAAGGTCTGCTGCGCATGTTGAGGGAAATGAGAATTCTGCTGGTTCATGATGACAAGAAGTGTCGCGATGATATTTCTCTCATTCTGCGTTTTTTAGGAGAAGAGGTGGTTGTTCTTGAATCGGAAGTCTTGAAAGCGCAATTGGAGGAAAGCTATCACGCTGATGAGTTTGTGGTCGCTGTCGTTGGTGGTGCAGAGAAGTCTATTACCCAGGCCATGGATCAAATAGGTGCCTGGGAGCCAGGTATTCCCTTTATTGTTATGGGGGAAGTGGATATTGCAGAGGTTGATCAGCCAATTCGTGGTCGCGTAATCAGCAGCCTGGAATGGCCGCCTCGATATAATAAATTTGTCGATGATATTTATCGTGCACAGGTCTACCGTGAGCAATATCTGGCACGGACTCAACGAAGCGCGCAAAGAGAGGTGCAGCTTTTTCGAAGCCTGGTGGGAACAAGCCGAGGAATCCAAAATGTGCGGAAGTTGATGGCACAAGTGGCGGATAAGGATGTCACTGTGCTTATTACCGGAGAAAGCGGAACCGGTAAAGAAGTGGTTGCGCGCAACCTGCACTACAACTCGTTAAGAAGGAACAAACCCTTTGTGCCGGTCAATTGCGGTGCAATCCCGGCCGAACTTCTTGAAAGTGAGCTTTTCGGCCATGAAAAGGGTTCATTTACCGGAGCGATATCTGATCGAAAAGGCAGATTTGAGCTGGCAGAGGGAGGTACCCTGTTTCTCGATGAAATTGGAGATATGCCGCTGAATATGCAAGTTAAGATTCTTCGGGTTCTGCAAGAGCGCACTTTTGAAAAAGTGGGTGGTACCAAAACACTAAAAACCAATGTCAGGATAGTGGCGGCAACACATAAAGACCTTGAAGACATGATAAAAGACGGCGGGTTTCGAGAAGACCTGTTTTACCGGTTGAACGTATTTCCGATAGAAATGCCGGCACTGAGGGAGCGAGTGGAAGATATTCCTCTGCTGATCAACGAATTGATTTCCCGAATGGAAAACGAAAAGCGGGGTTCGATCCGGTTCAACTCGGCTGCAATTATGAGTTTGTGTCAACATGACTGGTTTGGCAACGTCAGAGAATTGGCGAATCTGGTCGAGCGCTTGGCGATTATGTATCCCTATGGAGTGGTCGGGTTGAATGAGTTGCCCGCCAAGTTTCGTCATATTGAAGATGTGTCGGAGCCACTAAAGCTTGAAGAAGATCGTCTGCCTGCCTCGCAAGGGTTAGTGGGTCTGGATAGCCCTGCACTGTTGCCGGTGAATGGTATCGATTTGAAAGACTATCTGGCTAATCTGGAAAAATCGCTTATTCAGCAGGCGCTCGATGAGAGTGCCGGGGTGGTGGCGCGCGCGGCTGAAAAATTGCGAATAAGACGTACGACTCTGGTCGAAAAAGTACGAAAATATGATCTCAAGAGTTAGCCTCTTCGATAAGTGATTCCATCTTCAGGGCTTGGCAGTTTTTGTCAATTGATACTCGTCTGTAGTGGCGGTGGTCCTTCTGCCTAGCCTTTGAGAAAATGTGTTGGTCGCTCTCACGGATTCCCGTCAATAAACTGTCTTCTGAAAAAGTCAAAGCCGAACACCTGGCTATAACTCTATGATTAAAAATATGAAAAAAGTTCTGGAACGCATTGTGCTTAATACCTGACAAGTCATCATATCCAGCATGGGTATGGCAAATGGATGGTTTAGTATAGTGAGCTGGGAGTTTGCAATGGCGCTACCTAATCAGGCAAGAAATTATACGGTTTGTTACGAGTCGACAGATTTTTCACTCTTCTCTATTGAAAATCGGAAACAGGCGCTCTCCGAGAAAGAGAAAGCGACCAACCGACTGGAAACCCTGCTGCACCTGCTGCCTGCTGGCGTCGTACTGTTAGATGGCCAAGGTGTCGTTCAGAAATGTAACGCAGCGGCGATTGACCTGTTAGGTGAGCCGTTAGAAGGCGAAAAGTGGTTGGATATTATTCAGCGCTGCTTTGCACCCAGGCGGGATGACGGGCATGAAGTGTCTTTGATCGATGGTCGAAGAGTCAGTATTGCCACCCGCTCGATGGATCAAGAGCCAGGTCAGCTTATTTTGTTGACAGATTTAACCGAGACCCGCGAATTACAATCAAGACTCAGCCGCTACGAGCGTTTGTCTGCGATGGGGCGTATGGTGGCTTCGCTTGCCCATCAGGTACGTACCCCGCTATCAACTGCCATGTTGTATGCCGGGCATCTTGGTCAGGATCAAATCGATGACAGCTTTAGGCAAAAGTGTGCGGATAAACTCATGTCGCGGCTTGTGCATCTGGAGCAACAAGTGAGGGATATGCTGATTTTCGCCAAAGGTGAAACGCCGTTGGCCGAGCGTATCAGTATCGATGAGCTTGAGCAGTCTCTCAGGCATGCGGCAGAAATGCCGCTGCAAAGGGCGGGTGCGCAAGTGCAATGGCTTAATCATGCTGGCGATGTCGAGGTGTTGTGCAATAAAGAAGCATTGGTTGGCGCCTGTATGAATTTGATCAATAACAGTGTCGAAGCCGCTGAACGGGAGCTCGTCGTGACAATCAAGTTTGAAAAACTGCCTGGTGCCAAGGTGGCGGTTCAGGTCGCAGACAATGGCCCCGGTTTTGGTTCGTGCCAGAAAGAAAAGGTGAAAGAGGCGTTTTATACCACCAAATCTCAGGGTACCGGTTTGGGTCTGGCGGTGGTTCAGGCGGTGGTCAGTGCCCACAAAGGTTTGTTCGAGATTGGCTCGTACGACGGTGGTGTGGTCGCGTCGATCGTTCTGCCTGCCATCGATTGATAAAAAATTCAACGAGTTGTGAAAAAACAGCGATGCCCAGTGGAGTAGTACAGTGAGGAGTGCAATGACAACTAGCATGGACAATACCAGAAAAAAAATAACGATACTTATCGTTGAAGATGATCGGGATCTCCGGGAGGCGTTGGAAACAACGGTAGAGTTGGCCGGCTTTCAGTGTCTCACTGCCGATTCTTCGGAAACAGCCATTCCTTTACTGGAAAAACAGGTGCCGGATATGGTGGTGAGTGATGTCAATATGCCGGGGATGGACGGCTTGGGCTTGTTGAGTCATATTCAAAATCATATTCCTGGGTTGCCCGTTGTCCTGATGACCGCCTATGGGCAGATCAGTCAGGCGGTCAGCGCGATACAATCAGGTGCGATAGATTACCTGGTAAAACCTTTTGACCCGAAAACGCTGATCACCACCATTCGTCGAGTGGTCGTAGGCGAAACCCAAAATGCCGACACCGATCCGGTGGCGGTCGATGCCTTTAGCCGACGGTTGTTTCAGATGGCGAGAAGGGTGGCGGCCGTTGATTCCACCGTACTGATTTCAGGTGAAAGTGGCACCGGTAAAGAGGTATTGGCTCGATTTATTCACGCCAGTTCGGATCGGGCAAAGCAACCCTTTGTGGCGATAAACTGCGCGGCAATCCCCGAGAATATGCTGGAAGCGATTTTGTTCGGCCACGAAAAAGGCGCTTTTACCGGCGCTTATGCAAGTACCCCCGGCAAGTTTGAGCAGGCCAATGGCGGCACACTGTTGTTGGACGAGATATCTGAAATGGATCTCGGACTACAGGCAAAGCTGTTACGGGTTTTACAGGAAAAAGAGGTAGAGCGAGTCGGAGGACGCAAGCCGATACCGCTCGATGTCCGGGTTCTGGCAACCACTAACCGCGACCTGAAAGAATTTGTCAGTGAAAACCGGTTTAGAGAAGACTTGTATTATCGTTTGAGCGTGTTTCCCATTCACTGGAAGCCTTTGCGGGAAAGACCGGCCGATATAGTGCCTCTTGCCGAGAGGTTGCTCCGAACTCATGCAGCCAAGATGAAACTGCCTCAGGTGCGCTTCAACCAGGAAGCACAACAGGCAATGGTGAACTACGGCTGGCCTGGGAATGTCAGAGAATTGGATAACGCGATTCAGCGAGCGATGGTGTTGCAGCAAGGCGGTGAGATCGGGGCGGAAGAATTGTGCCTCGACGGTACCGGTCATGGCTGGATGAATGTGGTGGGTGCCAATTGTTCCGAGGTGTATCCGGCTTTAGATGTGCCGTACCCGGAAAGTTCCGACGAGCTACCTGTTTCCGGCATCACTGTGCCTGAGCAGGTGACCGGTGCAGATTCCGATGCTTTCAACGGCCTGGGAGGAGATTTGAAAAAGAGAGAATTTCAGATCATCATCGACACCATCAAAAAGTGCGGTAAACGCAAGTTGGCGGCCGAACGCCTGGGCATCAGTCCTCGCACATTGAGATACAAGCTGGCCCAGATGCGAGATCATGGCATCGATATAGAGAACGAATTGTCTGTGGCCTGATTTTGTGCCTGTTTCGTCCTCCATTTTCGGGTGTACCTTGGTATGCCCGATTTTTTGTTTTATGCAGAAGTCAAAACGGGCTTACTGCAAAAGTTACACGCTTTCACGGTTTCATTTTAAAGCATGCAGTTCATAACCCGGTCAACTGACAATATCAATCTGTGTCAGATAAAGGTTTCTGGGTCTGGGCATTTAAACGGGGTTATGTATACCTTTCATATACCCATAGCATTGGCGATTGTTATGTTCGCTAATCGGCTACTGGAAATTTTGCGCAATACGACGCCCCAGTTTGTGGGTGGGGGTTTCTACGATGACATAGAGTAAATAGGCAAACAGGATTGAAAAAAATAGCAATGTCACAAATTTACCCAAGCCACCTGTTTTATCGTAGATAGAGTGGATGACGGGGATTTGGTAAATAAATTGATGAATAAACTCATGTACGATATATAGACTGAATGAAATCTGGCCAAGAAAAAGGAACGACCCACCGGGGCCGGGTATAAAGTTATCTCGGAACCAAACAAGCAGCGGGTCTATATGAGCGCACAGAAAAAATAAAAAAATAGCGACAGCGGCCAAACCTTTTCGATCTAGCCCATGTCCGGAAACAAAGCCGGAGAAAAAATGGGAAATAAAAAATGAGCATAAAAACAGATATAGAGCAATACGACACTTGACTGGTAACCTGAGCAACAGCTTTGCGTGGTTCAGGTAAACAAACGCCAAAAATATTCCAAAAAGGAATTCCAGAAACAGTGGGTTCGCTAACAACCCCAACCAAATTGACCCCAGGTAAAGAGATTCATAGACAGATTTATCATAGGCGTTGAATGTTAAAGCCCCTGCATACCACTGTAATAGACCAACGATGCCACAAACGAATGCGGCCACGCCAATGCCACGGTGGCCTGGAACGATGAACAATGCCAACGCAAATAGGGCGTAAAAGCAGAGTTCATAAGTCAGAGTCCAGGCTGGGGTGAGAATATTGTAACCAAAAAATGGTGGATCGACCGTCGCCAGCGGGATAAAAAGCAGGCTTTTGAACAATACTTGCCATGGTATGTTCGGCGATAGCCAGTAGATGAGTATCATCAGCAGCCACGCCAACGGAATGATACGGAAAAAACGTCTGATCAGGAAAGGAAAAACCTTTCGCTCCCGTTGTTTCTGAGTAGATAGATAAATCGCAAATCCTGAAATAACAAAGAAGATATCCACTCCGATCCGGCCATTTTCAAACAGCGTGTGTCCTAAATCTGGAGAAATATCATTGAGAAACAATCGGTAATGGTAAAGAAGAACCAGCAAGGCGCTAATTCCACGCAGGCTTTCAATTGAATTGACTCTGTCAATTTGCATTATCTGCTTGGGCGCATCCATAGTGGTTCTACGCTTGTTTTCAATCGGCAAAAACCGATGTGTGCCTATGTATCGATCAGCAGCGTGGGTTTGCAAACACCAAATCCTTGAGCAAAATCCACGCCAATGTCATTGAGTATTTCAATGATGGTATCGTTTTCGGCAAATTCGGCAACGGTTTTCTTCCCGAGAAGGTGTCCAATATGATTGATGGTTTCGATCATTGCCCGATCCACTTTATCCCGTTCGACGTTTCTGACAAAGCTGCCGTCGATCTTCAAATAGTCAACCGGCATGCTTTTTAAATAACTGAAGAAACTGGCGCCGGTGCCAAAGTCATCGATCGCGAATCGAATGCCAATTTCTTTACATTGCGTGACGAATTCTATTGCGGAACGAAGAGTTCTCACTGCAACCGTTTCAGTGATTTCAAAACAGATAGAGGCTGTATCGATCTGGTATTCGTCAATTTTTGCCTTGATAAAATCGTATAGTCCAGCGGCGTTGATTGAAGCGCCGGAAAGATTGATGTTGATCATCAGTTCGGAATCGGGATTACTATTCCGTAAAGTGTGAAATTTGGAAAACACTTTATTGATTACCCAACGATCGATCTGTGGCATGAGATTGTAGCGCTCCGCGGCTGGCAAGAAACGCCCCGGCGCGATGATTTCTCCCTCCTTGGATACCATTCGTAACAGAATTTCCATATGTCGCCGAGGGCCGGTTTGGCCGCTCAGGGCCTGGTAAGTCTGGTGATAAAGCAGGAATCGGTCTTCCTCCAGCGCCGATTTGATCCGTTCCACCCAAGTGACTTCATCCCGCCTGGTCGTCAATTCCGACTCACTTTCCTGAAAAATACACAGTCGGTGGCGGCCGGATTCTTTTGCCCAATAACAGGCCGAATCCGCTTCCTTGATCACTTCCATGGCTTTACCGCTTGTTTTGGAGAAAGAGGTCATACCGATACTGATGCCGACGCTATGACTTTTGCCATTGAAATAAAAAAAGTATTCCTTGACGCCGCTAAGAATGTTTTTGGCGATGATTTGCCCGTGTTCCTCATCGCATCCCTCCAGCAGCAGTCCGAATTCATCTCCGCCAAGGCGTGCCAGCGAATCACTGGCGCGAACCTGAGTGCCTATAATCTGTGACAATTGTACAAGCAGCTCATCACCGGCAGCATGACCACAGGTGTCATTGACAATTTTAAAGCCGTCAAGATCCATAAAGCAAAGCAAACCTGATTTTCCATCAACGTGCGCCCGCTCGATTGCCTTGGCAACTCTTTTTTCGAATTCACGGCGATTGATCAGGCCGGTCAACGCGTCGTGCGAAGCCTCCCAGACTTGTTGCTTTAACTGTTCACGGAAAATGCTGACATCGCTCAGGCAAAGTACGCCGCCGGTCAATTGTCCGTTTTGATCCAGCAACGGGACAGCTTGCTCTTCCACAGCGATGATTCGATTGTCCAGAGAAACAAGTGACCGGTTATTGTCGCAGGAAACCTGTTTTTTGGTATGGATTGCCTGGTACAGCGCACTTTCAACTTCTGAGTTGGTTTGGTCTTCAGTCAGTGTCAAAATGTCAGAGATAGCCTTGCCGTTTAATTCTGAAAAGCAACCGCCGATCAGTTTTTCTGCCGCGGAATTAAGATATACCAGGTCTCCTTTGTCGTTGGTACGGAGCACGCCATCATGAATAGACTGCAGGGTAATCTCTGCCAGTTGTTTTTCTTCAAACAATTTGGCTGAAAGCGCGCGCAGCTGTTTCATCGGGAGGAGCCAGAGTGCCGTCAACACCAGCGCTCCGAGAATCAGGCCAATGACACTGCCGGCCAGTATGTTGTGGATGACATGAGAAAGGTTTGCGCTGACCACCACCTTTCCGACAATTTGATCGATATCATAGAGCGGGAAGCTGCGGGTTATCAAAACACCCTGTAAGGCTTCCCCGGCCGAAGTCAGCTCATTTCCCTGAGCATCGAATATCTGGATAAACTCGTTTTCCAACAGAACGGGTTCCCGGATAAGGATTCCCTGCATCCGATTCTCTGCAAACATCCATGTTTCAGGCAGTGTCGTGATCATTTCTTTTTGCGCATCGGCTTTGATCCGGGCCTTGAAAGTGAGTTCTTTCGCTAAATCACTGTAGGCGATAAAACCGGACACGACCGGAAGGCTGAAGACCACAACTGCGGATATGACCAGAGATAGACGGAAAAACAGTCGATCGAGCTTGTCCGAGGTGGAACGAGTCATAGGTTCGGTGTTACCTCACCGGATAACAGCCGTATCGTTGTAAAATCGCGGCGCCTTTTTCAGAGAAAACAAAGTCAAGGAAGGCATTGACCTGTGCCGAGCGCTCCTTGGGCAGAATAAAGTAAAACCGTTTGGTCATCGGATAATCACCGTTCTTGCAGGACTCGACAGTGGGTTTGACGCCGTCCAGTGTCAAGGCGCGAAGATTTCTGTTTTCAGAAAGCATCAAAGCCAGAGAGGTGACCCCAAGGCTGCCGGGCGTCTTCTCGATTTTGTCCACCATTTCCTGATCCGTTGCAGCGAACAGAAATCCTTTCTTGTGTTCGGCAGAAGCGACCGCTTGTTTCATTTCAGGAGAAAGGGCTTTGATTTGTTTGGTATTGTCGTCCTTGGCCTGGCGCAGAATGGGGCGAATAGTTGAACCGTCCAGCCATTGTTTTAGATCACCGTTGTAGATGTCCACCAGCTGTGCCAGGGTGACGGCATCCACTTTGGTTTTGTTGGAAACCGCAAAAACCGTTGGAGTGCGCGCGTATTCAATGGCAACGATACCTTTTTTCGCCTCGGCTTCTTTCAAAGGCCGGGCACTCAGCCCGATTTGAATCCGGCCGGTAGGAACTGATTTTATCGCCCCGCTGCTGCCGATACTTGGCAGGACTTTAACCTTAACGTCGGGAGTGGCTTTTTGGTAGGCCTCGGCCAGCTTCTTCATGGTGCCAAGCGCATTGCCGGTTCCGCCTATAATGATTGCGGCTGAACAGGTGGTCGTTAAAGCGAAAGAAAAAACCGTACAGAGTAAGATAGATAGGGTCGATGAAAAGCGCTTTTGTTTTAAACTAAGTATCATTTTTTTCTCCTTTGCAAGAAAAACAGAGTGATAAAACCAGAAAATAACAGTCTAAGCATAGGAAGCATTGGAGCCCTTTTCAAACAAAAAGCCGTTTTCAATCAGAAAGAGATTTACCACCTGGTTTATCAGCGGTAAAACAAGGATTTTTATTCAGTTTATCATTAACGATTTGGAGAACAACTATGACCCAGCGAAACACGACACCCTCTGAACCCTCTTTTGGTCTGGCATTGGGCACGTTTTTGGTGATTGTCGGCGTGATTGGCATCGGGCTTTTTGTCTTGAAAGTCAGTTTGCATAGCTTGATGCTGATTTGTTTGATAATTGCCGCCGGTTCGGCCTGGTCCTTGTACAAAGGGGGGTTTGCGCCGATACGCGAGGCAATGAATGCCGGTATTACCCGGGCATTTTCAGCGATTTATATTTTTATTCTAATCGGTGTGCTGATTGCCGCTTATATCCAGAGTGGTACGGTTGCCGCGCTGATTTATTACGGTTTGGAGTTTATTTTACCGACGGTATTTTTGCCCGCAGGTTTGATTTTGTGCAGCTTTATGTCGGTGGCAACCGGAACCAGTTGGGGAACGGTGGGTACCGCAGGTGTCGTGCTGATCGGTGTCGGTTCGGCGATGAATATTCCGTTGCCGGTGGTTGCCGGTATGGTGGTATCGGGTGCGGTGTTCGGGGATAAAATGTCGCCGATTTCGGATACCACGAACCTGGCTGCGATGTCTGCCAAAACCGATTTATACTCCCATATCAAAAGTATGCTGTTCACTACTGGGCCGGCGTACCTGATCGCATTGGGCGTGTACACCTATTTGGGGTTGTCGTACAGCGATAACGCCATGCCGGAAGAAACCATTCAGACGATGCTAAATGCGATCGACCAGACATTTTCTATCAACCTGATTTGCTTGTTACCCTTGCTGGTGTTGTTGGGCTTGAGCTTCAAGAGAGTCTCTGCCGAACCGGCGATGATGATTTCTGCCGTGGTTGCCCTGCTGATTGCCGTTATGATGCAGGGTAAAGAATGCGATGCCGCGCTGTCTGCGTTATGGTCCGGGGATAAACCGCAGACTGGCGTGGCAAGTCTGGATAGTTTATTGAGTCGTGGCGGTATCAGCTCGATGGGCTGGACGCTGTTTTTGTCTTTGCAAGCCTTGGCGCTCGGTGGTATTTTGGCAGAATTTGGTTTTTTACGCGTGTTGATTGCGGGCATTGTCGGTGGTGTCAAGCGGCGTGCGTCTTTGGTGGCCGCGACCATTATCTCTTGTGTCGTTGGCAATATGAGTATGGGTGAGGCGTATATGTCGATCATTCTGGGCGGTCAGCTTTACGGTCATGCCTATGATGACAAAGATATCGACCGCAGTGTGCTGTCGCGTTCGCTCGAAGAGGGGGCGACCCTGTCGACGCCGTTAATCCCGTGGACAACGGGTGGCGCATTTTTCGCTGCAACGCTTAACGTGCCGACCCTGGACTATCTACCCTATGCGTTTGTCAATTTGATCAACCCGATCATTGCCATTTTATTCGCGTATTTGGGGGTTGCGTTGTTTCGAGCAAAAAAAGCCCACGCCAATGGCGCCGCAGAACCAAGCGCTAGAACCTAACGGTTATAGTGCGTTAGTCGGTAAGGAAAAAAGTGACATTGGTGACCACGCGCACATCTTTTTCAATTTTGTTGGTATCACCATAGCTTTTGCCTACATCGCGAATAACAAAGCCACCTTGTCTGGCGCTTCGGATGCCGCCTACTTTTACCCCGGCATTGGTGGCGAATTCATTGGCAGCGATTCGCGCATTGGTCGTTGCCTCTTTGAGCATCTCGGGTTTGATGTCATTCAGCCTGGTGAAATGGTAGGCTGGTGCATTGTTCTGAATATCGAGCCCCTGGGCAATCAATGCGTTGAGTTTTGCCCGCACTTCGGAAACCAGCTGTACCTTTTGTGTTTGGACTTCTATTTCCCCGATAAGAAAATGCTTTTCTTCTACCAGCTTCTGATCCTCGTCACGAAATTCCTGCTTGGTGTAACTGATCACTCCGGGCTTTATTTCCTGATCTGTAAAGCCGCTTTCTTTTAACAGGGCGATGATTTTTTTCTGGTCAGTTTCCGAAGCTTTGTATAGCGCGGGCATTGCCGACTTTTCTTTACCCGTTACCGTATAATGAATGGACCAATAAGCGGTATCGGCCTGAACGCGACGTTCAGCCAGACCTTTCACTTCAGCTGTGTTAAGTGCCACTTTCGATCGGTAAAGCGTCTGACTGATAAAATATCCCGCGACGGCAATGCCCAGAGCCAGCAGCAATGCACCAAGGGTAAAACTGGTTGAATTGTTGTTTCCACTATTCATTTTAAAACCTCGTCAATATGGAGTAGGGTATCGTTATCGATTCTTTAACGCCCAGGAAAACGAAGACCGCAAAAATTCGGTGCCTTTACCGAACACACAGTCACCGTGAGACAAAACGATGTTGTCTGGCTGCCAATCCAGCATTTGTAAAACCGATTCTCCGGCCTGTTTTCTGCTGCCAAATAGAAAGGTAACACGCCAATCGATTGGCGTTTTACCATTTGGGCCAAGTATTCCGGCAAATTTTGCCAATGTCCTTTGCCAGCCATTCAGCATCCCCGGACTGAAGTTTTCTATTAAATCAGCCAATATCAAAGTACGGGATCGCTTATGAAAAAACACCACTTCCTGCATAGCCGGGCTACCACGAAAAATGATAGACGCGATGTCCCCGGCCCATTCATCGCGTGCTATTTCAGTCAATTCAACGCTGAATTCTATATCCTTTCGCTTTTTGGCAAGCCCTGGAGGTGCATAGCTGATCGCATCCGGGTATTCGTTTATCCATTCCGATAGAAACAGATGGTGCAACTTGTTCGGCGATACCAGATGTTTCACTTTACCGATAGCGAGTAACTCACGCCTTAAATCACTGTTGCTTTGCCCCGGCGAATGCAGCCATAAATCGCCGTCGTCTAACCGGACAACGGTCGTTCGCGTCGGAAATGGAAACCCGTAAAAGCGGACGGTGCCGCCCTCGTATATCCATATTTCTTCGCCGATCTGTCGTAGCTGCGTGTTCATTTATATATATCGCCGTTTGGAATTCTATTCGTCACGAACAGTCAATTACCGTATTCGGTACCGTAAAACCCGAATCTATGACCAGAACGGCAAACTGTATCATATCCTTAACGTTAGAATAACACGTCCTCCTGTAATACGGCTTCGGTGTTTGCAACGAAACGATGGCTACCGTCCTGATCAGCCTCTCTGTTTTAACGTGATGGTATTTTGTCGTGGCGAGTTTGTCAATTCTGACTATGCTGTATAACTCGTTGAAATTCAATTGATAAGTAGATATGGCATTTGGTTTGCTTTGGCTAGTGTCAAAGGATAGGGCAAGTCAAAGAGTTGTCGCCAGTGGAGATTGAAAATGACTGACAGAGCAGATATTACCGCAGTTTTGAATCAGATAAGTACGATGCGTGCTCAGATTCAGCGACCTCCTGTTGTCGGCAACGAAATTGCGCCTGAAAAAATCAATACCTTGGGTGGCGCAGACAAGCCCCCGGGCTTTGGTGAGATGTTTGCCAAGGCGATCGATTCGGTCAATGATCTGCAAAAAAATGCCAGCGATATGAGAACCGCCTACGAGCAGGGGCAACCGGGTATCGATATCACCAGAGTGATGGTTGAATCGCAAAAAGCCTCGGTTTCCTTCCAGGCGCTGACCCAGGTGCGTAACAAGGTGGTGCAGGCGTACGAGGAAATTATGAAAATGCCTGTGTAGTAATTGAGTTGCGTAGTTTACCCGAATCGGCAATATGACGTAATCCAGGCTTTGATCTGGTGTAATCAAGACGGATTTGACAATGGCAAGCGTACCCGCAGAAGTAAAGGATGTTTCTCCCAGTGGCGATGATGACAGCAGCCTGCCTGTCGTATCGGAATCGCAAAGTGATTTGTTGCTAGGCTTCAACAAGCTCAATCTTGTTCGACAGGTTGGCTTGATGGTGGGTTTGGCAGCAAGCGTCGCGCTGGGCCTTGCCGTGGCGCTCTGGGCCCAGAACCCCAGTTATCAGCCCCTGTTGACCAATCTGCAGAATTACGATGCCGATGAAATCAGCACGGTTCTCAACGACAACAATATTGATTACAAGGTGGACCCCAAAACCGGCATTTTGCTGGTCGAAGCGGAAAGTGTGTATCAGGCAAAACTCAAACTCGCGGCAGCCGGGATTAAGGATAACAATACTGTCGGCTATGAGTTGCTGGATCAAGAGCAGGGCTTGGGGGTCAGTCAGTTTATGGAGGCGACCCGGTTTCGACGTGGGTTGGAAGGTGAGCTTTCCCGCACCATTAGCAGTATGCGTAATATCCGTAAAGCCCGGGTGCATCTTGCCATTCCGAAACGATCGGTATTTGTTCGGGATAGAAGAAAGCCTTCGGCGTCAGTGTATCTGGAGGTTTATGCGGGTCGGGAGCTATCATCCGAGCAGGTCAAATCTGTGGTCAACCTGGTCGCGAACAGTGTTCCCGAAATGGATAAAAAAGATGTCTCGGTAGTGGATCACCGCGGTAGTTTGCTGACTGTCGATGAAGAGGATACCGATGCCAAACTGGCTGCCAAAGAGTTTGATTATTCGCGCAAGGTAGAGGAAGTGCTGAATCGGCGAGTGACTAGTATTCTTGAACCTGTGCTGGGGGTAGGACGTTTTCGCTCTGAGGTTTCGGCAGACATTGATTTTTCCGCCGTCGAAACAGCGGAAGAAATATTCAATCCGGACTTGCAGGCCCTTAGAAGCGAGCAGATTCTCGACGAGCAGCGGGTTTCGGGAAAAAACGGTGGTATTCCCGGCGCCTTGTCCAACCAGCCTCCGGGTGCGGCCAATGTGCCGGAGGTGGCGAAAGGCGGCAATGGCAAAAGCAATGAAAACATGGCCGATATTCGTAAGCAGGCGACCAGAAATTATGAAGTCGACCGAACAATCAGCTATTCTAAACAACAGCAGGGTCGAATAAAGCGTTTGACGGTGGCTGTGGTGGTCGATGACATCAAGAAGATCGATCCTGAAACCGGAGAATTCACCTATTCACCCTGGCCGGAAGCGGAACTGGAACGTTTAACCATACTGGTCAGAAACTCGGTAGGTTATTCGGCCAGTCGGGGCGATAGTGTCAGTGTCATCAATACGCCTTTTGCCCCTGAAGAAATGATTCCGGTGGAAGAGCCCAAGTTTTGGCAGCAAAGCTGGTTCACTGAACTGCTCAAACCGGCGCTTGCGTTTCTCTTTATTCTGGTCATTGTCCTGGGGATGGTTCGTCCGGCATTGAAAAATCTGTCTTCTAGTGGCGCCCGTGAAAAAGAGCTCGCATTGGTCGGTGATGAGGAAGGCTTGGCAACTCTGGACGAACTGGATTCATCCGGGAGCGTGGATCAGGTTAGCTTGAGTACTTCGGAAGACTTTTTATTGCCGGGTGCGTCGGAAGGCTATGATAAACAGTTGAGTGCGCTCAAGGGGTTGATCGCTGAAGATCCGGCCCGGGTAGCGCAGGTTGTGCGACAATGGGTAAATGCAGATGAGTGATGAGGTGCCGGGACAAGGTGGTGATAACAATCTCCCCAAGTTGTCACGACTCGATTCAGCCGCTGTGCTGTTGATGTCATTGGGCGAGGCGGATGCCGCCCAGATTCTCAAGCATATGGGGCCAAAAGAAGTGCAGCGTGTGGGGACGGCAATGGCCACCATGCGTGATATAAAACAAGAGCAGGTTGAAGCTGTCACTATCGAGTTTCTTGAAGCGGTGGGCGGCCAAACCGGCCTGGGTGTTGGCGCCGATGACTATATTCGGACTATGCTGACGCAGGCGCTGGGCGAAGAAAAAGCGGCCAGTTTGATCGATCGAATCCTGGTTGGCGGAAATACGACAGGTCTGGATACGCTGAAATGGATGGAACCACGCGCGGTGGCGGATGTGATCAGGTATGAACACCCTCAAATCCAGGCCATTGTCGTGTCCTATCTGGATTCGGATCAGGCGGCGGAAGTGTTGTGTAATTTCGATGAGAAAGTGCGTCTGGATGTCGTTATGCGGGTGGCTGCGCTGGATTCAGTGCAGCCTCAGGCATTGCAGGAGCTTAACGACATTCTGGAAAAACAGTTTTCTGGTGGCTCTTCGACCAAGACCAGTAAAATTGGTGGCATCAAAGTAGCGGCGGATATCATGAACTTTATGGATACCTCGGTCGAAGCCGATTTGATGGAGCAGATCAAGGAAATCGATGCTGACCTGGGTACTGAAATCGAAGACTTGATGTTTGTATTCGATAACCTGAAAGATGTCGATGACCGCGGCATTCAAACCCTGTTGCGAGAAGTGTCTTCGGATATATTGATATTGGCCCTGAAAGGCGCAGACGATGAAGTCCAGGAAAAAATCTTCACCAATATGTCCAAGCGTGCCGCAGAATTGCTGCGAGACGATCTGGAAGCGAAGGGGCCGGTGAAAGTGAGTGAGGTGGAAGCCGCTCAGAAGGATATTCTGACCATCGCCAGAAAACTGGCTGAGTCGGGTGAAATAAATTTGGGAGGTAGCGGTGAAGAAATGCTCTAGTGACCGTTGTGTCAGTGATGGTTGCGGGTCAACACGCGGCGTGAGTTGTTGATGGCCAAGTCTGGTGGCGGTCGCAAGGACACGATCAAGGCATCGGATTTGACCGCGTATGAGCGCTGGGAACTGCCGTTGATCGATGAGTCGGGCCGGGAAGTGGTCGAAGACAGGCAACCCGAGGTCAAGCCTCTCACTCTTGAAGATCTGGAGCAAATACGGCTGGAAGCCCATAACGCCGGGCTTGAAGAGGGGTTCGAAGAAGGCCGGGAGAAAGGCTATCGAACAGGCTATGAACAGGGCTTGCAAGAGGGTAACGCTGTCGGTTTGAATCAAGGGTTGGAGCAGGGCAAAGCACAGGCATACGAGACAACGGAACGAGAAGTCAAAGAGTCGCTTGCACGTCTCGAAAACCTTATGGCCGCCTTGTTGGAGCCGATAACACGCCAGGCAGACGAGCTTGAACAAGCGTTATTGAATCTGGTTCTGGCCATCAGTCGCGCCGTGGTGTTGCGCGAGTTACAGATGGATTCCGCTCAAATAAGCCGGATCGTCAAAGAGGCTATCGATTTGTTGCCAGCCGCTCGCCAGTGCCTGCAACTGTATATCAATCAGGCGGATTACCAGGCAGTTCTGGAAACGGTCAAGTCAATGGATGCGGAAGCGGCTTTGGTATTGAGTGAGGAGGTTTTGCCGGGTGGTTGCCGGGTCGAAACATCACATAGCATTGTTGATTACACTGTCGATAAGCGGTTTCAGAAAACTGTGCAAGCGATGCTTGAAAACGCCAACAGAAAACCGATTGATACCGATACACCGGATTCAGTCGACTCGATGGGCGATATCAGTGATTTTCACAGAGAATTATTATTGGCCCCGCAGGTAAGTCCTGAACCGGAGCCAGAATCAGCCATTTCATCCCGACCTGAACCGGATGCCAACCATGAACCCAATTCTCTCTGATCGATTCAGCAAGTATCAGCAGGCTGTTCCAGCTCGGGTACAGCCAGAGATTTCCGGCAGGTTAACCCGGATGGTAGGCTTGACGCTCGAATGTGTCGGTTGTCCTATGGTGGTCGGTGACCGTTGTTTGATCCGAGCGTCAGACTCTGTCGGCGTGGAAGCCGAGGTGGTCGGTTTCGCCGATGAAAAGGTTTATCTGATGCCGTTGACTCAAGTTGACGGCTTGCGCCCCGGCGTGCAGGTGACTCCCTTGGCCAGTGCCTCGCAGATTCCAGTAGGGTTTGCGTTGTTGGGGCGGGTGATTAGCGGATCGGCGGAGCCGCTAGACGGATTGGGGCCTTTGCAACCGGAATCCTATGTGCCAATGACCGGTGAAATAATCAACCCGCTGCAACGGGCACCGATTCGTCAGCATCTGGATGTCGGTATTCGCTCGATCAACAGTTTGCTCAGTGTTGGAATGGGTCAGAGACTGGGGTTGTTTGCCGGAAGCGGTGTCGGTAAAAGCATGTTGCTTGGCATGATGACCCGTTTCACCGATGCGGATATCACCATTGTCGGGTTGATTGGTGAACGGGGTCGCGAGGTCAAGGAATTTATAGAAGACATCCTGGGTCAAGAAGGTCTGTCCCGGTCGGTGGTGGTGGCTTCGCCCGCCGATGACTCGCCATTGATGCGCCTGCGAGCGTCTATGCTGACTACCCGTATTGCCGAGTATTTTCGGGACCAGGGTAAAAAAGTGCTGTTGTTGATGGATTCGCTGACCCGTTTTGCCCAGGCCCAGCGTGAGATCGCGCTGGCGGTTGGCGAGCCTCCTGCCACTAAGGGTTACCCGCCTTCGGTGTTTGCCAAGATTCCGCAACTGGTCGAGCGCGCCGGTAACGGTGTGCCCGGTGGCGGCTCGATCACTGCCTTTTATACCGTGCTGACCGAGGGGGATGATCAGCAGGATCCGATTGCCGATGCCTCGCGCGCGATACTCGACGGCCATATTGTTTTGTCCCGGCGATTGGCTGAGGAGGGCCATTATCCGGCAATCGATGTCGAGGCGTCCATCAGTCGTGTTATGCCGCATATCGTATCCAAAGAGCATCTTCAGTCGGCGCAGCGATTCAAGCAGACTTTTGCCAGATTTAATCAGGCCAAGGATCTGATCAGTGTCGGCGCCTACGTCGCAGGCTCTGATCCAGATACCGATTACGCGATAGAGAGAATTCCCGCCATGCGCAAGTTTTTACAGCAAGGTTTGACCGAGAATGCCTCGTTTGCCGATAGTGAGGTTTTGCTGAAAACTGTGTTACGACGAGAACCGGGCAGGCCACCGGCGGCGCCCCAGCAGGGTCTGGTAACCTCGAATGCACAGTAAACCTTGACGTGCAGGGCCCCTGGCGCTGCAAGGAGAAACGATGGTAAAACGATCGGTGCGATTGCAAACAGTGTTGGATCTGGCTGACCGAAATGAGACCGCAGCGCGTGAGGCATTAGCCAACGCCCAAAAGGAGTTAAACGACGAGCAGCTCAGGCTGCGACAACTGGACGCTTATATGTGCGATTATCAGACTAGAATTCGTGGCGATGGCCAGGCCAATATCAGCGTGATGCAATATGCCAATTTCCAGGGTTTTATCCATCAGTTGGGGATCGCGCTCGAGCAGCAGCGAAAAAAGCTGGACTTCTTGCGCCAGCAGGTCGATGTCTGCACCCAGAACTGGCGCTTAGCCCACGAGAAAACGAAAGGCATGAAAGACTACATTGCGGTCTGTCGCCAGGCAGAAAAAGCGGAGATGGATAAGCGCGAGCAACAAATGCTCGATGAATTTTCTCAACTGCGCAACAACTATCATTCTGAGTGATCGGACTCGGTTTGGTATCGGCTGTTCGTGGTGCGGGAAAATTCGTTGGTATTTTTAGCAATATTTCGATTTGCGGCTAGAGTTACTAGGGAATAGAAAGATCATTTTGTTAACTGACAAGCACCTTGTTTTGTCTTAACTGATTGACTGAAAAAGGTATTGGAAGTTGTTGATGGTTGTTTGTCAACGACAATCCGATAGATTGGCGGGACGTTGAATGAGTGACGAAAACGTGCTCGTACTGGAAAAAAGTATGGGCATAACGAACGCTGAGGCGTTGGCAAATTCGCTGACGCAGCTTTTTGGCGCTGGGGCCGCAGTCAGTATCGATGCAGCGGGTGTCGAACGAATCGATACAGCCACAGTGCAACTTATTTATTCCTTTGTATCCAGTATGCAGCAGTCGGGTGTCAGAGTTGAAATATCGGAGCCATCGGAAGCATTCTTGAGTGGTGTTTCTTGTTTAGGGTTTGCAAGTCATTTGGGTTTTGAGGTAAGAGAACAATGACCAAGATATTAGCCGTTGATGATTCCGCTTCAATGCGACAAATGGTCAGTTTTACGTTGCAAGGAGCGGGTTATGAGGTTCACGAAGCCGCTGACGGCCAACAAGCGCTAGATAAAGCGAAAGCGCAACAATTCGATTTGGTTTTGTCCGACATCAATATGCCGGTCATGGATGGGATTTCGCTGATTGAAAATCTGAGGTCCCTGGCGTCATACAAATTCACCCCGATTCTAATGCTGACTACGGAATCCGCCGGCGATAAAAAAATGGCAGGCAAAAAGGCAGGAGCGACTGGCTGGATAGTCAAGCCGTTCAATCCGGATCAGTTAGTGGCGACGATCGAGAAAGTACTGTAACAGTAAGTATGCCGACAAGTGTGACTGTCAGTTGTGGTGTCAGTGAATGGTGGCGTTACGATGGTAATGTCCGGAGTTGATCTGTCGCGGCCTGTTTTTATGCACTTGGGAAGCCGGGTAATACTATGGGTATAGATCTCAGTCAGTTTCATCAGGTTTTTTTTGAGGAGAGTTTTGAAGGGCTGGATGTGATGGAGTCGGCTTTGTTGCAGCTCGGTGTCGATGATATTGATCCGGAGACCCTCAATGAAATTTTTCGCGCCGCGCACTCGATAAAAGGCGGGGCAGGCACCTTCGGGTTTACCTATGTTGCCGAGTTTACGCATGTTTTAGAAACCCTGTTAGACCAGATTCGTTCCGGGAATCGGGCGCTGGCAAACGCTGATGTCGAACTGTTATTGCAGTCCGTGGACTGTGTCAGAAGTATGATCCAGTCCCTGGAGGCGGGCGAACAAATTGCAACGGCAGACTCTGATTGGCTGAAAACCCAGTTTGAGCGGATTTTGTATGGTACAGAGACGTCATCAGAGAATGTTTCTGGTCAACCTGGGTCACCGGC
The DNA here is from genome assembly GCA_002747055.1 of Gammaproteobacteria bacterium. Classification (GTDB taxonomy): domain Bacteria; phylum Pseudomonadota; class Gammaproteobacteria; order Pseudomonadales; family Oleiphilaceae; genus LZORAL124-50-18. The sequence continues at coordinate 53,285 of PDSQ01000037.1, forward strand.
CCAGGCAGCGGCGTCTGCTGGCGTGAAAAAGTGGCGGATTTTCTTCAAGCCGGATAGGGATATTCTAAAAACTGGCAACGAGCCGCTCAGAATGTTTCGGGAATTGGCGAAAATGGGTTCGCTTTCTGTTGTGGCTGATGTCGAAAATGTGCCGGCCATCGCCGCTATCGACCCTGAATCCTGTTATCTGAGCTGGTCGATAGAGTTGATTGCAGATGTCGATCGACCGGCGATCGAAGCCGTGTTTGAATGGGTTGTCGATGAGTCTGAGTTGAACATTGAAAGCCTGGAAGTGACTTCTGATCCGGATGCGGATTGGTATCCCGAACCACTGGCCAGCCCGCCACCTATAGTGAATGTGCCTATCGGGCCGGCGGCCCGATCTGACAGTGCGGTGTGGCCGCCTGCCGCAGCGGCAAAACCCAAAAAGCAGGATGTTTCTTCGATCCGAGTGGGCATAGACAAAATTGACAGCTTGATCAATATGGTTGGTGAATTGGTCATCACCCAATCGATGTTAGGCGAGCTGAGTCGAGACTTTGACATCAGCAAGTTGCCCAGGTTGCTGGAAGGACTGGAACAGTTGGATCAGAATACGCGAGAGCTTCAGGAAAGTGTGATGCGGATACGGATGCTGCCCATCAGCTTTACGTTCAGTCGTTTTCCTCGCCTGGTTCATGATTTAAGTCGGCAAACAGGGAAAAAAATCGAGTTGCAACTATCTGGAGAGCAGACAGAGCTCGATAAAACGGTGCTGGAGAAAATGGGTGATCCGATAGTGCATCTGGTAAGAAACTCTCTCGATCACGGTATAGAAATGCCGAATGAGCGGGTCGCTGCCGGCAAAGCGGAAACCGGTACCATTACGCTCGACGCTTACCACCAGGGCGGCAACATTGTCGTTCAAGTCATCGATGACGGGCGAGGACTCGACCGCGATAAAATACTGGCCAAGGCAATAGAAAAAGGTCTGGTAAGCGAAGCAGACCCGCTTACCGATCAGCAAATCTACGAGTTGATTTTCAGGCCCGGCTTCTCGACTGCGGAGACCATTACCGGTATTTCCGGCCGAGGGGTTGGCATGGATGTCGTACGCAAGAATGTTCAAGAGCTGAATGGCTCGGTCGAGGTAGAGTCTGAACCGGGCAAAGGAAGTGTTTTTACCATAAGGTTGCCGCTTACCCTGGCGATTCTGGACGGTCAGCTTATTCGAGTGAGTTCGCAGACATACATATTGCCACTGATCGCTATTGTCGAGTCCATTCCAAGAGATCCGACTATGGTGCACAGTGTCGCTGGCGGCGCGGAGGTATTCAAGCTGCGAGATGAGTGTGTGCCGATTCTTCGCCTCGACAGTATCTTGAATATTGAGCCAAGGCAGCAGGAAACGGCAGAAAGCCTGTTGGTGATTGTCGAAGGCAACGCCATGAAAGTGGCTCTTCTGGTTGACGATTTGCTCGCTCAGCAACAGGTGGTTATCAAAAGTCTGGAGGAAAACTACAAACGAGTCGAAGGTGTGTCGGGGGCGACCATATTGGGTGACGGTACGGTAGCGCTCATTCTCGACATTGCCGGTTTGATCAAGCTGGCTGGTGTTCGGCGCGATAGTTATAAGTCGCTGAATAAAGGGGGCAATCAAGCGGCGTGAGACTGTTTGAGTGACAATTGCGCGCCGGCCAGGATTGGAATATCCAATTATGTATGAAGTTAGCGAAGCGACGAGTGAACAGCCCGGGCAAACTGGTGGCCCGTCATTTGACCCATCCGAGCAATATTTGACGTTTTTCATGGCAGGCGAGGAATATGGTGTTACCATTCTGAGTGTCCAAGAAATTCGCGGCTGGCAAGACGCCACCTGTATACCCAATTCGCCAGACTATATAAAAGGCGTTATCAATTTACGGGGGACTGTCGTGCCTGTTATCGATCTGCGCGAGTGGTTTGGAATGAAGCATCTGACTTATGGGCCGACTACCGTTGTCATTGTGCTTAAGGCGATAACACAAAACGGTTCGACAAAGGTAATGGGGATCGTTGTCGATGCGGTTTCCGATGTGCATTACTTCACCGCCTCCGCGATACAGCCATCGCCTGAAATGGCCGACAATAGAAAAACGGCCTTTGTCAAAGGTCTGGGAAGCGTTGATGACAAAATGGTTATATTGTTGGATATCAACGCTATCCTGCTCGATGAATAAAATGGGTCGGGGTGAGATTGTTGGTGGGGTATCGGGTGTGTCTTCAGTTGTTCCAATGGTTAGTTGTTCAGGGGCTGGTTAAAGAGTGTGAAAGACAATAATGCAATAGCGAGTCGGGAGTTCCCGATAACAGACGTCGATCTAGACCGTATTCAAAGCCTTGCTTATGACTTTACCGGTATTGTGCTGGGGAATAATAAGAAAGACATGATATATGCTCGCCTGTCGCGGAGAATTCGCAGTTTGGGTTTGAGCAACTTTGATCAATATTGTGATCTTCTGGATCAGGCGTGTAGCGTTGAACAGAGCAATTTTATCAACGCGATCACGACTAACCTGACTGCTTTTTTTCGAGAGAACCACCATTTCGATTATCTTCGCGATACGGTGATACCTGAGCTGAAAGAAAAGAATAAGTTGTCCCGCAAGCTTAGAATCTGGTCTGCTGGCTGTTCGACCGGTGAAGAGCCATATAGTCTCGCCATTGTGCTGAACGAAGCGATCGACATAAAGAGTTGGGATGTCAAGATTTTGGCCACAGACCTGAATAGCGATGTGCTGGGGCATGCTCAAAATGGTGTCTATGATGTGTCTCGGATCGAGTCCATTGATTCCGGGCTAAAAGAGAAATGGTTTTTAAGGGACGCCGGTAACCCGGAATTGGTAAAAGTCAAGCCTGCGTTGTCCCGGCCAATCAGTTTCAAACGATTGAATCTGCTTGAAGGGTGGCCGATGAAAGGGAGATTTGACGTGATATTCTGCCGCAATGTCGTTATTTATTTCAACAAGGATACCCAGCGAATACTGTTTGATCGCTATGCGGATATATTGGCTGACGGAGGCTATCTGTTTATCGGCCATTCCGAGACTTTGCATCGGGTATCGGATAGATTCGAGTCGTTGGGAAGAACCATTTACCGCAAAAAATGTTGATGGGCTGGCGACGTTAGGGAGACCTGATCGTTATAGAGCGATGTTTATAGAGTAATGGCAATGTTGAAAAAAGCCTCGACAGCGCCTCGGGCGATTGTTGGCTTCGAGCATATCAATCGATACTGGGATAGCAAAATGGCTGTCAACGCGGCCAAAATCCTGCCTGGCGAGTTCTACGTAAGCCAGTGTGGAGAAATGATTGTCACTGTTTTGGGCTCCTGCGTATCGGCGTGCGTGCGAGATCGCGTCCTGGGCGTAGGTGGTATGAACCATTTTATGTTGCCGGTCCAGAGTGAGCATGCAACGGAACGATGCGGTTCGAGTGCCATCAGTTCTGTAGCGCGTTATGGCAACTGGGCCATGGAGTTTCTGATTAACGAGATACTGAAACTGGGCGGTAAAAAAGAACGGCTTGAAATAAAGGTTTTTGGTGGTGGCAAAGTGCTGGGTATGAGTGGCACCAGCATTGGCGAAAGAAACGTGGCATTCGTCAAGCACTTTTTGTGCAAAGAAGGCCTAGCCATCCAGGCGATGGATGTGGGTGGCCTCTATCCGCGCAAAGTTTTGTATTTTCCGGATACCGGAGCGGTCAAGGTGAAAAAGCTGAAAAGCGTGCGAAACGACACCATCGCTTGCAGGGAAGAAAAATACAGTCATCGGATACAAGTGAATCCCAAAGTGGGCGATATCGAATTGTTTTAAGCATCGATAGCTTCTATTCCCTTGTCAGCGATGACACAAGCAAAGTCATAGCCACTATCCACTACCTAACAGTCTGCATTTTACTGTGTATTCCTAGCGTGGCATCGGCAAATGCTGGTGTTCCCTGTTTTTTTGGCTATGCCTGCGCTTGGGTTGTCGATCATTCCGATTATTGTCATTGAGGCAATCATGACAAACACCGTATGCGCCGCGCTTAATTCAGGCGTTATATTCAATCGGGTCGAAATCGCTATGTTGACCGCTCGGTATGACCATGGTTATACTTCAAGAATGAAAACAGCAATTTCGATACCAGATAAAATTTTTAATTCAGCTGAGGCGCTCGCACAGCGGCTAAGGGTTAGTCGAAGCGAGTTATATACCAAGGCCGTAGAAGATTACTTAAAACGCAATAAAAATCAAGGAGTTACAGAGATTCTTAATGATGTTTACAGAGAGGGTTCGAATAGCTTGGACGATGAACTTTATAGCATTCAGTCTCAATCTGTAAGCAAGGATGAGTGGTAATGAAAAAAGGGGAAATTTGGTGGGCTTCTCTCGGAGAGCCACGAGGTTCTGAGCCTGGCTTTAGGCGTCCCATTGTAATCGTATCGTCAAATGCTTTTAATGACAGCGCTATAAATACCATTTTAGCTGCTGTAATCACTTCTAATACTCGATTGGCTGATGCGCCAGGAAATATAAGCTTATCAAAGCGTATGTCTAAACTATCCAAAGAGTCGGTAATAAACATCAGTCAAATTATCACTGTAGATAAAGCTTATCTGGACGAACGAGTATCGAAATTGAACCGACAATTTCTTGGTGCTCTTGATGAAGGCTTAGCGTTGGTGATGGGCCTGTAACATAATCGGGTAGCCGAGGGTCTCTAACCCTCAGCCCTCACAACACCCTGCATGCGGCTCCGCACAAGGCGTTTCACTCAAGAATGGTGAAGCTTAATCCAACCTCACGCAATGAATAAAGCCCCCCAGATTTCAAGTAGTCGTTAGCAGAGCCTGATTGATCCCTGGAGTTTTAGCACTACTAATCACTCTCAGGGTTGCCCCAGAGAGCGCTATCGGTTTTCATCCTATTCGTTCTTCTTTGTTGATGAGTTTAAAGGAGCCAAGGTACTTGTATACCAGAACCTTACTGGTTGTTGACTGATCGCTTGTTAAGCAGATCTCCCCAGATAAGAGCATGAACTGTCCCTGCACAACTGCATCATTTACGGTGGCCGTTAGATCACAGGGCTTCATCGTCTGGTGCCAATTCGCCTCCAGCCTACGCCTCATATGATGTTTTTGTTCATCAGCTCGCAGTTTTGCGTCCGGCCTCCTTCAGACCAATCCTCGCGGATTAGCCCTTGCCATTCGCTAGTAGTTATCATCTAATAGCGATATTAATCGCTAAGGATGGTGACCTTCCTACAGAGGACTTTCACCTCATTAGTTCATGCCCATACTGGGCGTACCCAAATAATCAAGGCGGCGCCTGGTGGCGCGCCTTATTAAAGTGTTAGCTGGTATTAAGAACTGAGAGATAACGAAATGAAAAATGTGCAATTGGACCATAGCGCACATAAGGCTACATCTAAAAAGTATTCTGTATGCTATTT
>PDSQ01000069.1 GCA_002747055.1 Gammaproteobacteria bacterium
GAAAACCCTGGAACATGATCTGCACGCCTTTATTTACCTTGCCATTCTACCCCTTTTTGCATTTGCCAATGCGGGGATTCCGTTGCTTGATATCAGTATTGAAGATATCTTTCATAATGTCCCCCTTGGGGTGGCAGCAGGTCTTTTTATCGGCAAGCAAGTTGGAATCTTAAGTTTTTGTTGGGTCGTTATCCGGTTAGGCTTTGTCACCTTCCCTGCCGGCATGAACTGGATCCGACTCTATGGTACTGCTGCTCTTTGCGGGATAGGTTTTACCATGAGTCTTTTTATCGGTTCACTTGCCTTTGAGGAGTCGGGAGTCAATGTATTATTTGATGAGCGGCTCGGTATTATTCTTGGCTCAATAGCCTCCGGACTGGTCGGTTATCTTGTATTAAACGCAACTCTGGATAAAGAAAAATAAGATAACGATCTACAGCTATCCCCTCTCTGGACAATCACGATTCCCTCATAGGCTTGCTATAGCGGAAGATCGTGCTTGTCCCGATCCGGGTCTTCCGAGAGCAGTTACAGTTGAAAAACTTGCAGATTCAGTAAATCTGAGTCTCGTGGATAATTACAAAATACAATACATTACAAAAAATAAGAAGAAAAAAAGACCCCGCCACAATTTGTCATCTTGAAAGTTCCCTGCAATATCCCATCGGAAGAGTAGATACAACCGCTGCCGGCAAGGACCATAAGCCGCTCTCCCCTGTTCCAGATTCTCGCGGTATCGGTATGTATATTAAGTGAGATGCCACCGTCCATATCAAGCTGCAGTTCCTGCCAGGCACCCTGAAACTCCATATCCGCAACCATCGCGTTCTCACCATCTTCCTGCAGAAGAAAATTCTCCGGACGGCACATCAGCAAATACCCGGAGCCAACGGCTTCCTGCGGCAGCTCAGCCAGTGCAGGAAAAAGCGCTATTGCTTTATCTATCTCAATAAAATTAGCATCACCAACAAAAGAAGCGGTGCCCTTTGTTACCGGCTGCTGATAGATAAATTGCGGAGAACCCTGTTGTTCAATACAGCCTTCCGACATCACCGCAACAGTATCGGCAAAGGCAAAGGCTTCATTCTGGTCATGAGTTACCATAATTGCTGTCACCCCCTGCTGTTTAAGGATCTTACGCATTTCGCGTCTCATCTCCTGACGAAGTTTAAGATCAAGGCTGGAGAAGGGCTCATCAAGTAATAGCAGACCGGGCCCAGGGGCAAGACTGCGGGCAAGAGCCACCCGCTGCTGCTGCCCGCCGGAAAGCTGGTATATCATCCGCTTTGCCATTCCCTCCAGATTTACCAGTTTGAGCATCTCCTTTACCACCGAACGTTTTTTACCAAAACTGATGGCAAAGCCAATATTGCCGCCAATAGAGAGATGGGGGAAAAGAGCCATATCCTGAAATACCATACCGCAATCACGCTCCTCAGGAGCAATAAAGCTGGTATCATCTGCCCAGAGCGTATCACCATAGCGCAGACTGCCGCCATCGGGACGGGAAAGACCGGCAATCATCCGTAGCAGGGTCGATTTACCACAACCCGAAGGGCCAAGAATAGCCAGTAACTCTCCCCGCCCAAGCTGCAGATTGATATTTTTCACAGCAACGGTATCGCCAAAACGTTTTGATAAATTA
>PDSQ01000064.1 GCA_002747055.1 Gammaproteobacteria bacterium
CTCAGTAAAACTGCACTCTACAAAGCCATTCCGTAAATCGGCCTCGTGGCTCATTTCAGCCGATAGATCGTAGATTTGACGTTCCAGATCCTCGTCATCGGTGTATTGAAAGGTAAGCTCGTAGTCCCAGCCATCTTTTTCCAGCTTTTTCGCATCATACTCTGAAAGAATGTAATCCTCGATGTGCTGGCGAGACTTACCTTTCCCTCGGACAAACTTGCTGTTGTTTTCAACTTGGAGCCAGAGAATCACCTTTGTAGTTTTCAGTGCAGGCACAGAGTCCGACTGTTTAACCGCACTCAACGCCCGGTAGATTGTAGCCTCTCCCAACCTAAACTCTTTGGCCAACTGACCTATGGTGGCTCCGGCCATGCGCCGTGAGTATATCTCCTCCCGCTTGGCATCGGTCAATTTTGCCGGACGGCCAAACTTGACTCCATTCTCTTTAGCTTTAGCAATGCCCTCGGCTTGGCGCTCGGTACGCAGGTCATTTTCAAACTCCGCTATAGACGCCAGCATATTAAACATCAGCCTGCCGGTAGACGTGCTGGTATCGATGTTCTGATCCACCACAAGCAAGTCGATGCTTTCCTGCTGGAATCGCTTGGCGAGTTGTGCCAGGTGAACCACAGATCGCGCTAGCCTATCCAGTCGGCTAATGATCAGGGTATCCCCTTCGCGCAAGTAATTCATGCATGCCTGAAATTCAGGGCGGTCAGCAGTCCGGCCACTGCGTTTCTCTTGGTAAACTCGGTCGCACTTTGCTTGGCTTAACTTTTCCAGTTGTACTTCAAGACTTTGGCCAGTCGAACTCACTCTGGCATATCCCACACGCGGCATTTTCTATCATATCTCCTTACAGGTTTTGAAACGCAGGTGACATATGACTACTAATGCAGAACGCAAAGAAACCCGTTTGGTTGCACGAACCTCCACAGAGATTCAGGAAATCATACAGCGGGCGGCGGATTACTCCGGCGCAACTCTTTCACAGTTCCTTATTGAGTCGGCGATGGAGAAAGCACGTAACGTGATTGAACGGACTGAAACCTTGCATCTGTCGATGGCGGGTGCTGATGCATTGTTTGCCGCTATGGAAAATCCGCCCAAAGCAAACACCAAACTGCTTAAAGCCGCAAAGCACTATAAGGATACGGTGAATGTCCGTGATCATTGAAGAAATCACCCGCCAACACGATCGAAAAACGTTTGATTGTGGCGCCAGTGAATTAAATCAGTTCTTACAACAACAAGCCCGGCAGAAAACCGTAAAACATATCTCAAAAACTTACGTAGCCTGCTGGGAGGCTGCACCTGCTACCATCATTGGTTATCACACGCTTACTGGATATTCAGTGACAACGCCGCCTGCCCACAGAGATTATAAAAAGCACCCTCATCCACTGAACGCCGTAAAGCTGGCTCGCCTCGCTGTGGATCGTTCCCACCAGGGGCAACGGTTAGGCGAAAAATTATTGATTGATGCCATCTACCGGACGGTTCTGGTCGCGCAACAAATTTCAGCGATCGGACTGTTTGTTGATCCTATGACTCCAGAGGTTATTCCGTTTTATCAACAGTATGACTTTTTACCCGTCGATCCTGATGAACACTCATGCATTGAAATGTGGCTACCCATTGCAACCTGTATAGAAATAACCAATACCTTATTGTGAGTGAACCCTTGTAAGAAACACGCCGTTATCGTCAATGGAAACTATCAAGCGCATACAACTGCTATCCAGCACGGAAGTCGAAGAGTTATATGCTCGACCGGATTTCAATACTTACGAACAAAGCCTGTATTTCTCGTTAAATTCGACAGAACGTACCGCAGTTGAACAGTTTCGTAATACCCAGACCCGTATTCATTTCATTCTCCAACTGGGCTACTTCAAGGCCAAACAGCAGTTTTTCAGTTTCTCGCTCGATGAGGTCAGCAGCGATGTTCAGTATATCGTGGCAACCTATTATAACAGTGCTGACGCCTCTCAGTTCAAAGGAGCACTCTCTCGCAAATATGCACGTAACCAACGCCAGGCGATACTCTCACTTTTTGATTACCGCAGTTGGTCGCCTCAGTATACGGCTGAAATAGAATCGCATATCGGATATTTATTGAGATACTATCCCAAAGGGCACAGCGCTTTTCGCCAATTGCTGGCTTACTTCGATCATCAAAATCTGATCATCCCGTCCTATAGAACGCTACAGGACATGTTCAGCAATGCATTTATCACTGAAGAAAACCGGCTGGGTGTCGCCGTTTCATCATTGCCATCGGTCATCTCGGAACAGCTTGCAGCATTGGTGAATCGTGATGATGGTATCTCGCTGGGCTTATCAAAAAATGCCATTCGCTACTACGCCGACATCGCCGAGCAGTATGCCGCATCCCGGTTACGGAGACTCAGCCAACCACAACAGTGGCTGCATGCATTGTGCTTTGTTTATCACCGTTACCAGCAAATCATGGACAACCTGATTGTGAGTTTCTGCTATCACACGCGCGCGATTATGGATGCTGGCAAGACCTATGCCTCGATGGCGCACATGGAGCATAGCTCCAAGGTGGTCACGGACTTTCCCAAGCTGGCGAAGTTTCTGAAGTGGTTTCCAAATCGAAACCCAAATATGAGTCAGGGCGAGCTGAACGAGGCTGCTTACAACCTGTTACCCAAAGAGCAGTTTTCGCTGTATCTGCGCCCGATATTTACCACAGTGGGACTGGAGTATTACAAGAAGCACAGTTATATCGGTGACTTGGTTGTCATGCTCAAAGCACATTATGCCAGCGGCAAGAGTCCATCCGATTTAAAAATCTACGATGACTTGGGCTTTACCATACCCAGAAACATGACCCCCTATTTGAAGCGAGATGCTACGGATACACACATCGATCCGTATTTGTTCGAATTTTTTGTCTACCAAAAAGTTTACCATGAAATCGACCGAGGCCGCCTGTATTGCAACGACAGCGTTTCTTATTGTGATATTGATGCCGACCTGGTGGATGATGCACTTGTTGATGACGTTGAAAAAATAGCCAAAGAGTTTGGCTACCCCAAAATACCCATCTACTGTGATCAGCGGCTTGATGACGCTCTTCAGGAACTGAATAACGCTTGGGAAAGAACAACTCACAACATTCGTGAAAACAACAACCCAGGGGTTAGTGTTCGCGAAACCAAGAATGGGCAACAGCACTGGAGCCTGCTCTATGACAGTGTTGAAAAGCTGGACGACGCCTTCTTTAAAAATCTACCGAAGGTAGAAATCGCCAATATCATGATGTTTATCGGTGATCGAATTGGCATGTGGAACGGGTTTACCCACTTGAAGGATCGCTACACCAAGCGGAAAAAGCCGCTGCCATTGGCGATCAATGCCTGCTTGTTGTCGGAGGCGTTTGGGTTCGGGGTATTGAAAATGGCTGATATGTCTGATTTGGAAACCAGCCAGTTACGTGCGGTGCGTGAGGATTTCGTGCGGGTAGATACGCTGTGCGCCGCCAATGAAATTGTCAGCAACCATATTCACTCGCTACCGATTTTCAAACAGTGGAACCTCATGGATGAGAAGGTGCTGGCCGATGCCGATGGGCAAAAATTTTCGACCACCGACAGCACGATTCAGTCCCGCTATTCCAGAAAGCACTTGGGCAAAGGCCGAGGCATTTCACTTTACACGCTGCTCGCCAACTATGTGGCGGTCAATGCGAAAAATATGGGACTGAATGAGTATGAAGGCCACTCGCTGTACGACATGATCTACAACAATAAAACCGACATTGATATCCACATGGTAACAGGCGATAACCACTCGCTAAATAAGCTGAATTTCGTCACATTAGATTCCATCGACGTGGATTACGTCCCCAGCATCAAGAACGTGCGGGATGCCGCTGACGGCATTTATTCTGCGACGACGCTGGACTACGATACCGGCATTCTCAAGCCCAAGGGCGTAATCAATGTTGATCGCATTCGGTCTCAGCGGCGAGGCGTTATCCGGGTATTACTGTCACTAATCATGCAGGAAAACACTCAAAGCAATATCATTCGAAAGCTCAACTCCCATGCCCGTTATGCCAGACTCAAAGCGGCATTGTTTGAATACAACGCTATATTCAAAAGACATATAACGGTGTATTCCAAGGTAAGCGAATCGTTGAAAACCGGGTCAGCGCCCATGCAGCCAGGTTGGTCGCCAACTGCATCGTCGCCTACAACAGTATGATTCTGAATGCCGTTTATCAAAAGATGCTGGCCAACGGTGCCTCGCAAAAAGTCATTGATGAGTTCACCCGGATTTCACCTATCGCTTGGACACATGCGTTGTTCACAGGCCGGTACAGTTTTAAGAAAAGTAGTGGGAAAATTGACGTGGAGGCAATGGCGAGAATTTTAGAGGATCATGTGAAACAGCATTTCTGGAGAGATGACTGATCAGAGATTAACCATCAAAGTTTACAAATTTGGGGGTTCTTCCACAGGACCCGAATCAGGGCGTAACCATACTGAATTATGATACGCGGGATAACCTTATTCAGGTGACAGACCCCGAAGGGCGCATCACGACCTTCAGTTATGATGCCAAT
>PDSQ01000072.1 GCA_002747055.1 Gammaproteobacteria bacterium
GGTCGTCTATCACAAATTGTGAAGTCAACCTGCTTCTGTTCGGCTGAAGCCATGATAACGACTCTGGAGCATTATAATCAGGTGTATAATCACCAGATTGTTCAGCGGAATCTGGGACATTTGACTCCCGTGAAAGCGATGAAGCAATGGTACAAGAAAAAGCCTGAAATTTTTAAAAAGAGAGTCTATGATCAGACGGATCTTGACACCGGTTTTGAGGCAAGAGGAGGTGTTGGGTGATAAAGCCTATCAACGGCCCGATGCTGCCGAGGTTGAACAGTCCCAACAGCTGACTGTGCTGACGTCGGTCAAAAAGAAAAAGGGACGACAGCACCTGGAGGCCGACGAACAATGGCTGTCAACCGCTGTATCACAGGTACGTCAGCCAATTGAGGCGCTATTTGCCTGGATTGAAAAGAAAGTCGGGATTGAAGTCGCCTCCAATGTCCGTTCATATCAGGGTTTGCTCGTTCATGTCTTTGGACACTTGGCTGCCGCCCTGTTTTTCTGGAATCAACTGAAAAAATGCCCTTAACTCACATTTAACTTAATGGCTCTGCCTTGCAAGCCCGCCAAGTCTAGGGTAATCTTCCATCTTCTTCGGTCGGGGCGTAGCGCAGCCTGGTAGCGCACCACAATGGGGTTGTGGGGGTCGGAGGTTCAAATCCTCTCGCCCCGACCACTTATACATGACAGGTCACTATTCAGTGGCCTGTTTTCGTTTCTGGACAAGGGCTTAGGCCGTTTTATAGTTAGCAGCTTATTAATAAGAATAAGTGGGTATCCAATCGGGAAGCGGGCATAATAGCGGGTAACACGTCATACCCGAAAATCTGATACCCGCTTTATGAAAAAGTACGCCAGAAATAAGCTCACTGATGCAGACATCAGGCCGAAGAAGGGCAAGGATAGGCCATACAATCTGCCTGGTGGTGGTGGGCTGTATTGTGAGGTTTTACCCTCTGGAACAAAGGTCTGGTGTTATCGCTATAAGTTTGGTGTGCCCAGAGAGAACAAAAGCGGCAAGCTCATTACACCAGAGAAAACCTATACCATCGGTACATATCCGGATGTTGGTTTAAGCGCAGCCAGAAAGCTGAGAGATGAGGCCAAGAAAAAGGTATCAAATGGTATTGACCCATCAGCAGAAAAGCAGGTGAAAAAGCACCCGAGCCATGAATCAACCTTTAAAGGCATTGCACTGGAGTGGTACAAGGAAAATAAGGCCGGTTGGTCTGAATCCCATGCAACCCGGACTATCAACTACCTTGAACGTGATGTGTTTCCCCTGATCGGTGCGCGGGATGTTGATACGCTGACCGCCCCTGAGCTAATTCCGGTGATTAAGAATGTTTCCAGCCGGGGGAGCGATAGATGCTGCCAAGCGGGTAAAAGGATTTATTCAACAGGTATTTGATTATGCTGTGGTTCATGGGAAGGCAGGACGGAACCCGGCCAGAGATATAAATATTTCCCTGATTGAGACTGTAGATAAGACTGTGTATCTGCCTTCACGTTAACTTGTTAAGGTAGATACGATGAACAAGAAACAACTATCCGCATTAGCCCAGAAGGCGGCT
>PDSQ01000070.1 GCA_002747055.1 Gammaproteobacteria bacterium
TCTTTATAAAGGCTACTATAAACGTCACCCTGACCCACAACAACGGAGGAATTACAGTATGTCACTGGAACACGAAAACACCTCAAGAGATTACCTCTTCGGCCGTTTGCTTGCGGTAGCAGACAAAATCGAGGAAATCGCCCTCAGCATTGCCGGAGAAAACCGCCCAACCAATGCCGCCAGAATGATGCAGCACTTTGCGGATCGCCCATGCTCTGCGTGGAGGAATCTTGAACTCGCATTGCAACCTTATATGCAACGATTACAAAAATCCAGAAAGGGCTTTCTGGTCAATCGTCGTAAAGAATTGGGCGAAATAATGGATCTTTTCCAGCCAGGAGATTTTAACGCTGACCGCCCTCTCTCAGGAGAGTTTCTGCTTGGTTACCACTGCCAAAAACAATATTGGACTAACACAAAACAAGAAGAAGGAGATACGTTATGAGTCTGAACAACAAAATCGATTTTGCCATCATTTTCAGCGTCAAGAACGCCAACCCAAACGGAGATCCTCTGAATGATAATCGCCCACGTGCTGACTACAATGGTTTTGGAGAAGTCTCCGACGTCTGCTTGAAACGTAAAATTCGCAATCGCCTGTTGGCTGATGGACATCCCATTTTCGTCCAATCAAACGAGAACAAAATTGATGGAATGAAAAGCCTGAAAGAAAGAGCAGAATCGGAGGAATTTGGTCTTGGAAAAGATATATTCAATGCAAAAAAGACTTCTCCGGAAGATGCTGCTCAAAAAGCCTGCAAAAAATGGCTTGATGTTCGCTCTTTTGGGCAACTTTTTGCTTTCAAAGGCGAAAGTAAAGATGGTGTTTCTATTCCGATTCGTGGACCCGTCACCATTCAATCCGCCTTCAGCGTGGAACCGGTTAACATCTCCAGTATCCAGATAACGAAAAGTGTCAGTGGTGAAGGTGATGACAACAAGAAAAGTTCAGATACCATGGGAACGAAACACCGGGTAGACAAAGCGGTTTACGTTGCTTTCGGTGCCATATCACCACAACTTGCAGAACGTACCGGATTCGGCCCTGAAGACGCAGAACTGATCAAGGCTGTACTGCCACGAATTTTTGAAGGAGATGCATCCTCCGCCCGCCCCGAAGGAAGTATGGCTATTGAAAAAGTGATTTGGTGGCAACACAACAGTAAAGCCGGCCAGTTTTCTTCTGCCAAGGTACACAGAACCTTGCATGTCAACAGTGACGGGAGCTACAATTTGGAAAATCTCGAAGGACTGGTCCCAGAAGAGATTAATGGATTCTGATTTATGTACCCCGAAGACGACCTCGTCATGATCTCCGCCCTTCAGCACTATCTTTTCTGTCCGAGGCAGTGTGCATTGATCCATGTTGAGCAGCAGTGGACAGAAAATATCTACACCGCCGAAGGACGTATTGCACATGAACGGGTACATTCAACAGGGAAAGAGTCCCGCCGCCGGATTAAAACGGAATTTGACCTCCCCCTGCGCTCCCTGCAGCTTGGCCTTGTCGGCAGAGGCGATATTGTTGAATTTCATCTGCGGGAAGACGGGAGCTGGCAG
>PDSQ01000071.1 GCA_002747055.1 Gammaproteobacteria bacterium
GATACACACTTGGATTTACAGGCTCCCTGATTCATATGGAGCCCATGTTGGTGTCTATGTTGGCGATGGTCTTGTCTACCATCTTTCGTCAGCCAACGGAATTCAAAAATTTGAAAGTTATTCAGAACTGCTCCAGTAAAGCAGATACTGTTTTTTTATTGGAGCTAAGCGTATTAAACCCATGCTGCCGCTGCCTGTAACACTTTAAACCCAGCTCCCGGTTTGTGGGCATTTTCACTAATATATCGCCGCCACTGTTTAGCGCCCGGTAACCCCTGAAATAAACCGAGAATATGACGGCTGATATGGTTTAAATGGACTCCATGGGCTGTCTGTTGTTCAACATAGTCATATAATGCAGGCAACACCTGTTTACGCTGTGTCAAGTTGGCAGATTGACCATAAAACAAGGAGTCAACCTGTGCCAGTAACCACGGGTTATGATAAACCTCTCGCCCGACCATCACGCCGTCAACCTGCTCCAGATGTTGCCGACATTCGTCCAGCGTTTTAATGCCACCGTTAATAATGATTTCCAGCTCAGGGAATGCCTGTTTCAGCTGATAGACCAGATCGTAACGTAACGGTGGTATATCGCGGTTTTCTTTTGGACTCAGGCCTTTTAACCAGGCCTTGCGTGCATGCACAATAAAGGTTTGGCATCCCGCCGCCGCCACCGTATCGACAAAGCGGGCCATCGCACTATAATCTTCCTGATCATCAATCCCGATCCGGTGTTTTACTGTCACCGGAATATCCACGTCACCCTGCATGACACGAACACACTCTGCAATCAACCCAGGCTCTGCCATCAAACAGGCGCCAAACGCACCCCGCTGTACCCGCTCGCTGGGACAACCAACATTGATATTCACCTCATCATAACCATACTGCTGTGCAATTTGCGCACAGGTTGCCATATCCGCTGGCTCACTTCCCCCCAACTGTAAGGCCAACGGATGTTCCGCCGCATTAAAAGCCAGATAACGCCCTGCATCACCCCGCAGGATTGCACCTGTCGTCACCATTTCGCTGTATAACACGGCTTCTTGACTCAGCAAGCGATGAAAGTAACGACAGTGCCTGTCCGTCCAATGAAGCATAGGGGCAGTACAAAAACGTCTATTCAATAATTTCAACAATTTACCTCATAAATCAAAAATATAAACGTAAACCATCCGTTTATTTACGTTTTAACCCGTTCTAAAATCTGGCATTTCCGTGCCATTAGTGATACAGGAGTGCAACATAAGAAAATAATGTTGCACCGGAGGATCACATGGCCACATTTCAACGCCGCGCCCGCAAGGATGGCAAGGTTTCCGTTACCGCCAGCATCCGCATTAAAAAAGAGGGTGTCATCATACACCAAGAAAACAAGACGGTAGTGGGTCACTTCTGTTTTTTGATGTATAATTAGCCATGTCTTGTTATATCAAAGTATGCTGCCCTCATTGCGATAGCGACCGAATCACTCGTGCAGGTAAAAGTGCCTCGGGCGAACAGCGTTACCGCTGCCGTGCCAGTGACTGTCCGACCCAGACGTTCATGTTGAACTA
>PDSQ01000038.1 GCA_002747055.1 Gammaproteobacteria bacterium
GAGTCAGTATACTATTTTTGGTCGAATCTGTCTCCCTGAAATGGGAATTTTTTAATAAAATTCATAAGGTTGGGTGTTTTTCAGGGGCGACTAAGTATGTTTTTTGCATAGAGCGGATCATCTCTAGGTTGATATTGAATCAAAAACCGGACAGGCCTTTTAATTATTGTAGCTTAATTGGGCGGTTCTACTGTATCCAGATCGAAGTAACTGTTTTTCGCATCCGGTTGCAGTAACCCTTGTCGTTTCAACGAGCGAGCGATATGATGTCAGTTTGTGAGATAAATCGTTTGGTTCATCGACGGTCGGAGCTTTGCTGCATATAAATCTTAAAAACGAAAGCATTAAAAATCGTGGATTCAACAGAGCATCACGTACCAAAAAAATATTGATTTTTTTCGCCCATCCGATGATGATCCATCGTTCGAATGTCAACAGGGCGTTAATTGATGCTGCGAGTCGCATGGGTAATCAGCATGCTATACAGGGTGTGCTCTGGAGCAAATTTCACCTATTGGGTGAACTAGTGTAATAGCAAAAAACCACGAAAATGAAACGCTTAGAAAAATACTCGGCCGCCTACTGCGGTTTTTAGGTTTAATCGCTGCTTCGATCTCGATGAGTTACTTCTCCGATTTATGTGAGAGCACCGCCAATGCCCAATCGACACCTCAAGATGGCTGAGCCTTGTGGGCAATAAGAATTATCTATGGGAGAAGGAGAGGTGAAGCTTACCTGTTCGCTTCTGCCGACCGAAATCGACATTGACCCGGTAAACCTCATTGATCAGCTCCTCTGTGAGTATTTCTTCAGGTGGACCAAAAATATGGATTTTTCCATGGTTCATAACATAAATACGGTCACAGTACATGGCCGCAAGATTCAGATCATGCATAACCACAAGAGACGTTACTTTGATTCTTTTTACAAGCTCCATGATCTCCAGTTGATAGTGAATATCCAAATGATTTGTCGGTTCATCCAACATGATAAATTGTGCCTGTTGGGCTAATGCGCGCGCGATGAGCGTCCGCTGTTTCTCTCCGCCAGAAAGCGTATGAAATAATCGCTCTTTAAAATCCAGCAATCCGACCTGCTCCAGTGCCCAGGATACCAGAGCTTCATCTTCTTTATTGTCTTTATCCAGTAATCCCTTATGGGGGTTACGCCCCATCATGACTACTTCCTTGATACTGAGTTCAAACTGTTCACTTGTTTCCTGAATGACCGAAGCCGTTTCTCTGGCCAGTTCTTTTGCCGTCATCTCCCAGATATTTCTGCCATTAAAAAAAATACGCCCCGATAGAGGATGGTTCACCCGATAAATGCATCTTAACAGGCTCGATTTGCCACTGCCATTGGGTCCGACAATGCCCACAAACTCCCCGTCGGCGATTTCAAGACTTACACCGTCTACAATTCTTTTAGCATCTGCCCCCCATGAGAGGTTTTCAATTTTCAGTCCCACACCACACCTATATCAGGACAACTTGCCCTTGGTTTTTAAAAGCCAAACAAAAAAGGGAGCACCGATAAACCCGGTCACAATCCCCAACGGTAATTCTCGGGGTGCAAATACAACCCGCGCAAAAACATCGACCCAGATAAGAAATATTGCACCGATCAAGGCTGCCACCGGCAGCACTCTCCTGTGATCTGCGCCAACCAACATTCTTGTGACATGGGGAATAATCAGCCCGACAAAACCAATGGAACCACTGACTGCCACAAGAGCGCCGGTAAGAACGGAGGTTGCCACAAAAAGAATTCTGCGGAATCTATTGATATCCACCCCAAGTGTGGTCGCATTCTCATCTCCCATCAGCATTGAATTAAGAGACCTAGCCTGCAAATATAAAAAAATGATACTGCCTGTTAAGACAATTGTGGGGACAGTCAGTTTATCCCAACGCGCGCCTCCCAAACCACCCAGCATCCAGAACATGGCTGATGTCGCACCATTGCGCTGTTCGAGATATATCATAAAATTGGTAAGGGCCATAAAGAGATAAGAAACAGCCAATCCCGCTAGAATCATCCGCGTCGGAGTGAGCTTATTGGCTTCCTGGGCAATCGCAAACACAAGAAAAAATGCGAAAAAGGCTCCTAAAAATGCGGCAAAAGAAACCGCATAAAGCCCTTCGAGACTGATCTCAAAAAGCCGAGAGGCAAAGAGCAGAACAAAAACTGCTCCTGTGCAAGCCCCCGATGAGATGCCAAGCAGATAAGGGTCGGCCAGCGGATTGCGCACTAAAGACTGGATGGTTGTTCCAGCGACAGCAAGACCAGCACCCACAAGCGCCCCTAAAATTACTCTTGGCAGACGAATCTGCCAAACGATGCCAATCTCATTTCTGGGCCAGTCTCCGTTTAGTATATTGGGGAACATTTGATCAAAAATAATTGACCATACGCGACCAAAAGGAAGAGAAATAGACCCTATGGAGACAGCCATAGTCATACTGACAATAAGGATAACTATCAGTGCGAAGATTAATACCCGCATATTTGAACGAAAAAACAAGCCCTACCTCCTCTTATTTTTAACACCCGGTCCTGTCATCAATGAAAAAAAGTAAATCAATTCGTTGCTTTTTCTTTTTGAAACATCAGATAACCGAATGAGTGCATTCTGCTATGTTTCAAATTGTCAGCTTTGTTTAAGACTCACAAGGATTTAACAGTTCACAAATCCAAAACAATTACATCCTGTTGGAAACCGTTTTTGTGGAGTCCTAAAACAACTCGGGGTAAAAGGCATGGGCCATTATCTCTAAACCCGTCACAGCCCGTGGTCCAGTATAGGCGTCTTCAACTCGCATAATGTATATTCTATCGTTGACTACAGCGTTGACTCCTTTCATCCCAGGATTGTCAAGCAAGTAGCGTTTGAGATTTTTACCGAGATATTCTCCATACTCAAGTATGAGAATGGCGTCAGGATTGCGGCCGACAATTTCTTCCCAACTGACATTGACCCAGCTATCTGCGATATCACCAAATAAATTTTTGGCACCAGCAAGTTCGACCAAAGCGCTTGGCATCGCCTGTCCTGCTGCTGTTCTAGGTGTTTCATAGCCCCCTGTATAGATAAAGACCTTCAGTGGTTTATCAACGTGGGCGGTAACGGCACGAAGTGCTTTGATTCGCTGGTGGTCTTTTAAAATCAGCTCTTTGGCCCGTTTTTGGACATTGAAGATAATGCCCAGATTGCGGATATCAGTATAAACATCTTCCATGCTTACGGGCGGCTTTTTCATCACACGAACCAAAGATTCGGAAATAGCATAACTGTTTATTCCATAGCGAGAAAGTTCCTTTGGTGTAACGCAATTCTGTGTGCAATCACCGGGGATATCCAGCCCATACCAAAATCCTGACAAAAAGAAATCAGGGTTAACGGAAAGCAATTTTTGTAATTTGATGTATCCCTCTGAAACCATGGGAATACTTTTTAATTTTTCTTTATATTTGGCAGAGACTTCATAACCGTAATAGGGGAATCCAGCATACCCTATCAATTTATCCTCCAGACCTAGTACGAACATTAACTCAATGATATTGCTGTCTCCATTGGTGACGACTCTTTCCGGCGGTGAGGCAAACGTGATTTCCCTGTTACCATTGTTGATGGTGATAGGATAGTGGGTTTCGATGTTTTCCGGGAGATTTTGAGCCCACTCAAGGGCATTGTTGTCGGCAAAAACAGATGTGGTTGCCACAAAGAAGAGAGTGATTGTCAGTAGAAAGGTAAAACGCGGACTGTTTTTCATGTGCAAGAATCCTTTGATAGAGGGTTAATTTCTTTTCGAGTCCCCTTAACTTTTTCAATACGCACTATAGCTCCAGTGCGAAGGGCAACATTCGTAAAAAATTACGCAACTTAAAATAAAAGAACTTAACTTAGGTGAATAATTAGGCCGAAGTCAGCATGGGCTGGAATCTGAATATCGGGTGCTTTCGAA
The DNA here is from genome assembly GCA_002747055.1 of Gammaproteobacteria bacterium. Lineage (GTDB taxonomy): Bacteria > Pseudomonadota > Gammaproteobacteria > Pseudomonadales > Oleiphilaceae > LZORAL124-50-18. Next base: position 3,966 of record PDSQ01000038.1, read on the forward strand.
AATGCATTTTTAGCTGAACCAGGCTGCATCGGCTTGGAATTAAATCCGGGATGCAAGTCATTTGATAGTGCGCATTGACTGATGTTGCTGCCATAAGCAATGCAGCAATGCGACAAAAACTGTGGATAATGGCTGAAACAAGCCTGGCCGAAAAGAAAGTTTATTTTGAGTTAGCATTAAATTTGCTCCGTCTGGTAATGGTTGTCAGTCGGAGTCGAGAAGGGAAAAGAAGTAAAATGGTCAAAAGACGTGATTACCCGATGAAGCCCTCCGCAACACCTTTATTACAAATCATCAGGTTGGTATCCGGACTCATCAGCTGGGCGCAAAGTATGCCCAATTACTTCACCTTCCCACAAGCTTTCAAAGTCATCAGACTTTTACTGACTTGCAGTGGTCTACAAAGTAATGTAACCAATTTACCGTTGCGGGGGCAGTGTCGGCATTGCTTTTAAACGCACCGACTTCCCAAAATAAAAGGCAACTTATCGATCATTCCCTTTTATCCATGTAGTTAAACATGACCTAACGATGAAGCCAGCACATTACGTATTAACTCAGTATCTGTCAACCTAAAATCCTACTGCGATTTTTAGGATTATAGAGGAGTCGGGGACGCAAGGTGGCAAGGTCGCGCAATTTTTTCGTGGTTCTGCCATGGGTAGTCAGGGGTGTTTTTGCCTGTAGGCATGGGATGTCTGGGTAAAAAATCAGTTGAATCATCAAAGTCGACGCAACGCCTTGATGCAACTAAATCATTTATAAATACGCTGTTCGCCAATTAGATGACTGTGCTGTCAACTGTTACAGGGTGCTATGCAGGAGGCAAAAAGCCGTCAACGCATTTGGAGCAAAATCCGTGCGCTATTTGATAATTGGTAACCATTCAGCTGCAAAATGCATCTGATTCAATTCCTGCTGAATACAGTCAGGCCATTTGCCTGTAAATAAACACCCAAGCGCTTCCACTGCGCCAACATTATTTTTTCTGCAGGTGGACGACAAGTAACCCTGAAGTCGGCAGTAAACTTTTGCCCCCTTCATGGAACGGAAGCCGCTAGATATTTTCTGTTGTACCTTCACCATTGCCCATCGTTGAATTTCTGCGTCCTGGTATTATTGGAATCGAACCACTACCCCGGATTTTTTGCTTGTATTCCCGGCCCTGCTTCGGCCAATAGCCGGGTCAACCAGGGTTACAGCACCACTATGCTGACGCCATGTCTAACGAAGAAATGTCCAAAAGCGCCTGCGCGATGGCAGTCGGGTCTCCCGATTGCAGTTCTGTAATGGTTTTATCCAAGCGCGGGTTATCGTAGTCAATAAGATCATGTATGTAGAAGGCCAGAAACACGAGTCCGCCGACAATGATGGTATCTTTTAAGTATGTTTTTTCATCGAGCGGATCATCTCTAGGTTGATATTGAATCAAACAACCGGACAGGCCTTTTAATCACTGTAGCTGAATTGGGCGGTTCTACTGTATCCAGATCGAAGTAACTGTTTTTCGCATTCGGTTGCAGTAACCCTTGTCGTTTCAACGAGCGAGCGATACGATGTCAGTTTGTGAGCTAAATCGTTTGGTTCATCGACGGTCGGAGCTTTGCTGCATATAAATCTTAAAAACCAGGGCATTAAAAATCGTGGATTCAACAGAGCATCACGTACCAAAAAAAATATTGATTTTGTTCGCCCATCCGATGATACATCGTTCGAATGTCAACAGGGCGTTAATTGATGCTGCGAGTCGATTGGACAATATCACTATCCACGATTTATACGCGGCTTATCCCGATTTTTATATCGATGTCAAATACGAACAAGAATTACTAGTCAAGCATGATGTCGTTGTTTTCCAGCATCCTCTTTACTGGTATTCATCACCGGCGATGCTTAAAATCTGGCAGGATCTGGTTTTACAATATGGCTTTGCTTACGGCAGTGAAGGAACCGCTCTAAAAGACAAAGAATTTATCAGCGTGATTACCGCTGGCGCATCTAAATCCACTTACGCAAGAGACGGTATCAATCGCTATACCATTGATGAATTGTTGCGTCCCATCGAACAAATGGCTTATTTTACTGGAATGCACTATTTACCTCCTTATGTTATCTACGGTACGCACCGTATTCGTACCCGAGACATTCTGTTGAGCGTCAAGGCGTATCGGCAATTATTAACGCATTTGCGTGATAAGCCAATACATTACGAAGAAATGCAACGGAACGATATCTGGACTGAGTTGCTATCGGTATTGAAGGTGAAATGACTGACAGTTTACTGCAACAAGCGATTGTTTATTTAGGTGCAGCCGTTGTCGTCGTGCCATTGGTGAAGCGTTTGAATCTCAGTGCCGTATTAGGCTATTTATTGGCCGGTATTGTCGTCGGACCTTATTTGCTGGGCCTGGTTGGTGCTTCGGAAGCCGAGCGCGAGCAAGTGATGCATTTTGCCGAGTTTGGTGTGGTGATGATGCTTTTTATTATCGGACTGGAGCTGCGTCCATCGCATCTATGGCAGTTACGTGGTCCGATATTGGGTATGGGGGGAACCCAGGTCTTGCTGACTACCATTGCGCTGTCGGGTATTGCGTTGCTGCTGGGACTTGATATAAAAGCCGCGATTGCGGTTGGTTTGATTCTATCACTGTCATCGACAGCCATTGTCTTGCAGACACTCAACGAAAGAGTAATGACCAGGACACCAGCGGGGGTCAATATTTTCTCTGTATTACTTTTTCAGGATATTGCCGTTATTCCAATTCTGGCCATCCTGCCATTGTTGGCGATGGATGTCGATGTCAAAAAAGAGGCTGTGTCCCATAGTTTGATTGCAGGACAAGCGGCATGGCTCCAAGTCGTCGCTGTCTTGGGCAGTATTGCCGTAATTGTCCTGGTCGGTCACTTTGTTTTGCGGCACATTTTTCGTCTTGTCGCTTCTACCAAAGTTCGTGAATTGTTTACCGCTTTGACCTTGTTTCTTGTCTTTGGCATCACTTTATTGATGGAGACAGTCGGCCTGTCGCCGGCTTTGGGTGCGTTTGTTGCTGGCGTGGTGTTGGCAGAATCTGAATATCGTCACCAGATAGAGCTGGATATCGAGCCATTTAAGGGGTTGTTGCTAGGGTTGCTGTTTATGACGGTTGGCGCCAGTATCGATTTTCAGTTGTTGGGGCAATCTTTTGTCGTTGTTGTCGGATTGGTTGTCGGGTTATTGATCGTCAAGATTTCGATTTTATTTGTCATCGCCGCTATTTTTAAAATGAATCCAACCAAAAGGATGCTGTTTTCCTTTGCGTTGGCACAGGCAGGCGAATTTGCTTTTGTTCTATTTGGTATGGCGATAACCCTAAACGTTTTGCCGGTCGCCTTGGTCAAACTGCTCATTTTGTTGGTTGCCCTTTCGATGATGTTGACGCCTTTGTTAATGATGTTATTGGATCGATTGATTTTGCCGCGAGTGAATAAAACATCCATTCGTGATAGCGATGAAATTGAGGATGAAAGTAATGCCGTCATTATCGCCGGTTACGGGCGTTTTGGACAGATTGTTGGTCGCTTGCTCAAAGCTAATGGCATTGAATCGACGGTATTGGATTTTAACTCTGATCACGTCGAAACGATTCGTCGCCTCGGACAAAAGGTTTATTACGGTGATGCGACGCGTCTTGATTTGTTAGAATCGGCCGGTGTAAAAGAGGCCAAGATTTTAATTGTCGCTATTGCCGACCGGGAAAAGTCGGTGCAATTAATTCAACAGGTGAAACAAGCCTTTCCTCATCTGAGTATTTTTGCGCGTGCAACCAGCCGCGCTCATGCCTATGATCTAATGGAATGTGGCGTGACTTTTGAGCGAGAAACCCTGATGTCAGCACTGCAAATGGGAGAAAGCGTATTGAACGTTTTGGGATTTCATCCTTATCGTGCCAAACGGGCCTCGAGATTATTCCAGCAACACGACCGCGCCGTCTTGCGTGCTCTGTATTCCAGTTATCGCAAAAATCAAAATGAATATATCGAATCGTCAAAAGAAAATGAGCGCATCATTGCCCAGACTTTGCGTGCAGATATGACAGGGATGGATGGTAATGACTACGGTTGGTCGGTGGTTTTATCCGATGAAGACGCCGAACAAGTTATTACTGATGACGAACATTGATATCGAACAAGGTTTTGTACAACCATTTACGCAACTCCCAAACATAGTGGTTTTTGGGCTTTGTCATGCGGTGCTTCAGACTTTCAATCTACGTCGGCGAAAAGCTCCACCGAGTTTTTGTGCTGGGAGGACGAACAAAAAGCCGACTTTAACGGTCGGCTTTTTTGCGATAAAAGAGCTGTATATGACATAAGTCATCCATTACAGACAGACTATTCCTCCCCTTGCTTGATCACCGATGTGTCGGTAACGACGACTTGCGTCCCTTTGCTTGCGATCATCGAGATGCTTTGACCGAGCATTTCCTCGAACACGGCCGTTGCGTCAGCATCGCCTGGTTTGGGTAAAACACCACTGCCATGACTGCCTGCGAGATAGCGGACTACTGCAATGCCGTCGAGATTGTTAGTGCCAGAACTGATAGTGGCCGCGTTGGTCAGCCGAACCAGTGGTTCAGAACCGGAAAGCGGCGCCGGGTTTGCCAGACCGAAAGTGTTTTCTTCTGGATAGGCCGAGTTGGGTATCACCTCGTCTCCGATCACTATGCTTAACAGGGTCGGCGTGTTGCCCAGATCTTCTATAAAGTTAATTGCATCACCGGAGTCAAGGCTGGCCTGCAAGGTGTTGAAAAATATCTCTAACGACGCATCACCCTGAACTATGCCTGCCGAAGCCTGTAGTCCAGCCAATACTGGAGGCGCAAAGGTTGGCGAGTTTTCGTACAATCTGACGACGCCACCTCCGGGTACTCTCATGTTGGCTGCGACAATATCGTCTGCGGTGGTTGCCGTGTGATTGACCGTTGCGACGAATGGAATGCCATCAATGGTTCCCAGTGATTGACCAATATAGAAAACCGACGAGGCAGATAAATCCGGACTGCCATTGCCGTTTAAATCAATTTCGCCAATCGAATGTCGCAATTGTTGCAAGTCATTGACCATTTGGCGCAACAAATCACGTGAGTTGGTAAAGTTTTTCAGGTTCGCAAATAGTGATCCGGATGAGCCAATGGCGTTGTCGTGGTCGAAGTTCATCGGGGTTGGGTTTGCGGCGGCATCGGCGGTGAAATTGAAATGGCGTTCGAAATCAGTTCTAGGTAACCCTGGAATGACGCTGGCACCATTGGCCACTGTGTTTTCCAGAACCAGTGCGCCACCGAGTTGAGTTGCCGCTTCTGCGCCACAGGTGCCGCTAAGTACCAACTGGACTGCGGTGTCGACCTGTTCCGCATTGGCCGGATCAGTAATGTTGGTCGGACATCCTGCTGCCTGTATTTGCATCAGCACGCCAACATTGAATGTGCCGGCAAGCACAGCGGCAACGGTTTCTTCGTTAGCATCGATTCCGGCCCCTGCCAACAATGTGGCTGCTAGCTCTTCTTGGCTTGTTGTCGATATTGCATCTACCCCGTGCATAGGCTGATCGATCGCGAGCACGACGACACCGGCTATTTTAGCCAGCAGACTGCCAGTCGCCAATGCGGAACTTCTATCGCTGGTAATTCCATGTTGGTATATCACGACGGGAAGTTCACCGGTATCCATCTGCGCATTTGCGGGGTAGATTGCCAATACAGGTATTTGGATATCAGCGGTTTTTTTGGGAAATGGAAACAGATAGTTGACCACGGTTGAAACTGAAGGATCTGCCTGCGGTAATTTCAATCCAATTACACCAAATTGTGCGTTGAGCGCCTGAGCCAGTGCTTGATTGGCAGTAAACTGGCTGTTCAATGCCGAGCCATCGGTGGCTGTTGGAATTCCCAGATAGTAGGGGATTTCCATTGAACCCATTGCGACTTTGACTTCACCGGGTTCGATTCCTATCACTTTCATCAGTGCCGATACTTGGGCAGCGTCAGTCGTGGCGTAAAAAGTAACGTGTCTCGCTTTGGGGCGGGTATCGATCAGACCGTTGTCTTCAAAAGATTTGGCGAACACCGAGCCCAGACATTCCATCGCCGGTTTGCCTGCCGTCGCTCCCAGACCGGCGCAATAGGTGTACGCCTGGCCGAGTGCCGCTTGTGTGTTCTCATCCGGCCAGGTCGCGATGGCGGCGTCGATCACTGATTTTATTGTAGTGTAGTCATTGGCTCCAGCGTCCATTGCGGCTTTACGGGCACCGGTTGATACAGCCGTTCGCAAGGTGTCGTCAAACCAGGTATCGGGTTCTGCCATATAACCAAGGACTTTTTTGTCATTGGATGTGGTGAAACTGTAGGAAAGAGCGATATCTGCACGGCTCAATGCGGGCATACCCATCTGAGTGCGAACCTGATTAGGCAGATTGAAATACTTCTCCGCTACGGGTTCCCAGAGTTTGTTGACAAGTTTCTGAACAGGTAATAGTTTGCTTGAACCCAGCGGAGGAAATGTTTCGTTGTCTGTCCCTTCGTTAAGTACCAGAGTGAGGTTTTGGTAGGCGGGCGAGGCTGTGATGTATTGGCCCGATATATCTTTCACTTCTTTAGTTATTGCTACCACATAACGTTTTCTTGGATTAAGTGGCTGCAATGGATTGATTCTGATAAGAGAAGTGCCATCATTGAGGTCGATCACACTGGCTTCATATTGAGGATTTTGTGCCAGATCGAACAAACTGGCACCGGCTGCCTGAACCATCGCGACCACAGCCGGGTCTGTTTCTGTGGTTATCGGGGTTGCGGCGGTGAGTGCGGTAACTGTAACCGGAATGGTGGGAGGTTCCGCAGAAGTCAATGCAGTAATTGGTTCACCACTGGCATAGTCCAGTTCAATCAGGAATACGCTTTGGCCGGGATTGGGAATGACTGTTGGGTTGCCATCGGCATCCCGGCTAGTCAAAAAAGGACGGCCATCAACCGTTGCCGGATCGACAGCTCCGTTCATCGCGATATCGATGGGGGCTACGGTCGATGCACCACTCAAACGATTCAGTGCTGTTGTAACAGGTGGTGTGGAATCCCTGACAGCAAAGGTTCCGTCCCCCGCCTCCTTGTCCCAAATCAGGTCACTCGGGATTGGTAGCTGGCTCGTTATAGGATTGAAAATCGGATAGGTTTTGTCTGTAAAATCAGGATCCTGTATTCGATAATCGATACTGTTGTTTTCGTTATTCTTGCCGTCGTCAAGACAGCCTGAGAGCACCACGGAAGAAGTCACCGCGGCGATACTTAACAAGATTTTCTTAAGCATAAGATAGAACCTTCTTTTTCCTTTTATTATTAAATTGGAAACCAAAAAGTGGATTAGAGCACTTGCTATTTGTTTTGGCTAGTTTTAATTCCATTCTTTCCAAAACAGAAACGATAGATTCGGTTTGCAACAAGCAGACTCCGGTTTCATTCTAAAATAAACTCAGTCTGTCTATTCGTCCAGTTTTTTCCTCGCAGGAATCAGGCGGAAACAAAAAAAATCGATGTGATTGAATCTTTATCCAGAATCGGAAGTCATGTACTATTCCTACTCCTATTTTCAGTGCGACTATCGATGGCGGGTTGTCTGCTCTAGTGCTCGCACAGTGACTGAATTTATACATATGCAACAAGAGAATACTTATGACTGTAATTCGCCAGGATGATCTAATTGACAGCGTTGCTGATGCTCTTCAGTTTATTTCCTATTATCACCCCGTTGACTTTGTCAAAGCGGTTCATGAAGCCTATAAGAAAGAGGCGTCACCGGCAGCCAAAGACGCGATGGCACAGATACTGATTAATTCTCGCATGTGTGCTGAAGGGCACCGTCCAATTTGTCAGGATACCGGTATTGTGACCGCCTTTGTCAAAGTGGGAATGGATGTGCAGTGGGACGCCGATATGGCGCTGTCCGATATGATAGACGAGGGTGTACGCCGCGCCTATACACATCCTGATAACGTATTGCGTGCTTCCATTCTCGCAGATCCGGCCGGTGCCCGAGCGAATACAAGGGACAATACTCCCGCTGTGATTCACTATGAAATAGTGCCTGGCAATACTGTCGAAGTGCATGTGGCGGCAAAAGGTGGCGGATCAGAAAACAAGTCAAAGATGGTGATGCTGAATCCGAGCGACAGTATTGTTGACTGGGTCGTAAAAACCGTGCCGACAATGGGAGCCGGATGGTGTCCTCCTGGTATGCTGGGAATCGGTATCGGTGGTACGGCCGAAAAAGCGGCTGTGATGGCAAAAGAAGTGCTGATGGATCCGATTGATATTCATGAGTTGCGGCAACGAGGCCCGCAAAACCGGATTGACGAGCTGCGTCTGGAAATAATTGACAAAGTCAATGAACTGGGAATTGGAGCCCAGGGGCTGGGCGGTTTGACGACAGTTCTCGATGTAAAAATAAAGGATTGCCCTACCCATGCCGCATCTTTGCCGGTGGCAATGATTCCCAATTGCGCCGCGACTCGTCATGCGCACTTTGTTTTGGATGGTAGTGGGGCCGCTTTGCAAACGGCGCCCAGGTTAGAAGACTGGCCGGAAATTACGTTGGATATCGGCGCAGGCGCCAAACGCATTGATTTGAACACGGTGACGCCCGAACAGGTAGCGTCTTTGCAACCGGGCGATACGGTATTGTTATCGGGCAAAATGCTGACGGGTAGAGATGCGGCACACAAAAAAATGGTCGATATGATTGGTCGTGGTGAGTCGCTGCCAGTTGATCTCAAAGGTCGCTTTATTTACTACGTTGGCCCGGTAGATCCGGTTAAAGATGAAGTGGTGGGGCCGGCAGGGCCTACTACCGCGACCAGGATGGACAAATTTACTCATACTATGTTGCAAAAAACCGGATTACTTGGAATGATCGGTAAAGCTGAGCGTGGCCAGGTAGCCATCGATGCCATCAAAGAGTTTGGCGCTGTGTATCTTATGGCTGTAGGTGGCGCGGCTTATCTGGTTTCAAAGGCGGTGAAAGAAGCGAAGGTGGTCGCGTTTCCTGAAATGGGGATGGAAGCGATCTACGAATTTGATGTCGAGGATATGCCAGTGTCCGTTGCCGTAGACGCGAGGGGTGTGTCGGTTCATCAAACCGCGCCCCAACTGTGGCATGATAAAATCATAGCGGCGAAAAAAATATAGAGTCGATTTTTCCAGTGAGGAATTTCGCCTCGCAGGATGGGTTAACAGTTAGCATTCGGAAAAAACCGGGCGGGTATTATTGCTTTGCCCTTTTTTCTTCACCAGACATTGTTGGGCCGCTATTGCGGCCTTTGGTTTTATTGGATTGGAATTATTATGGAACATACCTATCGTCTCGTTATTTCTTGCCCGGACAGGGTGGGAATTGTCGCTAAAGTCAGTAGTTTTCTGGCCACTTACAATGGATGGATTACTGAGGCGAGTCATCACGCTGATCCTCAGGAGGGATATTTTTTTATGCGGAACGAGATCAAGGCAAGTTCAATTCCCTTTGATCTTGACGCATTTCGGATTGCGTTCGATCCGATCGCGAAAGAGTTTGATATGCAGTGGCGAGTGACTGACTCGGCGGTGAACAAAAAGGTGATTCTTATGGTCAGTAAAGAATCGCATTGTTTGGCCGATTTGCTCCACCGGCACCAGGATGGAGAGATAAGTAGCGAGGTCGTTGCCGTAATTTCCAATCACGAGGATTTGAGGCGCATGGTCGAGTGGTATGATATTCCGTTTCACGTGATTCCTGTGTCGAAAGACAACAAAGAAAAAGCCTTTGATGAAATCGAGTCCTTGTTCGATTCTTACGCGACAGACTTGGTGGTGTTGGCTCGTTACATGCAGATTTTGCCTCCAGGAATTTGTGCTAGATATTCTGGTCGGATAATTAATATACATCACAGTTTTCTGCCTTCTTTCGCTGGCGCGAGACCTTACCATCAAGCATACAATCGAGGAGTAAAACTTATCGGAGCCACTTGTCACTACGTGACGCAAGATCTGGATGAGGGGCCGATTATTGATCAGGATGTTGTGCGTGTAGGTCACAAACATACCACGCATGATATGGTTCGCCTGGGCAGGGATGTGGAAAAGAATGTATTAGCTCGTGGTCTCAGGTGCCATATTGAGGACAGGGTAATTATTTACAAGAATAAGACGGTGGTATTTGTTTAGTGGTTCCAGACGAGCAGTATTTCGTGAAAAACGTATTATTTGACCACGATCAGATGAAAACATGGTATCCTTGGCAACTTGATATTTCGTGCTCTCACCTACTGTAGGTCACTGAAAAATCCACAATTGATGTCAACACCAGCCGATAGGAATACCTTAATATATGGGTAATGAATTAGCGAAAGAAATTCTCCCCGTTAATATCGAAGACGAACTCAAACAATCCTACCTCGATTACGCGATGAGCGTGATTGTCGGTCGCGCCTTGCCTGATGTCAGGGATGGTCTCAAGCCAGTGCATCGTCGAGTCTTGTTCGCTATGAGTGAATTGAGCAATGACTGGAACAAGGCGTACAAAAAATCGGCACGTGTCGTTGGTGATGTCATTGGTAAATACCATCCGCACGGTGATTCGGCGGTGTATGACACTATCGTTCGTATGGCCCAGCCGTTTTCGTTGCGATATACGCTGATTGACGGACAGGGCAATTTCGGTTCGGTGGATGGTGATAGTGCAGCGGCAATGCGGTACACCGAAATTCGGATGCACAAAATAGCCCATTCGTTGCTGGCAGACCTGGACAAGGAAACGGTCGATTTTGTGCCCAACTATGATGGTACCGAGCAAATCCCAGCCGTATTGCCCACTCGTGTTCCCAACCTGCTGGTCAATGGTTCTTCCGGTATCGCTGTGGGCATGGCGACCAATATTCCACCGCATAATCTTAACGAAGTGGTGAATGCCACTCTGGCTGTTTTGGATAATCCGGATATCGATATTGATGCCTTGATGGAATTAATACCTGGGCCTGACTTTCCGACAGCTGGCATTATCAATGGCCGCGCCGGAATTTTGCAGGCGTACCGGACAGGGCGCGGAAGAATCTATCTGCGGGCTCGCTATGAGGTGGAGACTGATGCAAAAAACAAAGATTTCATTATCATTACCGAGATTCCTTATCAGGTCAACAAAGCCAAGCTAGTCGAAAAAATTGCAGAATTGGTAAAAGATAAAAAGATTGAAGGGATTACCGAGTTAAGGGATGAGTCGAGTAAGGAAGGCATGAGAATCGTGCTCGAATTGCGTCGCGGTGAAATGCCCGATGTGATTATGAATAATCTGTATGCTCAGACTCAGATGGAAAACGTGTTTGGCATCAATATGGTGGCCTTGGCCGACGGCGAACCCAAAACGCTTAATTTGAAACAAGTGCTGGTAGCATTTGTGCGTCATCGCCGTGAAGTGGTCACTCGCCGAACTATTTATGAATTGCGTAAAGCCAGAGAGAAAGGCCACCTGTTAGAAGGTTTGGCCGTTGCACTTTCCAATATCGACCCGGTCATCGAATTGATTAAAACGTCGCCAAACGCGGCTGAAGCAAAGTTACGCTTGCTCGATCGTGCCTGGGAACCTGGATTGGTCGTTCCTATGCTGGAGCGAGCCGGTACCGATGCCTGTCGCCCAGATGATCTGGAACCTCAGTACGGAATGAGGGACGGCAAGTATTACCTGTCGCCAGTTCAGGCGCAGGAAATACTCAATATGCGTTTGCAAAAACTCACCAGTCTTGAAACGGAGAAGTTGCTGGACGAGTTCAAAGATATTATCGCGCAAATAGCAGAATTACTGAAAATTCTCAACGAGCCAGACCGGTTGCTGGAAGTAATTCGTAATGAGTTGCTAGCAGTTAAGGAAGAATTTGGCGATCAGCGTATGACCGAAATACAAAATTCAAAGCGGGATTTGACGGTTGCCGACCTGATTACCGAAGAGACCCTGGTAGTCACCATCTCTCATAGCGGATATGCTAAGACCCAACCTCTGGTTGACTATCAAAGCCAGCATCGCGGCGGTCGGGGCAAGTCTGCAACCAGCATGAAGGAAGAGGATTTTGTCGAGAAGCTGTTGGTTGCCAATTCGCATGATACGATTCTTTGTTTTACCAATTTCGGTAAAGTGTTTTGGTTGCGCGTGTTTGAAATCCCCCAGGCCAGTCGTTCTTCACGTGGTCGTCCAATGGTCAATATCCTGCCGCTGGCTGATGGTGAGCGAGTGACCACCTTCCTGCCTGTCCAGGGCTACGAAGAAGGTCATTTTGTCTTTATGGCGACCAGTAAGGGTACCGTTAAGAAAACCGAATTGACCAATTTCTCCCGGCCCAGATCATCCGGTCTGATCGCCTTGGATCTTGACGAAGGAGATAGTCTGATTGGCGCGGCCATTACCAATGGTGAAGCTGACGTGATGCTGTTCAGCAGCTCCGGTAAGGCTGTACGTTTCAAGGAGTCCGAAGTCAGATCGGTGGGACGAACGGCTCGCGGTGTGCGCGGAATCAAATTGAAGACTGGCCAGCACGTGATGTCTCTGATCATTCCCGCGCCTGAAGGGGTTGTTTTACTGGCCAGTGAAAATGGCTATGGTAAGCGTACCGCTTTGGAAGATTTTCCGGCCTATAGTCGAGGTTCGCAGGGTGTAATAGGTATGCAGTGTTCAGACCGAAATGGTGCCTTGGTGAGTGCACTCCAGGTTTTTGATGGTGATGAAATGATGCTCATCAGTGACAAAGGCACGCTGGTTAGAACGCGAACAGAAGAAGTTTCTGTTCTGGGCAGAAATACCCAGGGGGTAAGATTGATCAAACTGACTGGAGAAGATGAAAAACTCGTTGGCGTCGAGCGGATTGAAGAAGGTGATGCACAGCCTGATGAAGACCTGGACGATGCAAATGTTGGTCAAATGCAAACTGAGAATGCGTCCGATCAGACGGAACATGATCAGGGCAGGGGTGAATAGTTGACCATGTTATCTGAGTCGGAAAAAAAAGCACTCTCTGAGATACGGGAGCAAATCGATGCGATTGATCAAGAAATTCAGCACTTGATCAATCGTCGTGCTGCCTGTGCCCAGAAAGTCGCGGATATTAAAACCCGGTCGCTGGTGGATGCCGATCAGGCGGTGTTCTATCGGCCAGAGCGTGAAGCCCAGGTGTTGAGGCGGGTTAAAGAAAGCAATGAAGGGCCGCTTGATGCCGAAGAAATGGCGCGCTTGTTTCGGGAGATAATGTCTGCTTGTTTGGCTCTTGAAAAGCCTATGCATATCGCATTTTTGGGTCCGGAAGGCACTTTTACCCAGGCGGCAGCGTTAAAACATTTTGGTCACTCGGTAGTCAGCGTGCCGAGGGTGGCGATTGATGAGGTGTTTCGAGAGGTTGAATCCGGCGCGGCTCACTACGGAGTGGTTCCGGTTGAAAACTCAACCGAAGGAATGGTCAGCCAGACGCTCGATATGTTTATGTCATCGCCAGTAAAAATTTGTGGCGAAGTGCAGTTACGGATTCACCATCTTTTTCTGGCAGCCGAAGAGGCTAGGCCGGAAGACATTGTGCGGGTTTATTCGCACCAGCAGTCTTTCGCTCAATGTCGTCAATGGCTCGAAGCCAACTGGCGTAATGTGGCAAGGGTGACGGTTAGCAGTAATGCCGAAGCGGCTAAAAAAGCGAAAACCGAGCCTGGTTCGGCGGCTATTGCCGGCGCTATGTCTGCGCAAATTTATGGCTTGCAGACGATGGCGGAAAACATTGAAGATCGACCTGACAATACCACCCGTTTTCTGATCATCGGTCGTGAAAATGTGTTACCGAGCGGGCATGATAAGACATCTATTTTGGTGTCAATGCGTAACCGGCCGGGGGCACTGTATCGAGTTCTTGAACCCTTCCATCGTCATGCAATCAGCTTGACCCGGATAGAGACCAGGCCGTCACCGAACGGCACCTGGGCCTACGTGTTTTATATCGATTTTGAAGGGCATGTTGACGACGAAAAGGTGGTTCTGGTTTTGGATCAGCTGGCCGCTGAAGCTGTCGAGTTAAAAACTCTGGGTTCTTACCCGGTTGGTGTTTTGTAGATATCGCTTGCTTACTGATTGCAAATTTTCGATCGGACCGGAGAGTGATACCGGCAAGCAATATCGAAATACGATACTTAAAAATAACAAAGGTAAATCTATGTCGTGCGATTTTCGCGCCCTGGCCAACGCAGGTGTTCAAAAGATTAGCCCCTATGTGCCGGGTAAGCCTGAAGATGAGTTACAGCGAGAGCTAGGGTTGGAGCGAATTGTCAAGTTGGCCAGCAATGAAAACCCGCTCGGTCCGAGCCAGAAGGTGCGCGATGCAGTTTCGGCGAAACTGGCTGATATCGGTCGTTACCCGGATGGAAGTGGTTTTGAACTGAAGCAAGCATTGGCCAGTCATCTTGGTGTGCCGGAAGGTTCGATCACCTTGGGCAATGGTTCAAATGATGTTCTGGATCTTATTGCCAGGAGTTATTGTGGTGCCGGCGATGAAATCGTCTTTTCTGAGTATGCGTTCGCTGTTTACCCGTTGGTCACTCTTGCAGCAGGCGCTACTCCGGTTGTCGCCAGGGCGAAGGGCTGGGCGCACGATCTTTCCGCGATAGAAGCCAATATGTCAGACCGAACCCGCCTGGTTTTTATTGCCAATCCGAACAATCCAACCGGTACCTGGATTAGTATTAGCGAGCTGAAGGCATTTCTGGATCGGGTACCGGAGCATATTGTCGTGGTATTGGATGAAGCGTATTTTGAGTATGTTTCTGAAAGCGACTACCCTAATGGCGTCACCTTATTGAAAAACTATGAAAACCTGATCGTAACCAGAACTTTTTCCAAGGCCTTGGGGTTGGCCTCGTTGAGGGTGGGCTTTGCATTGAGTAATTTGGCGATAGCTGATGTGTTGAATCGGGTAAGGCATCCCTTCAATGTCAATACAATGGCCCAAGTCGCGGCGGTTACGGTGTTGAGCGACACCGTGTATTTGCAAAAATCCATTGCAATCAATAAAGCGGGCCTTGAACAGTTGGCCAAAGGATTCGGCGGATTGGGGCTTGACTTTATTCCCTCCGTTGGCAATTTTATTGCCGTAGATGTCGGTGACAATGCAGATACTGTTTATCAGTCTTTGTTGCAGCAGGGGGTCATTGTTCGTTCAGTGGCGAATTATCAAATGCCTCGCCACCTTCGCGTAAGCGTTGGATTGGAGGCAGAAAATGATTTTATGCTTAGGGCACTGGCAAGATCGCTGAAAAAATAAAGCCTGACGGACCCGCCGTCAGGGTAAAAAAACGGGTGAAGTAAGCGAAGCGTGTTATTTAAAGCCTAGTGTTGACCTTATGAACTTCTTGGAACAGGCCTTGGAATATGCCAGAAATTAACGTCGTGTCGGTAATCGGGCTAGGCTTGATAGGCGGGTCTTTGGCCAAGAGGCTTCGTGAAAAAAGGTTTGCGAAGGAGGTGGTTGGCTTCGATATTCGCCCGGGTGAAACAGAGCTTGGTTTGCAAAATGGAGTGATTGATCGAATCGCTACCAGCTATCAGGATGCGGTTCGTTCGGCTGATCTACTCGTTATGGCCGTGCCGGTTCGGGCCGTTGACTCTTTACTTCGAGAACTACACCCCTGGTTGGCTGATTCTACGGTATTTACCGATGTGGGAAGTGTGAAAGGTGCCGTTATCTACACTGTCGAATCGATTTGGGGTGATGTGCCAGAGAACTTCATACCCGGCCATCCGATCGCCGGATCGGAAAAAAGCGGCGTTTTAGCCGCCAACGCCTCACTGTTCGAGCATCATAAAACCATTTTAACGCCGCTCGCCTCCGCTTCACCCGCTGCCTACAATATGGTGGCCACCATGTGGGAAACGGTGGGGGCGGAAGTGCTGAAGATGGATTTTGTGAAGCATGATGAAGTGCTCGCGGCGACGAGTCATTTACCTCATTTGCTGGCCTTTTCGTTAGTTGATACCTTGGCCGGGGAAGATGACAACAAAGAGATTTTTCGTTATGCGGCCGGTGGTTTTCGTGATTTTACCCGTATTGCTGCCAGTGATCCTGTGATGTGGCACGATGTCTTTTTGTCCAATCGAGAGGCGGTTCTGAAAGTGTTGTCTCATTTTAGTGAAGACCTGGATAAATTGGCGGAGGCGATACGAAACGGAGATAGTCAAATGCTGATGGGCGTATTCACCCGCGCTAAAGCTGCTCGTGAACATTTTACCAAACTGCTGGAAAAGAAATCCTATACCGCTATGAATACCAATGAAATAACCTTTATCGTTAACCGTTCGGTCGGTTTGTCCGGTGATATCCGGGTGCCAGGAGATAAGTCTATTTCTCATCGCGCAATTATGTTGGGAGCCTTGTCTGAAGGGGAAACGGAAGTGTCTGGTTTTCTGGAAGGGGAAGATGCGCTGGCGACTTTGCAGGCTTTTCGCGATATGGGGGTGGTGATTGAAGGACCGGTTGATGGCGCAGTCAAAATCTATGGTGTCGGTATGAATGGCTTAAAGCGACCTCCGGGCGCTTTATACTTGGGTAACTCTGGCACCTCGATGCGTTTGCTGGCGGGTTTGCTGGCGGCTCAGCCGTTTGCTAGTGAATTGTGCGGCGATGATTCCCTGACCAAGCGGCCAATGGTGCGCGTGGCCAAACCTTTGCGTGAGATGGGCGCGCATATTGAAACGGCTGAAAATGGTTGTCCGCCGATTGAGATAAAACGAGCCGGCCAGTTGCGAGGCTTTCATTATTCCATGCCAGTGGCCAGCGCCCAGGTTAAATCCTGTCTGTTGTTGGCCGGTTTGTATGCCGATGGTGAAACGGTGGTGACAGAGCCTGTGCCGACCCGGGATCATACGGAACGAATGCTGGAAGGGTTTGGTTATTCAGTTAACAGACGAGGCAACATGGTTTCGGTCAACGGGGGTGGTACATTGACTGGAACCAAAATTGATATTCCTGCTGATATTTCTTCCGCTGCGTTTTTCCTGGTGGCGGCCTCGATTACTCCTGGTTCTGATCTGACCCTGCGTCATGTCGGCGTCAACCCGACGCGCACTGGTGTCATCACGATTCTTCGGCTTATGGGTGGCCACATTGAGCTGATCAACGAAAGGGAAGCGGGCGGCGAGCCGGTAGCCGATATTCGGGTTCGCTATGCTCCGCTACAGGGAATCACTGTTCCCCGGAGTCTTGTGCCCCTCGCTATTGATGAATTTCCTGTTTTATTTATCGCGGCCTGTTGTGCTTCCGGCACCACCACCTTATCTGGGGCGGAAGAGCTGCGAGTGAAGGAAAGCGATCGCATTCAGGCAATGGCGGATGGTTTGAAAAAAGTGGGGGTGACAACTCAGGTAAAACCGGATGGTATCGTTATTGAAGGTGGCCAAAGATTCAAGGGTGGCGAGGTCAGCAGCTTGGGTGACCACCGTATTGCGATGGCCTTTGCTGTGGCCGGTTTGCGATCTGAGGCCGAGATTGTAATTCGAGATTGTGCCAATGTGGCGACGTCGTTTCCCAATTTCGTTGAGCTTGCCAGGCGTGTCGGTTTTAATTTGAGGTCGGAGTCTTAATTGTATGGCTACTCAGGATTTCTCAGCGCCAATTGTGACAATTGACGGACCCAGTGGCGCTGGTAAGGGTACTATCGCTCAAATGCTGGCGAGGAAACTGGGATGGCATTTGTTGGATAGCGGAGCCCTGTATCGGCTTACCGGGCTGAATGCAGTTAAAAGCGGTATCGCTCTGGATGATGTCCCAGCATTGATCGAACTTTGTTTGCGACTGGATGTGGCTTTTACACCTGGCCAGGATGGGGAACCGACCCAGGTGTTGCTGTCGGGGCAGGATGTGACATCGGAGTTACGTACGGAAGTCAATGGTGAAAGGGCCTCTGTCGTTGCTGCAATACCCGAGGTGCGAGATGCGCTTCTGCAACGTCAGAGAGATTTCCAGCAGAGGCCGGGATTGGTGGCCGATGGCAGGGATATGGGGACGGTTGTCTTCCCTGAGGCAACACTGAAATTTTACTTGACCGCGTCGGCGCAAGCCCGTGCGGAGCGAAGATTTAACCAGTTGAAAGCCGGGGGGGGGAGTGTTAGAATCTCCGCCCTCCTAAAAGACATCCAGGCTCGCGACGAGCGAGATATGAATCGTTCTACTTCGCCTTTAAGGCCCGCAGAAGATGCGATAGAGATGGATACGACCGGAATGACGGTAAGTGCTGTGTTCGATAAGGTGCTGAAAACAATAGGCAGAACCTGAGGTAAACATGGTCGACTGGTTAGGAGCGTGTCAATCGGGCTGAACATGTAACGGCATCCAGCTGGTTGGTGTTGGCCGTTTGCACAAATCATTTTGTCTTGGAATGGAAAAGCCAGATAAGTCCAGGCAATGACAATTAATTACCCCGTTTCTTCTGGCAGACGGCTAGTAAAATATGTTTAACAGGATAAATAATGAGCGAGAGCTTTGCGGAACTTTTTGAAGAGAGTTTAAGAGAACTGGACATGAAACCCGGTTCCATTATCACCGGTGAAATAATCGATATCGATAACGATTGGGTAACGGTCAATGCCGGCTTGAAGTCTGAGGGGGTGATCCCTGTCGAGCAGTTTTACAACGATGCTGGCGAGCTTGCGCTGAACATCGGTGATGTAGTTCAGGTCGCCCTGGACGCGGTAGAAGATGGCTTTGGTGAAACCAGACTGTCTCGTGAAAAAGCGAAAAGAGCGGAAGCCTGGAAAGAGCTTGAAAAGGCATGCGAAGCAGAAGAAATTGTTCATGGTATTATCAATGGCAAGGTCAAGGGTGGATTTACAGTCGATGTTGCCGGAATTCGAGCATTCTTGCCCGGTTCATTGGTTGATGTAAGGCCGGTTCGTGATACCAGCCATCTGGAAGGCAAAGAGCTTGAGTTCAAGGTGATCAAACTGGATCAGAAGCGCAACAACGTGGTGGTTTCCAGGCGTTCCGTTCTTGAAGCGGAAAACAGTGCCGAGCGTGATGCATTGTTGGCAGCACTGACCGAAGGTATGGAAGTGAAAGGTATCGTCAAGAATCTGACTGACTACGGTGCCTTTGTCGATTTGGGTGGCGTTGACGGATTGCTCCACATTACGGATATGGCTTGGAAGCGCATTAAGCATCCCAGTGAAATTGTCAGCGTGGGTGACGAAATCAACGTGAAAGTGCTCAAGTTTGACCGTGAAAGAAATCGTGTTTCTTTAGGTCTGAAGCAGTTGGGCGAAGATCCATGGGTACAAATCAAGATTCGCTACCCGGAAAACACGCGAGTGACCGCACGCGTCACTAACTTGACTGATTACGGTTGTTTTGCTGAGTTGGAAGAGGGTGTCGAAGGCTTGGTTCACGTGTCCGAAATGGATTGGACCAACAAGAATATTCATCCATCCAAGGTAGTGCAAGTTGGCGATGAAATAGAAGTCATGGTGTTGGACATCGATGAAGAGAGAAGAAGAATTTCTCTGGGTATCAAGCAGTGTCAGGTTAACCCGTGGGAAGAATTCTCGTCACGATTCAACAAGAGCGACCGAATTTCCGGCAAGATCAAGTCTATTACTGACTTTGGTATCTTCATTGGTCTGGATGGTGGTATCGATGGGTTGGTTCATTTGTCTGATATCTCCTGGAATGAAGCTGGTGAAGAAGCGGTCAGAAAGTATAAGAAGGGTGACGAGATTGATACCGTTATTCTTTCGGTAGACCCTGAAAGAGAACGTATTTCTCTCGGTATCAAGCAGTTGGATCGTGACCCATTCGCCGAGTTTGTGCAAGAGAATGACAAGGGCGCGGTTGTGACTGGTAAGGTGACTTCGGTAGACGCGAAATCTGCTACTGTCAGGTTGGCTGACGATGTCGAGGCTATGCTCAAGGCATCTGAGATCAGCCGTGATCGTGTCGAGGATGCGCGCAACGTGTTGAGGGAAGGCGATGACGTTGAAGCAAAAATTATCAGTATCGATCGTAAGAACCGTATTATCAGCTTGTCTGTGAAGTCTAAAGACGTTGATGACGAGAAGCAGGCGATGAAAGATGTCAAGGAGAAACAGGTTGAGTCTGCCGGACCGACTACCATCGGTGATCTGATCAAAGAGCAAATGCAAAACCGGTAAAACGGTTAGTGTATACTTCAGGCCGATATGACCGATTAGAAAGTCTGCTGGTCAATAAATAAACGGGTGATTTGCGCCCGTTTTTTTTGTATTTTTATAATAACTTGTCTAAACTCCTGATAATAAAAACGAAATAGGACTTTTACATGACTAAGTCAGAGTTGGTTGAGATTATCGCAGCGAAGCAGTCTCAATTAAATATCAAAGATATCGAACTCGCAGTAAAAACGGTTATCGAGCAAATGTCTCAGGCGCTTTCTCAAGGGCACCGTATCGAAATTAGGGGGTTTGGTAGTTTCTCCCTGCATTATCGTGCTCCCAGAACGGGCAGAAATCCAAAGACAGGCGATGCCGTTCAGTTAGGCGCCAAATATGTGCCGCACTTCAAGCCTGGTAAGGAATTACGAGAACAAGTCAACGATAGCCTGAAAAAAGGCTACTAACCGCTTTACGCTGAGCTCACTCCCTGCGATAAAAACCGATCGAGCCCAGCACCAGGTATTCATTTATTTTGTCTGTCAATGTATCATGTCGAGACATTACGAAATCCTAGTTTATTCGGAAACGTTTATTTCTTGAGAAGGTGGTCTACATGGTACTGTTGAAACGGCTTATACTCGCAGCCTTGGTTCTTGTTGTTCTTGTTTATGGTGTGATGTTTTCGGTCAATAACAATCAAGCCGTTGTCCTGGATTTATGGTTGATAAAACTGCCTCCTATCTGGATTTCCTTTCTGATTATCGGTTCCTTTGTAGCAGGTGGTGTGCTTGGTGTCTTTATTTCTTTATTCAGTATCGTCAAGTCTGACACTCAAAAGCGAATTCTCAAAAGAAAAATCACTAAAATCGAGAAAGATCTACAGGGCTCGAAAGAACTTACTTCCGGCGTGTGACAGAATTTCTGTTTGTCTTGTTTCTTTGTATCATTTCCTTTTTTGCAGCTGCTTGTGCAGCTGCCGTTTCCGAGAGCAGCAACCGAGTTGCCGTTTTTTTTTGAAATATAGAGCGGTTGACAATGTCAGGTAATAAAATGCAACAAAAGGATATCAAACGTGTCATAGTGGCGCTCGATTATAACGATATCGAAAAAGCCTGTGCTATTGCGGACAGGTTGGACCCATCCGCTTGTCGGCTAAAAGTCGGCAAAGAATTGTATACGCGCTGTGGCCCCGTGATTTTGGACCGACTGCATAAAAAAGGATTTGAGGTTTTTTTGGATTTGAAATTTCATGATATCCCCAATACAACAGCATCGGCGGTAATAGCGGCTGCCGAGCTGGGTGTCTGGATGGTGAATGTTCATGCCAGCGGTGGTAGAGAAATGATGCAAGAGTGCACGTGCAGATTGTCGGAAAGGTGCTCTGCTGGCTTGACTGTACCTTTGCTTATTGGTGTGACAGTGTTAACCAGTATGGATGAGCGAGAATTGGAGCAGGTTGGCGTGACGACTGGCATTGATCAGCAGGTGTCGAGGCTCGCCAATCTGGCCAACGACACTGGTCTGGATGGTGTGGTATGTTCAGCCCGAGAAGCGGCTTCCCTCAGGCAGCAATTAGGCGATGAGTTTAAATTGGTCACTCCGGGTATAAGGCCAAGCTTTGCTGCGGCCAATGATCAAAAGCGTATTGTCACTCCCGCTGATGCGATTGGAGCTGGCAGTGACTATTTGGTGATAGGTCGACCCATTACGGCGGCAGACGACCCGCTCGAGGCATTGAGTCTTATTGAGCAGGAGATTCAGCAAATATAAAATTCGAGATTGTGCTGTGCATCCAGCGTAAATCTTGTATAATCCCGCACTTTCGATTCTGCCTATTCAGGCTCATTAATAGCAAACGCCGAGAGTATTATGAAAAAGAAGTTAATCACTGCCAGTTTACTTTTTAGTTTTGCCTCATTCTCGCATGCAGGCTTTTTCGATTCCTTGTTTGGAGGCGATGAAGAAAAAACAGCAGCGCAAGAGGAAACCAAGAAAGTGGCGGCTGGAAAGGTTCAGCAAAAACAGCCTGAAGCCACCGGTAACATGATGAATTCGGTTGGCGATGTTGCGATGGGGTTGCTACCGACTCTGACAAGCCAGCTGGGAGTGACGGATACTCAAGCCAAGGGTGGCATGGGCTCGCTTATGCAGTTGGCGAAAAGTACCTTGTCTGCCTCTGAATTCGGACAACTGAGCCAGGGTGTTCCGGGTATGGATACATTATTGGCTGCCGCTCCGGCGCTTTCCGGAGGTGCGCTGGGAGGTGCGCTGTCCAGCGCCGGTAGTATAGCGTCCGGTCTGGGGGGGCTAGGCCAGATTACCAAGCAGTTTGAAGCCTTAGGATTGAGCCCCGATATGATGGTGAAGTTCGCTACTATTGCTGTTGGCTACTTTTCAGGCAATGCCGCTTCTGGCGACAGCTCAGGGTCAAGTACAGCCAGTTTACTTGAAAAAGGATTGTCAGCCGTATTGGGGAAATAATAGTCTCCAAAAAAACAGGAAACGGTGTTCTAGTCTTGCAGTTCTTCGGGTAGAAGACTTTTGACGAATTAAACGTCAATCGGGATTTTTTCCAAATTGCCCGGTATTCAACGATAAACCAAACGCTGCACCAACAGTCTGGATCGATGGTCTGCTAATGCGTCGCGAAGCAGGATGCGATCCAATCTTCAAACTATTGATCATGACGCAGACAATGTCTGGTACTCCGAGAATACCTTTACACAAGAGCTATTATTTGATGGTGATCGCCAACTCGTTACGTCTAGTTGGTCTGTTCAGGTTTGATCTCCTGAGTGAATCATACAGGTCAAATACATCTGTCATTAAATATTGCCATTACTAATATTGCCATTAAAAGGTTCTATATCTTATGTTTTCTCAGTTACAGCGGCCACCCGCTGATCCTATTTTAGGACTATCGATCAAGTTTAAAGCGGATGCGAACCCTAATAAGGTCGATCTCGGTCCTGGTGTTTACAAAGATGAAACGGGTCTGACACCTGTTTTGGCTTGTGTGAAAACAGCGGAGGCCTTTCGTCTTGAAAACGAGACAACCAAGGCCTATCTGGGTACGGCAGGCTCGCCACTATTTAACGAAAAAATAACCCAACTTATTTTTGGTGATCATAAAGTCATTAGCGAAAACCGTGTGCGCACGATTTCGGCACCTGGTGGCACGGGAGCGCTGCGCATCGCGGGGGAACTGATTAATCGCGGTAAGCCGGGCGCGACGATATGGGTCAGCGATCCTACCTGGGCCAACCATCAAGGTGTGTTTAAAGCGGCTGGCCTGACAATTAAGACCTACCCCTACTATGACGCGGAAAACAAGTGCCTGAATTTTGACGGTATGTTTGAAGCGTTAAAGCATGTATCAAAGGACGACGCGGTTCTGTTCCATGCGTGCTGTCATAACCCTTCAGGTAAGGATCTGAATCAGGAGCAATGGAAACAAATTGCTGAATTGGCCAAAGAGACGAGTTTTTTGCCACTGATCGATATGGCTTATCTGGGCTTTGGTCAGGGTTTGGACGTTGATGGCTATGGCGTGAAATTGCTCGCTGATACGGTCGATCAGATGATAGTGTGTAGCTCTTGTTCCAAGAACTTCGGGCTTTATCGTGAGCGTATCGGTGCCTGTTCGATTATTGGCGCAAGCGCGGCAGCGGCGGATATTATTCATTCTGTATTGATCAACGTGGCTCGCGTGAACTATTCTATGCCGCCCGCCCATGGCGCTGCCATTGTGGAAACGGTGCTAAGTTCCGTCGAGTTGACCAGTCAGTGGCACCTCGAGTTAGCCGGTATGCGTGATCGCATCAGTGACGTGCGCCAATTGCTGGTGGACAAACTGGCTGAAAACGGTGTCACACGCGATTTTAGCTTTATTACTAAGCAAAACGGTATGTTTTCGTTTCTGGGTATTAACAAGAACCAAATCCAGCGCTTACAAGATGAGTTTGGTATCTATATCGTTAATTCCAGCCGCATCAATGTGGCGAGTATCACACATGACAATGTGGATTACTTGGCCCGGTCGATTGCTAGGGTTCTTTAGTTTGTTGTCAGAGTCAGACCATTAGCGAATCGCTGAATTGGGTATCTGAGCCGCGACCGGTGGAAAAATTCAAGGTCAAGGCACAGATCCATTTTTGTCAAATCCTTTGGGCACCTTGCCTTGTAAATGAAAAGCAAATGCGATGACTTCCGCAACGATGCGGTACAAGGTGTCTGGTATTTCTTCTCCCAAATCCAGCGTAGATAATGCACTTACCAGTTCGGCATTTTCGTATAGCGGCACATTATGCTCCCGGGCTATACGAATAATTTCTTCGGCTATTTCATTGTCGCCTTTGGCACTGATTTTGGGGGCTGATGTCTCATCGTATACCAAGGCAACGGCGGCTCTGGCCGGGGTGCCTCGCTGGTTAGTGTGGTCAGTCATAGTGGTTTAAGTCCTTATATCAACCAAACGATGTTCTATCGGGGCGGATTTTCGCTTGGGGATACCGTGCCTGCATTCAATATCATTGACTTCAATGCCCAGTCCCGAGAGTTGCTCTCTGAAGTGCTTGAGCTCCTGGTTGATCAGTTTTAGAGTGGTGGATGAGTGTGCCCAGATCATCGAGTCCAGTCCGTTTTGTCGATAACGGAGTTCAATCTGGATGGCCCCCAGGCTCTCAAAATCAAAGCCTAACGTGATTTTCCATTGGCTCCCCAGTTTTTTTCGGATTGATTCATTCTGAGGGGTTTCTTTGTCCAGTCTCAGTTGCAGTAAATCGGTTTTCTGCGAATCGGATATAACGGGCAGATCGAACAGCCAGGTTTGCACCTGTTGGGTGTCGGTGGTTTGGGTTTGGCTTTGGTAGAGGCTGTTAAGCTGGTTGAACTGGATACGATTCAATGCTCCCGCCAATTGTCGCAAGGCTTCGGCTACAGTCAAGTCCACTTTGTAGTGTTGTTGTTTTTTGCCGGCTTGAGTTTGTGCAAACCGAGGAAAGTCAAACGGATTGATAAGCAGTTCTTCTGATACTCCGGCGTTGAGTAGTGAGTTCCCTGGATTGCCGGGTGGGCGAAGTGGCTCAGTATGCTGGGTAAGTGTGTTGAGCAAACGGAGTAAGTTGGCTTTGATATCCTGATTGGCTAAGGTATTGAGCAGTGGTCCAGTCGGGATTTTGCTGAAATGGGAGATTTGTGCCAGTTTGCCTATGGTCGATTCTAAAGCCGCTCCTGAGCGGGTCAGTAGTGACTTGGTCGCTTCGCTGGCAATCACCTTTTCAAGCAGGCCGGTGACTTGCTGGCTGCATGCTTCCACTTTTGCGACTTGAGCCAAGATATTTGCTGGAATAGCGGTTGTGGCCAGGGGGTTCCTTGACGTACTTGCGGTTGTTGAGGTGGCAATGGTTTTTATCAGGCTGTCCAGGAGTTTTGCCGTTGCTGCCGATACCGGAGCGCCGGGACGGCTGGTGGCGGATTGTGTCATCTCGGTCAGGGTTTTTACCGCTTTCTCAAGTTGTCCTAATTGCCGTGTCAATTCTGGCCATCGCGACAGCGTGTCGCCAGATTGCGGCGAGATCGATCCGGAAATACCGTTGGCGGTGCTTTTTGCCGCAGCTGTCATGGTAGCTGTGACTGGTGGTGTTGCAGTCGGTTTTCCTATTGAGGTCAGTGCATTGCGTATATCGGCGGTCAATCCAACGACTTTTCCTTGAGATTCTGAAGCATTGACACGGTTGATGACACGGTTGATTGCCGATCTCAGGCTTTTATGCAATTGATCGATATTGGCTTCCGGTAATCTGCCAGAGGCGCCTTGGCTGATAGACTGACCAGTCTGATTGGCTTGGCTTGCAGGTATCTGTAGCGGGCTTGGTTGCTGCTGGTTAGATTGCTTCAAGGCCAGCGGCACCAGAGAACCTTTTAACAAAGTGCTGACAACCAGGCTGGATGCGTCAGCCGCTTGCTGCACGCCTAACTTAGGGTTCGGAATGGATAAAACCAGTTGTAGTGCCTGGTTTAGACTGTTTGGGCTGATCCCGGGCGTTTCTTTCGTTGATACACTGCCAATTAACGAGTTTATCGCTTGGGTGACCAGTTGTTGTCTGGGCATATGCTGACTGAGTAGAGCCGCCAATGTCGCGCGACTTGCGGCAGGTTGAATATTGGCAGCCGAGACGGCGAGTTGGTTGTCTTTTACTGCCTTTACCCATAACGCATCACCGGCAGAGAGTTTGATGTTTGTCTCGATAAGCAACCGGGCGGCGTCGATCCGTACAATCGCCTGTAGCACTTCATTCCTTGCAGCCGCTTTCGCCTGACCTGCTGCCTCGGCGTCAATTACTTTTTCTACTTGAGCGAGGTAAGACTTGCCTACTTCCAGGTTGGCCTGCTCGATGGTTTTTGCCAATGTATCCAGCTTGGTGTGCGATGGCGGTGCGGTTTGTGTTGCGTCGTTCGACCTGGTTGACGGATTGGTGGCGGCTTTGGCCTCAATCAGTGAGGTGTTGTGTGTTTGGTTGGATGATGATGCGGTAAGGGTGTGCGGTAAGCTGGTAGATTGTGAGTTTGGAAGGCGGCCAGCGCCAGGTTGAGGCGTCGCTCTAGTTGTGTTGGAATCAACTCCGCCAGCCATATTGTTAAGGATCACTCTCCGCGGTTGAACTATATCAACTGGTGTTAGCAGAACCAATCGACGATGACTTCGGATAACGATTGTCTGCTGTCCCATCTTTAAAGATAGCACTTGTCCCAGCTGAAATGTCTTTATCCAGCTTAACACTGGAACTGTTTAGAATGGAAGGTGTCACTCCATTTGCTATTGCCGCTACTATCAATGTGTTGCCCCGCTTACCCGTCGATTCGTCGCGCGTTTGTCTATTCTCTCCTGAACAATTACAAATTTAATCTAAATTCTTTGGTAAATTTGAGTATAATGGCGCACTTTATGTGTGGTGATGCCGAGGAAAATGTGTTTGGGGAATACTGAATTACTTCTGGTGAGGGATCTTTTTTGTGAACGAGGTGACCGAATTCTGTTTGAGAATCTGAATTTTTCGGTCAGTAAAGGGGATATCTTGCAAGTTGAAGGCCCAAACGGTGCAGGTAAAACTACCTTGTTGCGGATTATTAGTGGTATTTCAGCCGCATTTGAGGGTGAAATACAATGGCTGGGTAATGAAATAAACCGTTGTCGGCCCGACTTTCTGTGCAATTTGCTTTATCTTGGCCACAAAGCGGCGGTTAAGGTTACGCTCAATCCGCTGGAGAACTTACGAATTCTGGTGGGTATGCATCGGGCACCGGTAGACCGGGAGATTTTCGATGCGTTGCAGAAAGTCGGGCTGGAAGGCTACGAAGATGTGCCGTGCCATAGTTTATCTGCGGGGCAACAACGACGAGTCGGGTTGGCCAAATTATACC
This sequence comes from Gammaproteobacteria bacterium, assembly GCA_002747055.1. GTDB lineage: Bacteria > Pseudomonadota > Gammaproteobacteria > Pseudomonadales > Oleiphilaceae > LZORAL124-50-18. The sequence goes on from PDSQ01000038.1 coordinate 31,575, forward strand.
TGTCTTATGAGCCATTGTGGATACTGGATGAGGCTTTTACCGCCATTGATAAAAAAGGCGTGGCTGATTTGGAGTTTTTGATAGTCGAGCGAGCGCGGGCGGGTGGCGCAATTGTGTTGACAACACATCATGAGTTTAATCTGCGGCAAAACGCACATGATGCGGCTCCGGTAACCTTTCGTAAGCTTCAGTTATCAGGGGGTGAACGTGGCTGAAACCCTGACGGTTCGAACCGAGCCGGATAACACTGTGCTCGGTGTTTGCTGGCTCGTGCTAAGGCGTGATCTGTTGTTGGCATTTCGGCGCCGGCAGGATTTCGTTAATCCGCTACTGTTTTTTGTGATTGTCGTCAGCTTGTTTCCGCTTGGTGTCAGCTCGGATAAAAGCTTTTTGCAAGAAGCTGGAGGAGGTGTGGTGTGGGTTGCAGCATTGCTCTCCACCTTGTTGTCTCTGAGTGCGTTATTTGGTGCCGACTATGAGGATGGTTCACTCGAGCAGATCGTTCTTTGCCCGCAGCCTCTGTTTCTGATTGTATTGGCTAAAGTGCTGGCTCACTGGCTGGTTTCCGGTTTGCCTTTGATATTGCTGACACCTATGCTCGGAATCATGCTGCATCTTGATGGTGATCAAATCGGCATTTTGTGTTTGACGTTATTAATAGGCACGCCGGTTATGAGCTTTATTGGGGCAATTGGTGCCGCTTTGACCGTTGGCCTGCGAGTCGGCGGCGTGCTGATATCTCTGCTTGTATTGCCGTTGTATATCCCGGTGTTGATATTTGGTACAGGTGCGGTTCAAGCTGTGGCCAACGATTTGTCGATTGCCAGTTATCTGGCGATGATGGGAGCCATGTTTATGTTAGCGTTCACTCTGTCTCCAATCGCCGCTGCGGCTGGGTTAAAAATTAGTTTAAGTAGCTAGTTTAAGCATTTGGATTAAATTCATAGGATAGATGAATGGTGGATTACAAATGGATAGTGGGTTACAAGTGGACCTTTTTTCATAAGCTCGGTTCACCCAAGTGGTTTTACGAAATCAGCGGTAGGTGGTTACCCTGGCTAGTGGTTATTTCCGCCGTATTGCTGGTTTCTGGCACCATTTGGGGGCTGCTGTATGCGCCCGTTGATTTTCGGCAAGGTAACAGCTATCGCATTGTCTTTGTTCACGTTCCTTCGGCATTTCTGGCGCAGTCGGTGTTTTTCTCCATGGCAATGGCGGGTGCCATTAGCCTGGTGTGGAAAATGAAACTGGCGGATATGTTTCTGAAAGCGGCTGCGCCTATTGGTGCGACCTTTACTTTTCTGGCTCTGGTGACGGGGGCCGCATGGGGCAAACCAACCTGGGGAACCTGGTGGATATGGGACGCCCGGTTGACCTCTATGCTAATTCTATTATTTCTTTATTTTGGTGTGCTTGCGCTTCAGGCTGCAATCGATGATGCCAATGTGGCAGCAAAGGCCTGTGCCGTTCTGAGTTTGGTGGGTGTGGTAAATATTCCCATTATTAAATACTCGGTTGAGTGGTGGAATACGCTGCATCAACCCGCTTCGCTGAAATTGACCGAAAAATCGAATATGCATCCTGATATGCTGATACCATTATTGATCATGATTGCTGGTTTTTACGTGTTTTTCGGTGTGGTGGCGATATTGCGCACCCGTAACGAAATTCTGGAAAGAGAACGTCGAACTCATTGGGTGAAAGCCTTGTTTGACGAGTAGTAACCTATTTATCAGGAGATGTACCTTGCAGTTTGCGAGTTTATCAGAGTTTATTGACATGGGCGGGCACGGCATGTACGTGTGGCTCTCTTATGTGCTTACTTTCGTGATTATTGCTTACAATATTTGGGTGCCAATTTTTAAAAAGGGCGAAATTGGTAAAAAGATTATCCGGCAGTCAAGACGGGACAATGCAGGTGTTCAATGAATCCGAGAAGAAAGCAGCGTTTAATTCTGGTTCTATTCCTGGTCGTTGGGGTATCGATCTCCCTTGGTTTAGTGTTGTTTGCTCTGCAAAACAATATCAATCTGTTTTATAGTCCGACCCAAATCGCTAACGGTGAAGTTCCGCAGGGTGGGCGAATTCGTGCCGGCGGCATGGTAGTTAAGGGCAGTATTCAGCGAGATCCCGGTTCACTTAGGGTGGACTTTGCAATAACAGATTACGAAAACACCGTGAAAATGACCTACTCAGGAATACTGCCTGACCTGTTTGGCGAAGAGCAGGGCGTGGTCGCGACCGGTCGCTTGAATGCCGATGGCGTATTCGAAGCTGAAGAGGTGTTGGCTAAGCACGACGAAAACTATATGCCCCCCGAGGTGGCGGACGCCCTTGAACAAACCGGGCATGGAGCCAAAGTCGGCGATCGGGGACAGCGCTACCAAGGCGGCGAGAAATAGAATCTGGCTCACAATGATAACGACTAACAAGAGTAATGATTGATGCTTCCTGAACTGGGTCATTTCGCTTTGGCAATTGCGCTGGTGATCGCGATGGTGCAGGCAGTTGTCCCGTTGTGGGGAACTTTTAACAACAATGTGACACTGATGTCGTATGCACGGCCTATGGCGGCCGGCCAGTTTGTGTTTCTGTTATTGAGCTTTATCTGTCTGTGTCTGGCCTTTGCCACCGACGATTTTAGTGTTCAGTATGTTGCCAATCACTCCAATAGCTTGCTCCCCAGCTATTATAAATTGAGTGCCGTGTGGGGGGGCCATGAAGGCTCGCTTTTGCTGTGGGCCTTTTTGTTGTCTATTTGGACGGTCGCCGTTGCCGTATTCAGCCGCTCATTACCCTTGGATATGCTGGCTCGCGTGCTTTCAGTGATGGGTATGATCAGTATTGGTTTTTTATTGTTTATTATCGTTACGTCAAATCCATTTGACCGTTACCTTCCGCAATTTCCCCAGGATGGTGCGGACTTGAACCCGCTCTTGCAAGATATCGGCTTGATTTTACACCCACCCATTCTCTACATGGGCTACGTTGGTTTTTCGGTGGCTTTTGCCTTCGCTGTCGCCGCCTTGATTGGTGGTAAGCTGGACGCTCTGTGGGCACGCTGGTCCCGGCCCTGGACAACGATTGCTTGGGCATTTTTGACGCTCGGTATCGCATTGGGTAGCTGGTGGGCCTATTACGAGCTGGGCTGGGGCGGCTGGTGGTTTTGGGATCCGGTCGAAAACGCCTCGTTAATGCCCTGGTTGGTCGGAACTGCGCTGATGCATTCACTGGCTGTAACGGAAAAACGCGGAATGTTCAAAAGCTGGACAGTACTGTTAGCCATATTTGCTTTTTCACTCAGTCTGTTGGGAACCTTTCTGGTTCGATCCGGCGTGCTGACTTCGGTTCACGCATTTGCGACCGACCCGGCGAGAGGATCATTTATTTTGATGTTGTTGGCGATTACCGTTCTGGGTGCATTGCTGTTGTACGCGTGTCGTGTGCCAACGGTACGCTCCCGAGCTCGTCATGGTTTGTGGTCGCGTGAGACCTTCCTGCTATTGAATAACGTGATGCTGATGGTCGCCATGGCCACGGTGTTTTTGGGTACCTTGTATCCTCTGGTACTCGACTTCCTGGGAATGGGACGAATTTCGGTGGGTGCGCCATATTTCAACACCATCTTCGTTCCGATTGTGACTGTGCTTGTTTTGGTTATGGGCGCAGGCCAGTTCGCCAATTGGAAAGATACCCAGGTGGCTCGATTCAAGGCAGAGCTTGGGTTGCTCGGGGTGATCAGCCTGGTGGTCGCCCTGGTCACACCCTATTTGGTCAATGATAAGTTCAATGGCTATGTGGTGGTTGGTATCTTCAGTGCCCTGTGGTTGACCCTTGCCATGTTCAAGGATTTGCTCAATAAAACCAGAAATCAATCCAATAAAGTGTCTGCTGTTGCGAAATTGTCATTAAGCTATAAAGGTATGTTTTTTGGTCATATCGGTTTGGCTGTGACCATTGTCGGAGCGACTATGGTAAGTAACTATACCATTGAAAGGGATATCAGGATGTCCGCCGGTGATAATATCGAGATGGCTGGATATCGTTTTGTACTGGAGCGGTTTGAGCCCGTTGTCGGGCCGAACTACCGTGGTGAAAGGGCTATTGTACTGGTTTTTTCCGGTGCTGAAATGATAACCCGGTTGATGCCTGAAAAGCGGTCTTACAGTGTATCTCGTGCGGTAATGACAGAAGCGGGTATCGATCCCGGTTTGTTTAGAGATTTGTATGTGGCCATGGGAGAGCCGTTGGCTGATGCCTGGTCGATGCGTGTGCAAGTGAAGCCCTTTGTCAGATGGCTGTGGCTCGGAGCGATATTTATGGCTTTGGGTGGGCTTTTGGCGGTTGCAGACAAGCGTTACCGAGTGTTGTCGGGTCGGGCAAGCCGCGATAAGGCAGCTGCTGTCGCCGGGGTTGCAGACAGAGCAGGAAACGGTGCCGGTTCAAAAGCATAACGAATGGTATTTCAAACGATGAAGCAGGTTGGCGAATGAAACGAACGGTTTATTTTATCCCTCTACTGCTTGCCCTTGTGGGTATCGTGATTTTTGCTTTGCAGTTGAAAGATATCGATGCTGGTAAGGATATCAATGCGCTGGAAACCGCGATGGCCGGTAAACCCTTGCCGAAGTTCCAGTTACCCCTGGTGTTGGATGCCACCCGGGTGGCTACAATTGCCGATTTGCCCGAAGGTATATTTTTGCTGAATGTCTGGGCTACCTGGTGTCCATCTTGTGAGGCCGAGCACGCTTATTTAAACGAACTGGCGCAAACGCATAATGTGACCATCGTAGGTCTTAATTACAAAGATCATCGACCGGCAGCCCAAGCCTGGTTAACCAGACTGGGCAATCCGTATCGGTTCAATCTGTTTGATGAGGAAGGGGTGCTCGGGTTCGATCTGGGTGTTTATGGTGCCCCCGAAACATTTGTTGTCAGTGCTGATCGCAAGGTGTTGTATCGTCATGTCGGTGTGGTGAACCAGGAGGTCTGGCAACAGACATTGAAGTCTCTGATGAATACATCTCGCTCCGGTCGCTTGCAATGAGGTTTCGTATGTTTGTTTTTGAGGTTTTGTTCGAGAACGTCCATCGTGTCGCGTTTTGGTTTTTTTTTGCGTTGACTGGTATAGTCTGTGCGTCGAGTGGCATCGCTTTTGCCGTCGTCGATATCTACGAATTTGATAACGATGCACAGCGTTCCCAGTATTCCGAGTTGGTGGAGACCCTGCGTTGCCCCAAGTGTCAAAATCAAAATATCGCTGATTCCAACTCGCCTATTGCTTCAGATATGCGAGACGCGGTGCATAGGTTGATTGTCCAAGGCAAGCAGTCCGATGAAGTGGTGCAATATATGGTAGACCGATTTGGCGAGTTCGTTGTCTATAAACCAAAACTCGATCCAAGCACTTGGTTACTTTGGTTTGGTCCGTTTCTGGTTGGGCTGGCCGGGTTTGTTTTTGTTGTTGTTATGGCTTGGAAATCCCGAGACAAGAATCGTGACGCGACCACGTTGAGCGCGTCAGACAAGAGCAAGTTAAGTCATCTATTGGATAAAGAGAAGTAAATGGTTGATTTTTGGGTAGGTGCCACATTGTTATTGATGCTGGCTATTGTGTTGCTGATCTATCCTCTGGTTCGACGCTATCCGAATCATTGCCCATCTGCCTCGGAAAAAACACAAACTGTCCGCGTATTCAAAGATCGTCTCATTGAGTTGCAAGCGGAAAAAGCCTCAGGATTGATAACTGACGAAAAGTTCCGTGCCCTCAAAATCGAGCTCGAGGCATCGCTGGTTTATGATGTGGCAGATCAGACGGGTAAGGCCAGTAGTGAAAAGGTCGTCGTTTACGGCCGTTCTCAGAAACTGATGATGGCGAGCGTCCTTGCGCTGTTTGCGATTTCGTCGAGCATTTTTTTCTATGGTCAGTTTGGCGCTTACTCAGCGTTGCAAGAGGCGCGGGAGTTTGCGTTGCTTGAATCCACCGATTACGACAATAGCAAACAACTTGCTGATATGATTGCCATACTGGAGGCAAAGCTGAAGGCGAATCCAGATAATCTGCATGGCTGGCTGTTACTCGGCAAAGCTTACATGAACTTGAATCGGTTTCAGCAAGCGGCCACGGTGTTTGGTAAGGCAATACCATTGCTGGAAGAGCAGGGTGAAAATCCGGCGTCGGTCTATGGGCTGCAGGCGCAAGCATTGTATTTTGCCAACCAGGGTGCGTTTACTGACGCTGTGAAAACGGCGGTGACAAATGCTTACCGTTTGAATCCGGATGAACCCAATATCCTGGGTTTGCTTGGAATGATGTCGATGCAGGTGGGTCAGTATGAATCAGCTATTGGCTATTGGAGCAGAATTTTGCAGGTGAATCCGGAGTACCCTGGCCGGGCATCGATCCAGTTTGGTATCGATGAGGCGCGCAAAAAAATGGCTGACACTGGAGTAGCAGAAACTCCGCTGGCGGCGCAGGCCGCTGGTGGCTCTGAGGCTGCCGGCCCCAAAAATCAGTGAGTTTGAGCAAATAAACTGAGCTGCACAGTCCTTTGATGACCCATGTCACCCTCTTTGCTCCGCTTTTCGTTTATGTCAGCTCAGTGAGTGGCCCCAAAAGGCGGCACTGGAAGCGTAGAAACGAATCTGCCACCGCACCGTTACCGCCTTTTTGTGTTTGTCGCACTAGAATTTCAAATAAGGTTTCATTTCATTCAGAGTTTTTGGGCCTATGCCGGGGATTTGCAGAAGATCGTCGGTTTTTTTAAATTTACCATTCTTATTCCGGTAACTGATAATCGCTTTGGCTTTTTGTTCTCCGATTCTGGGTAATGATTGAGCCAGTTCTTGCCAGTTTGCCTGGTTTATTTTTACAGGTTTAAGTGTTTTTCTCGTGGCCGATTTTGTTGTTTTGTCTTTTTTGGAACTGGAACTGGAACTGGAACTGGAACTGCGTTCTTTAGTGCTTGAAGCTTTCTGAGAAGCGGCTTTTTGCTTCGCTCTACCTGGTTTTTTCAATTTGGCCGTACATTTTTTGAGTGCATTTTTATCGGATTTATATTTCGTCTGACAGTTTTTTAGTCCTTTCTTATAGGCGGTTGTGGCCCGGTCGACGGGTTTGTTTTTTGTCGAAGTTTTTTTCTTGGGTTTGCTAATTTTCTTTTTGCAATTTTTAATTGCGGTTGCATTGCCTTTATATTTTACCTCACACTTTTTAGCCGCTTTATCGTACGTAGCAGTCGTGCTTGCGGCCATGGTCGTGCCAGGAAGAAAAATCATCAGTATCACTAACAGTCTAAGAATCATTTTTTTATAGCCTCATTGGTTTGTATCTATGTTTCGGGTTGATATGCGTTCAGGTAGGGAATGTTAAAGCAGTCCTATGGAATAAAGCAACGGGTGGAGAAGTGTTGGCAAAAGCCAGCCCGTGCTCTCAATTGCCGTGTCTAGTGTGCTGAATATGTTGAAATTTTGTAAATTCTGCGTGATGATTTGACCATCAAGCAATTAAATTGAATAGGGGAAGATGGGCTGATTTCATCCTGCATAATCGAAACCAGTCCATTAAACTGCCTCGCTCCCTTGTCTGTTGTCAGCTTCCCTGTTCTTTCTCTTTCTCGCCAGAAAAAATGACTTCCTGATTTGGCTCGTGTTCACCCAACAGTTTGGGACGCTCGATCAAGATGTACAGCACCAGGCCAATTATGATCGCATAGACTGTCGATTTAGGGTCCGGCATGGCCAGCGTGACCGCTACAATACCGGCAACACCCCGTTCGGTCGGATTGTTTAGTTGCTCCATTCCGACCATAATACAAATATAAGCAGTCAGTATGAGCGTTAGCGACAGTGCGATGGGGAGTACCGGCTTAAACATAGTGACCAGGGGCAAGCAGAGTAATGCCAGTAGACCGGCAATCCAGAAAGTGCCAGCACCGCTGTAGATAGAATCCATTGCTTTGCGACCCATGGCATATCGCTCTGTTACTGTGCCGTGTACTGCGGTAAACAGTGGTCCGGACAAGCCAGGCCAGGGTGCCAGGAAAGCATGCAGGGCGTTACGCATCGACGTTACAATATGAACACGGTCAACATTGATTTCTATTTTTTCATCCTGCCGTTCACGATCGACACGTTCCAGTAGAGTACGACCCACCAGTATGTCACCGAACGCAATTACGTATGCAATCAAAGCGGTGGGGATGGCCAGCAGGAACATGTCCACGTCGGGTAATCCTGTGGCGAAAATCAGATAGTCTGCCATTAAGCCGAAATCGGGGTTGGTAATTCCCCATTCGATGTCGGGCAGGGGGTATTCGGCAAATACCCAGCCAATAATCATCGCGACCGCCATGCCCGGTACCATACCGAAGTTGGCTATTTTTCGGGCGAAGAAATTCTGTTCCATCACGTTCTTGAAGGACAACGAAAATAAAATATAGGCGGCGACAATAGAACCCACAATCAGAGAAATCGGAGTCGAATCCACTCGGCCACCAGATTTCAATTCACCCATCAGTGCGGCAATACCAGCACCGATAATGATTCCTGATTTCAATGAGTTCGGGATAATGTTAACCAGTTTCGACCCCCAACCAGTTAACCCTAAAACAAGAAAGATAAGAGTGACTTCAATTTGCAGTGCGAACATTGCTTTGATCGCTTCGGGACCAGGTTCATAGCCGCCCAAAAATAACAACACTACCGGAATTGCCGGTGTTATCCAGCCCGGAACCATGGGAACGCCTAACAATGCAGGTAAGACATAACCCAGTCCGGCAACAAAGGTAAAAGCCAGAGCGGCTTCATACGGCATTCCGAGATACTTTTGTAGCAATGGAATCATCGCCAGTCCAACGACAAACATGACAAATCCCTGAATCATTTCAGGAAATTCCCACCGATAGTGAATAAACGGCAGGCGAATTTTGAACGGGCCGGCCGGCCAATAGGGGTGTTCTGCACCGTGTTGACGTTCGAGTGCCATATTAGGCTCCTTATTTTTATAGTAATTACAATCGCGAAAAGATGGCCAAGGTACTGCCGAATTTCCATATTCGCTATTAATTGACAGGTTCACGCGAATACCGAAATACTCAATGGCCCTCTAAAACCTAACCAACTGTACGAGTAAAGTCACCCATACGATAGTCGTAAATTGATCAGTGTGATCTTAAATTAATCAAATTGGTTGTAGATCGATCTGGTTTGCGGTGAGATTTGCGAGTCATTAAAGCCTGGGGATAGTTCTTCGGATGAGGCATTTTTTGGGTATAGAAAACAAGGTATGCGAAATTGAAACAAGGATCTGGAGTGACAGATACGGGTTAGGACCGCCAGTTTCGGAAAAACCATCTATGATGGTCGGGAAATCAAGGGAATGCACCATCGCCTGGTCTATAGGTGTTTGAACGCAACGGCTTCTCGTTTCATTGGGGGGCTTTTCGGATCGGTGTCGCAAAAACCGACTGACCATCATAAACTGTAAATTTTTTTGACAGTCGGGGTTGATTGAATGAAAGACAGGTGTATTTTAAACGCTGCTAAGTCGCTGTTTGCTTGCAAACGGCCGTAAATGTTTCTCATCTTTTCCATATTGTCAGTTAGTTTTACAGTCACAGGCTGTTCATTTTTTAACTTACTGATAACCAAGAATAATATTTGTTGGCCCGATAATTGCTTTAGCTGGGTAGCGGGTACTCTTATGACCTTTGCTTATTTTCTTAACTTGATGTAACAGGAACACAATATGAAAAAAACGGTTATCGCCGCTGGCTTGCTGGCAGCTTCAATTGGCACTGCACAGGCAGCGGTTATCACCCAGAGCTTTGATTTGGGTTGGGTGACAACTGATCTGACTTCTACCACGAGCCCCGGTTCTACTACGATAGGCATAATCGATCAGTTCGATACTTCTTTAGGTACGCTCAACAGCGTAACACTGACCTTGACCGGTAACACGGAGAGCGAGACAGTTATTGAAAACACCTCAGCCGCTAATGCATTTTTCCGTTATGACTCCGCTATCCAGTGGCTGTTTGAAGTGGTAGACGGAGACGATGTATTGACCAATGGGTTCAGCTCGATTTTGGCGACGACAAATATGTTTGTTAGTTTGAACTCTGGCGAACAGCTGGATTTGGGTATGACTACCTCTACTGGCTCCGCTACTTTTAACCTCAGTTCGGCGGCTGATCTGGCCGACTTTTTAGGTACAGGTACTGTGGGTATTGGTTGTAACACGTTCAGTTCTTCCAGCTTCACTGGCGGCGGCGGTAACCTGGATTCCACTCAGATAACCACTGCCCAGTGTTTGGGTGATATCAGCTATGACTACACCGCATCGACGCCACCTGCAGGTAATGTACCTGCGCCGGCAACTGTGGCTTTACTGGGTCTTGGGCTGGCGGGTCTGGGCTTGAGTCGGCGTCGTAAAAACGGCTAAGCAATGCTATCGCCAGTACCCAGGCATGGGTGTGCTCAATTGACCGAGTTACCGAGAGTAGGCTGATTCTGGTATGCAAATATCTGATTCGGCGCTGGCAAGCGTAAGGCCAAGCTAAAAAAACCGATGGCATCGAGTCATCGGTTTTTTTTGTCTTTGAAGACGAACCGGCAGAACCGGGTTCGGCTTATCGCTGTTCTCTAGCCACAGAATAGCCATAGGATGCCTGAAATAGAAACCAATCAGCCGCCACAAAGTGTCAGTTTTTTGATAGAAGGCATAGTTCAACGAAAAAGAGGCGTATTTTACGCGCCGATAAATCGCTTTTTGGTTGAAAAGGGATTTAATGCTTCTTATCCTTGGAAGGGTTTTTCTTGGGTACCAATGAGGCCCTTATGACAACGTCATAAAAATAACGCGCCCGATGCCCGATGATGATCAGGGGGGATGCAGACATCTTTGTCCGTGTGTTTGACACATTCTAACGTAACTTGATAAATAAGGAGTCATATCATGACGGAAAAAGCATTTCAGGATTTTTACCCTGACGAATTCAACCATTGTTATGGCTGCGGTAAGCTCAACTCGCATGGCTACCAGATCAAAAGCCGATGGGATGGCGATGAAACAGTGGCTTATTTTACGCCGAAGCCTTACCACACGGCGGTTCCGGGTTTTGTCTACGGTGGCCTTATCGCTTCATTGGTAGATTGTCACGGCACAGGCACCGCATCAGCCGCCGCTTACCGTGAAGAAGGCCGGCCCATGGGATCGGCACCAGAACTTCGATTTGTTACCGCGTCCTTGCAAGTGGATTATAAAGCACCGACTCCGCTGGGGCCTGAGTTGGAAATCCGGGCGAAAATAGATGAAATCACCGGCAAAAAAGTGGTTATGTCCATTGATGTAAAGGCAGAAGGTAATGTGTGTGCTACTGGCAGGGTTGTCGCAGTGCGTATCCCGGACACTATGTTTAAATAATGACTCAATCTCCTCGAAGAGGAGGTAAAATCGCTGTTGTTAGGCGATGAACGCGGTATTTTGTAGTGGTCTAATGACACCGGACATATTAATAAGAGAGAATACCCGCTGACTATTAAGGTGTCCCTATGAGTACCAAACAAACGAGAAAAAGCTACCC
>PDSQ01000039.1 GCA_002747055.1 Gammaproteobacteria bacterium
TTGCCGACAGAGTGAATTTCCCGACACTGCCCTGCGTTGTCGAGAAATCTACATTAACTTTGAAATAGGTGTCTAAAATAGGTTGACATGTTCCGGTGTTGAGCCGCTTGCAAATGGCTTCCCAGGAATCCGTCAGCTCTATGGAACTTGGCCACAGTGCAACGGCCAAAGCAGTCACCACCACGGAATCAACGGCAAATCACCTGCAACGCGTTGTTGCGGCTTTTTCCCAAATCACCGATCAGGCAACGCAAATTTCTATCGCGGCAAGCGAACAAAAGAAAGTATCTCAGGAATTGAGCATGTTCGTATCCCGACTGCAGGAAATGACAGATAGTAACGCCAGTGATGCTAGCAACCTGAGTGACATGAGTCAGGAGATCGATGCGATAGCCCAACGTTTAATTACAATGAGGTGACATCGATACCAAATACACGGATAAACCCAGAGCAGCGTTAAATCTGCTTCAGTTCAAATGGGCGAACACCGCGGGTTCGCCCATTTGCTTTCAATCAGACCTGTTTTTGGTTTAATCACAGCCGATTTGTTTTTTTATAAAACCGACCTCGTCCTGCTTTGGCTCGCCCGTTACCAGGAATTTATTTTTCTGCAACAAAACCGAACACCCAAAGCCATCTTTATCATTTCTTAACATTTTGAATCGATAATAAGGGGGTGATAGCTAAACTCTAACAAGGCGGACATAAACAATGAAAATCAAAAAACAGTTCCATTTTTCGTTACTGGTTTCAACCATTCTGGCAATGGGTCTGATCAGCATGCACGTAACGGCAAGGACCGTCATTCAGAACAAAGGGTCGGACACGCTGGTTAACGTCGCTCAGGCATGGGCTGAAGCGTACCAGTCAGTTGACAAGGATGTGGTCGTCGCGGTCAGCGGCGGCGGCTCAGGAACAGGTATTGCCGCAATGATCAACGGCACCGTCGATATCGCCAATGCCAGCCGCAAGATGAAAAAGAAAGAAAAAGCCATGGCCGAAAAGCACGGCCAGCACCCTGTCGAACACGTGGTAGGTTATGATGCACTGGCGGTATTTATCCACAAAAACAATCCGGCCACCACGCTAACCATCAAACAGTTGAAGTCTATTTACGATAGAAAAGGTAAGGTAAAAAAATGGTCCGATCTGGGCATCGAGGTTCCCGGCTGTTCCAGTGACGAGATTGTTGTCGTCAGCAGACAAAACAACTCAGGCACTTATGCCTATTTCAAAAAAGCGGTGCTGGGTAAAAAAGGCAAATACCGAAGTGGCACGCTCGATATGCACGGTTCAAAAGATGTTGTAGACCTGGTCGAGAAAACACCCTGCGCCATTGGTTATAGCGGCCTGGCCTATGCAACCGACCACGTCGGTCTGGCCTGTATTTCCAAAGCGGGCGAAGCCTGCGTCAACCCCACTGTCGCCAGTGCGGCCGATGGCAGTTACCCGATTGCACGGCCTCTGTTTATGTACACCAACGGCGAACCCAAAGGCAAGATCAAGGAATACATGGACTGGATCAAGAGTGATACCGGCCAATGCATCATCCTGGAAAAAGGTTACGCACCAATGAAAAGCGTCGCGTGTAACTAAGCGACTCATCCCGCAAATCTATGTGGGATGCACGCAGACAATAACTGCCAGTCATTGACCGAAATTATGCAAATAACCGTGCACGACAGGCAGAAATTGAAGATATAACGCCATAGACATCGGGACAGTTACCTATGAGTCATTACGAAGAACGCTTAGCGAAAGACCTCAAAGAGATCCGGCATGCGGTTGCAACCATTAGCCAGGACGTTGAAAAAGCGATAGAAAACGCCATTCACGCCATGTTATCAGGTGACAAGCAACTGGCTAATGCAATTACCATCGGAGATAAACCGATAAACAGAAAGGTACGGGCATTAGATAAAAAATGTCATGCATTTATCGCCAGACACCTACCCAGTGCTGGTCATCTTCGCTTGATTTCGTCCGTTCTGAGAACCAATATTGCGCTGGAAAGAATCGGTGATTACGCAGTGACCATAGCCCGGATTTCAATTCAGCGCAGCAGCCCGCCAACAGGAGCGACGGTTCACGATATCGAACTGATGGCAACCGAATCCCGACAAATGCTGCGTCAGGCCACCTCTGCCTTTATAGAAAACAATGCGGATCGAGCAAAAGCGACCACCATTATCGCCGACCAGGTAGAGAGGCAGCTGAGTAATGCATTGGATAATCTGGCCGCCAGTGCAACCGAAAACATTGAAGATATCCGGGCAATATTCGGCTTATATGGTGTATTGGACAAAATTGAGCGAGTATCCGACCAGGCCAAAAATATATGCGAAGAGGCCATATTCGTCGCGACGGGCCAGACAAAAGAGGAAAAAGTTTACCGAATCCTGTTTCTCGATAAAGAGAATGCCTGCCAAAGCCTGCTGGCAGAGTCAATAGGCAAAAAACTGTTCCCGGCAGAGGCCGTGTTTGAAAGTGCCGGCGCCCAGGCTGGCGAACTGACGCCTGAAGTCAAACATTTTATGGAAACCAGAGGCCTCTATATGGCCTCGGCACCGCGCGCGACAACCAGCATATTGCCAATCGAGCTGGATAACTTCGACCTGGTGATCAGTCTGCAGGGACCGGTTTCCGATTACTATCTCTCACTTCCTTTTCACACGACCGCTTTGGAGTGGGATATGAAGCAACTGGCGGATAGCCTGTATCAGGCTCAGACCGAAGCGTGTTTAGAAAAAACCTATCGCTACCTTTCCTCCCAAATACAGAGCTTGATGGAAACAATGCGCGGACACGAGGCCAACTAGCATGCAGCGAGCAGATCAAAATGCAGTCGCGGATAGTGAGTTTGATCGCCGGACTGCCGACTGGTATATAGACAAACTAATACAAATTCTCGTGTTTATCGGTGGTATTTCCGCCATCGTGTTTATCGTGGGAATTTTCGTTTTCATCACCAAAGAAGGCTTTTCTTTCGTCTTTGGTTCCTTTGACTTCGTTGAGTTCTTCACTTCCCCTTATTGGGAGCCGAGTGACGAGGATGCACCAGAGTATGGCATTCTTTCGATGATTGCAGGAACCGCGAGTGTCACCGGGCTGGCGATGGTCGTAGCCATCCCGTTTTCTTTGGGAGCCGCCATTTACATCGGCGAGTTTGCGACCGGTAAAACCCGTGAAACACTGAAAATTCTGGTCGAATTACTGGCTGCCATTCCATCCGTGGTTTGGGGCTTTATCGGCTTGTCCATCATGAACCCGCTGATCATCGAGTTTTTCGATGTCCCGGTTGGTCTTACGGTATTGAATGCAGGCGTGATACTTGGCCTGATGGCAGCACCGATCATGACCTCTATTGCCGAAGATGCATTGAAAGCGGTACCGGATAGATACAGAGAGGCGGCGGAAGCACTGGGCGCGACTCGCTGGCAAGTTATCTTCAAAGTCGTCTTACCAGCTGCAAAAAATGGCCTGCTGGGTGCCGTATTGCTCGGTGTTGGACGCGGTTTCGGTGAAACCATGGCAGTACTGATGGCAACCGGCCACTCGGTAAATATACCGGACAGCATTTTCGATTCGGTTCGCGCATTGACCGCCACCATTGCTGCTGAACTAGGTGAAACTGCGGTAGGGTCAGACCACTACGGTGTGCTGTTCACCATCGGTATATTCCTGTTCCTGATCACGTTCATCATTAATTTAACTGCCGACCTTATCGTTCGCGGCATTCGCAAGGGGTAATTCGATGGATCAGTTTGCAATCTCGTCTCTCAACATTCGCAACAAGCGAGTGGAAAAACTGTACAAAATCCTGTTTGGCATGATGACACTTCTGCTAATTGCACCCGTTGTCATCATACTGGTATTCCTGGTTTACAAAGGCATGCCCACCATTTCGTTCGACTTTCTGTTTACCGCCCCGACCGACGGCATGACAGCGGGAGGGATCTTTCCTGCATTGTTGGGAACGGTCTGGCTGGTTACCCTGGCACTACTGGTATCGGTACCCATAGGTATCGCCGCCGCTATTTATTTGAGCGAATATGCCGGCGACAACTGGTTAACCCGAGTCATCAATCTTGCGATTATCAACCTGGCGGGGGTTCCTTCCATCGTTCATGCACTGTTTGGTGTCGGTGCTTTCGTTATCTTTTTCAAATTTGGCACCAGTATTCTGGCAGCCAGCCTGACGCTGGCCATCATGACGCTACCGGTCGTTATCGTCGCAACCAAAGAATCCTTGCAGGCGGTGCCTATGGCATTTCGTGAGGCTTGCTGGAATATGGGCGCCACTCGCTGGCAAACCATCCGTCGGGTCGTACTGCCGAATTCAGTTTCGGGTATTCTGACAGGTGTCATATTGGAGGTATCACGAACCACAGGTGAAACCGCCCCCATTATGTTCACCGGCGCCGCGTTTTTTCTTCCGGTACTTCCCGAAAGCATGTTCGATCAAACCATGGCCATGTCACTTCACCTGTTCGTGGTCGCGACACAAGTACCAGGCGTACCAGAGAGTTTACCGTACGCGGTGGCTTTGGTATTGATTGCAATGGTATTGATCATGAACAGTATTTCGATCGCATTCCGGGTTTATTTGCGAGGTCAGAAAAAATGGTAACGACAGCGGAAACCTATTCGACAGAGCCAACGCCGGTGAGCGAGGCAACGGCAAACAAGAAAATTACCGTACAGAATCTGAAAATCCAATATGGTGATTTCACCGCACTCAGCGGGGTCACACTCGATATCAGAGAACATGAGATTTTCGGTATCATAGGCCCGGCGAATGCCGGTAAAACATCGTTTTTAAAATCGCTGAACAGGATGGACACGTTCAACTCAGCGATGACGGTACACGGCGACATTACCTTCAATGGCAGAAACCTGCGCGGTCTAAACAACCTTTACGCACTTAGAAAACGCATCGGTGTGGTTTTTCCCCTGCCCGTCGGCCTACCCATGACCATCTATGACAATGTCGCTTTGGCGCCCAGATTGAGCGGAATCAACAACAAGGCAGAGCTGGATGTGATTGTCGAGCGTTGCCTGACCCGAGCGGCCCTCTGGGACGAAGTAAAAGACAGACTGACTTCCCTTGGCAGCCTGTTATCGGGTGGCCAACAACAACGCCTGACCATCGCCCGGGCGCTCTCCCAATCACCGGAAGTACTGATGCTGGACGAATTTTCGATCGCGGTGGATCCGGTCACCACGATGCGAATAGAAGATGTGCTGAAAGAACTCAAATCGGAAATGACGATCATCCTGGTCACCAACCTGGTGCAACAGGCGCGGCGCCTCGCAGACAGAACTGCGTTTTTTCTTGAAGGCGAGTGCATCGAGCTTGCTGACACTGAGTCACTGTTTAGCGGTGAAGCGACCGATACGCGCACACGAGACTATATAGAAGGCCGATTCGGATAGGAGATCCCGGAAAAGATGAACACAGTCAACACAACTCAGCCAGAATATGCTATCGACACCGAGGCACTCAACCTATGGTATGGCACCTTTCAGGCATTGTACGATATCAACCTGAATATCAAAAAGGGCAAAATCACCTCGCTTATCGGCCCGTCAGGATGCGGCAAATCGACTTACTTGCGCAGTATCAACCGCATAAATGAAAGACTGGGATATGTCCGCACGGAAGGCCAGATCAACGTTATGGGCCAAAACATCTATGCCCCCTCGGTCGAACTGCTTCAGGTTCGCAAGCAGGTCGGAATGGTATTTCAACGGCCTAACCCTTTACCTATTTCCATTCGTGACAACATTCTATTTGGTCACACCATTCACAGCACGGGGCAGAAAGCTTCTCGCCGACAACAGGATGAAATCGTCGAGCAGTCGTTACGCACCGTTCTACTCTGGGACAAGGTGAAAGACAAACTAAAAACGAAAGCGACGGAGCTGTCTCTCGAAGAACAGCAAAAGCTCTGCATCGCCCGATTGCTGCCAGTCAAACCGGCGATGCTGCTGATGGATGAACCTTGTTCCGCTTTGGATCCAAAAGGCACCGAAGCGGTAGAAGAACTGATCTGGGATTTGCGCGGAGAATACTCCATTCTGATTGTCACCCACAATATGGCCCAGGCCCGACGAGCCAGTGAAGAGTGTATTTTCATGCTGATGGGAAAGGTCGTCGAGCACAGCGCGACCGACGACCTTTTCGTCACGCCAAAAGCGAGAGAAACCGCAGACTACATTGAAGGTCGCTATGGTTAGACAGAATGTTGAGAACAAACAAAAAATTAACCTTAAACTTAGCCCGGGGGTGTAGAAGCAAGGCAGGAAAAACAGCTAT
Organism: Gammaproteobacteria bacterium; assembly: GCA_002747055.1. GTDB lineage: Bacteria > Pseudomonadota > Gammaproteobacteria > Pseudomonadales > Oleiphilaceae > LZORAL124-50-18. Next base: position 6,320 of record PDSQ01000039.1, read on the forward strand.
GATAGCAGGCAACGACATCGATACTTGCACTTAATTGCGCGTGCTGGTAGTGACAAAAGGTGCTGACCCTTATCAGGAGTAGCGATTATGAGCTTTATTACTCACTTTGTGGATTTGTTCCTGCAATCCGCACCATGGCTTTTACTCGGGCTGTTTATTGCCGGACTGATTAAACAGCTGATTCCCGAAAGCTGGGTAAAAAAACAGCTCGGCCAGGGCAACCGTATTGTCCGCGCGGCTTTCATCGGCGCGCCACTGCCGCTCTGCTCCTGTGGCGTAATTCCAACCGCCATGGCAGTGAGACGAGCCGGCGCAAGTAAAGCCAGTACAGCCAGCTTTCTGGTTGCAACACCGGAAACCGGCGTCGATTCGCTCTCCATCACTTATTCATTGATGGGGCCGGTAATGACGATCGCCCGCCCTATCTCGGCCATTATCAGTGCGATTGTCACCGGCAACCTGGTCAAAACCTTTATCGAAGAAACGCCACCAACCAGCCCTGAAATCCCGAAATCCTGTTGTTCAGGCACTCCTCCACCCGATCCGACCTTGGCTGAAAAATTTATCAACGGTATTCGATATGGCTTCGGTCGCCTTCTGGGTGACTTCGTCAACTGGCTGCTGGTCGGTCTGATTGTCGCTGCCCTGATTCAAACTTTCGTCCCCGGCGATTGGTTAACCCGATATGGTTCCGGTCCCCTTGGCATGGCTCTGATGGTAATCATCGCCATTCCAATGTATGTCTGCGCCACAGCGTCAACCCCGATCGCCGCCGGCCTTATGCTTGGCGGTGTATCACCGGGTGCCGCTCTGGTATTTATGTTGGCCGGCCCGGCAACCAATATCGCCACAATGGCGGTCGTTCGACAGGAACTGGGAAACAGGTCACTGGTTGCCTATCTGGCGGGTGTGATAGGCTCGGCTTTGCTGATGGGACTGGCGTTGGATGCGCTCGAAAGCTACTTTAACTGGCAGTTGATCGTCCGTTCGGGCGCCCATGAACACGTAGGTATGATCGGGTTTTCGTCCGGGATCGCACTGACACTGCTGATCGCCTATCAATATATCAAGAAACTACCTGCGCGACTGAAACCGACACAGCCCGCTTCATAGCCTTTGACATCTTTAGCGGCCAAACTGAAAACGAAAAGGCTCAAGCCACTATCTGCGTTTTTTAAGGTATCAATAGAGCTTGAAATCTGAGCCGCTTTCTCAGGTTATCCACTCCATCCACCGAACCTTACCCGGTATCATGGCTAAACCACAGCCATGCTTTTTGGCGCGGGCAGATTTTTACGCACTCAACCTGTCATATATCGATTGCCATTCACTCCGCATTTCTGACCCAAACAGGCAGAAAATAATTTCCATATCGGAAAACGCCTGATCACTGCAGGTTTGTATCGCAATAACAGCCGCTTCTTTTACCGGATAGCCGTAAACGCCACAGGATATGGCAGGAAACGCGATTGAACGGCAATTGTTTTCTCTAGCCAGCAACAAACTGTTTTTATACGATGACCTCAATACGCTTGCGGGGTCTGATTCATTCTTGTAGATTGGGCCGGCAGTATGGATGACATACTTTGACAACAAATTTCCGGATTGCGTGATTCTTGCCTCACCAAAAGGACAGCGCACACCATTCCTAACTGGCACTTTTCTACATTCTGCCAGCAATTCCGGCCCTGCAGCCCGATGAATCGCCGCATCGACACCACCACCTCCGAGCATTCCGGGGTTCGCAGCATTGACGATAACATCCACCTGCAACCTGGTTATATCGTCTTCAATAATCTTAATGTTTTTCATTTTTTAGCTTAGGCTCATCGGCATATTAACTTGCTTGCCCTGATCGAACGGGGACACAGTCGCTGAGAATAACCCCAGACCAACACCCATGGCAACGGTGATGCCAGAAAATGTTAGTCACGCACCTGTAGTTTAACCTCAATGGTAACTCAATACCGATTCGCTTATAATAGGCTTGCTCGAAGTCTTAAACCAGGCTCTCTCTATGACAAAGCATGAAAAAAGCCGGTGCCCGCGATGTCACACACTGTTTGAATGCAAAACCGGATCGATCACTCTTTGTCATTGCAATCAGGTAAGCCTGAGCCAGGCCCAACGCGAATATCTCTCGCAACAATGGGATTGCTGCCTATGCCATAAGTGCTTGCTCGAAATTAAACAAGAAACCCCAACTGGATGCGATTAGACAAATATATCACAGACAGCGTCGACTGTTCTCGTTCACAGATTAAACGCTGCATCGGCAAAGGTCGAATCACAGTCAACGAAGAAATAATAACCGATCCATCCTTGCCTGTTCCAAAAGGCGCCGTTGTCACTTTTGACGGTAACGAAATTCAACGCTATCAGGCCCGTTACATCATGTTAAACAAGCCTGAAAATTATATTTGCTCAACGAAAAATGAACACTACCCCAGCGTTCTGCAACTAATCACGATTGACAATCGGGACAAACTGCATATTGCCGGCAGGCTGGATGCAGACACCACCGGGCTTGTTCTGATCACAGACGACGGGCATTGGTCTCACCAGATCACCTCACCTAAAAAACATTGTCGGAAAGTCTATCAGGTCACTCTCGCCGACCGGATCAAAAATGAGGCTGTCGAACTGTTTAAACAGGGTATTGTATTGAAAAACGAAACCACGGCCACACTACCCGGTGAGCTGACCATTTTTGACGACCACCATGTCGAGCTGATTATCGAACAAGGCAAATATCATCAGGTAAAACGAATGTTTGCGGCAATCGGCAATAAAGTCACCGCCTTACATCGAACCAGGATCGGAAATATCATACTGGACAAATCACTGAAATCAGGTGAATGGCGTTATCTAAACACTGTAGAACAGCAGCAAATTTGACCTATTACTTTAAGTCATATTGCCAAATATCAAAGAAACACCAGATATCAACGGAATCTAAACTAAACAAACCCACCCAGCACTCTGCAAAATAGAAAAAATCCGGTATGCTAGCGGCGATGGGTTTTTTGTCAGTTTTGCAACAATTCACCCGCAGCAATAAACGGAACACGCCTGATACAGGCTCAGCAATAGGGCATGCAGCATGAACCACAACCAAGAACGCCACATCACATCATTGTCTAAACAAACCATGGCACTCGTGCTTGCTGGAGGCAGAGGCAGTCGCCTCCACGAACTTACCGCGTGGCGAGCAAAGCCCGCCGTCTACTTTGGCGGAAAATTCCGGATTGTCGATTTTCCGCTATCCAATTGCATTAACTCAGGTATTCGGCGCATCGGGGTACTGACTCAGTATAAAGCACACTCTCTTATTCGCCACCTGGTCAATGGATGGAGTCATTTCAAACGGGAACTCGGCGAAACCGTTGAAATATTACCCGCCTCACAGCGATATTCCGACCAGTGGTATCAGGGAACCGCTGATGCCATTTACCAGAATATCGATATTATCCGGGCAATGAGACCCAAATATATACTTATATTGTCGGGTGACCATATTTATAAAATGGATTATGGTCCGATGCTGATAAAACACGTGGAAACAGGCGCAGACATGACGGTAAGCTGCCTGGAAGTACCGACGGAAGAAGCTGCCGGCGCCTTTGGCGTAATGAAGGTAGACGAGAATAGTAAGGTACTGGAGTTCCAAGAAAAGCCTGAACACCCCTCTGAAATCCCAGGTAGGCCAGGGTACACACTTGCTTCTATGGGCAACTACGTATTTAACGCCGATTTTCTGATTGAAAAACTTGAGACGGATGCACAAGATATCAATTCCAGCCATGATTTTGGCAATGACATCATTCCGGAAATAATCAAGGATTATTTTATCCGCGCCTATCCGTTTGTCGACGAGGCCACCGGCGGTCGAGCCTATTGGCGGGATGTCGGAACACTGGATTCTTTCTGGGAAGCCAATATGGAAGTCATTTCCACCGTTCCGGCATTGAATCTGTACGACCATGATTGGCCAATCTGGACCTACCAGGAACAACTGCCACCGGCGAAGTTCGTTTTCGACGACGACGACAGGCAAGGCACAGCCATCGCATCCATGGTTTCGGCTGGCTGTATTATTTCCGGATCAAAAGTTCGCCGTTCCCTCCTTTTCTCCAACGTAGTCATCAACGACTATGCCGAAGTGGAAGACTCAGTGGTGCTGCCTGATGTCATCGTCGGTCCGCGGTGCAAGATCCACAAGTGTATCCTCGATCGGGGCTGCGTAATACCAGAAGGTATGATTATTGGTTACGATCACGATGAAGACAGGAAGAAAGGATTTCGCGTGACCGAAAAAGGAGTGGTTCTGGTTAACCGTCCGATGCTGGGTCTTCCGATTGAACGCTAGACGCTGCGCTCCCCTCTGCCAGAACTGATTAAGTCAGGCTGGAAACACAGCCTGACTTAACCGCTCTTCCGATACTTATTGGCTATTACGTATACAGATCGACCCGTTGCCCGTTACAGACAAGGGTTCGTTCAGGTGTTCTTTTGCATTAGTAAGCTCGCGAACGAACCTCTGCTTGGAATACACCATGCCAATTGATCATTATGACGATGAGTCTGGCTAACCTCGATAGACGCTGGGCGCACGGCTATCTGGTCAGTCAATTTCTATCACCCAGACACAATAAAAGACCGTACCAGGAAACGAGAGGCTTATTTTCTCGACTATACTGAATCTGTAAGAAAAACGACCGAGACGCCCTTGGTAGTGACGGGTGGTTTTCGAACCGCCAGAGGAATGACGGATGCGTTGCGAGGTGGTGCCTGTGATTTTATTGGTGTTGCCCGGCCTGTTGCCGTTGACCCGGACATGGCCAATCACGTCATAGGTAACCCTGACTATGAAATTAAACTGAGAACGTTAAGTACTGGAGCCAAAGCAATAGACAAAATGGCGATGTTGGATATCATCCGGTATGAGTTCCAGTTGTGGAGAATGGCTGACCGCAAAGACCCAGACCCGAAAATGAGTGAATGGCTGGTCTTTGCAAAAACACTGGCAGGTGCAGGAATATATGCTTTCAGAAAGCGTCGCGCTTAAAAAAAATCGCGACGCAAACAAGACCCTCCGCTTTGGGCCAAACAGTGTATACCGATATGGCCGGATATCCGACCGCCTGCGCCAGACCACGGCGCTGCTCATCCTGCTGCTGGCAACAATTTCCAAGCCGCTTGCTTTGACTGGCAACCTCGACCAACTCGATACCGACAAAATCCAATTGGGTTCGGTAAACGCTCTTATCTATGACATTGATAACTCAAGGGTACTTTACAGTAAAAATGAGCACAAGGTAGTACCCATTGCCTCCATTACCAAGATTATGATGGCAATGGTCGTACTTGACTCAAAACAACCGCTGGATGAATGGATTACCATCAGGAAACCAAAAAACAAGGGCAAAAAAAACGCTTATTCCAGAATCAGAATGGGTTCCCGGCTTCGCCGTAAACACCTGCTGTTGCTGGCACTGATGTCTTCCGAGAATGTAGCGTCTGGGGTTTTGGGTGAAGCTCACCCGGGAGGCATCGACGCTTTTGTGAAGGCAATGAATGCGAAAGCAAAATCGTTGGGGATGACCGACACACACTTTGCCGATTCATCAGGACTCTCACCTGAAAACATATCCACTCCTTCAGACTTACTCAAAATGATTCTTGCCGCGTCCAGATATCGACTGATCAGACAATACTCGACCACTCCCAAATATGGTGCCTATTTCAGGAAACCTCGCTATGTGCTGCACTACGCCAACACAAACCTCCTGATCCGACGAGGAACATGGGATTTGACTCTAAGTAAAACGGGTTACCTGACAGAAGCAGGCAGATGTCTGGTCATGATCGGCCAGATCGAGGGCAACAATATCGCCATGGTCTTTCTCGACGCGTTCGGCAAACACACACCAGTGGGCGACGCGGGTCGGGTTAAAAACTGGCTAACAAAGGGCAACAGCGGAAAAGTCTCTCTTGCGGCCAGACAATACGAACAATCAAAGAATGCCAGGTAGCCCGATGGCCCGCAAAGCCCGCCTATAACCAATTGGAAATCATGGGCAAGGCATGTGATTCGCGAAATTTCCCGTTTTTTTACACCTTGGTGGCAACCAGAATGCTGATCCGGGTCAAAAGAACGCCATTAGACGTATCTTAGAATGAATAGATATCTTTGCCGAATGACTGTGGCACAGCCGAAAAACTATGGTTACAATTGGTACGATCTAGTGAAACCGAATCAATCCTCTAAAAACTGTATAAATAGATGCAAGGAAATCAAACATGCCCCAAAAAATATTAGATGTTGTCAAGCCCGGCGTTGTCACTGGTGATGACGTACAAAAAGTGTTTGCCGTTGCCAAGGCCAATGGTTTTGCGTTGCCTGCGGTAAACTGTGTCGGTACCGACTCGATCAACGCGGTATTGGAGGCCGCAGCCAAAGTAAAGTCTGCGGTGATTGTCCAGTTTTCCAATGGTGGAGCGGCCTTTTACGCCGGTAAAGGTTTAAAACTGGACGGCCAACAGGCGGCGGTCATAGGAGCGGTATCTGGAGCGAAGCATGTTCATGCACTGGCAGAAGCCTATGGCGTACCCGTCATCTTGCATACTGATCATGCCGCTAAAAAACTGCTTCCGTGGATTGACGGCTTGCTCGACGCAGGAGAACAATTCTTTAAGGAAACCGGCAAACCCCTCTATAGCTCACATATGATAGATCTCTCTGAGGAAAGCCTCGAAGAAAATATAGAAATCTGCGCCCGCTATTTGCAGAGAATGTCAAAATTAGGCATGACACTTGAAATCGAACTTGGCTGCACCGGTGGCGAAGAAGATGGCGTAGACAACACCGACATGGACAACTCGATGCTCTATACACAGCCCGAAGACGTTGCCTACGCTTACGAAACACTGAAAAAAATCAGTGATCGTTTCACTATCGCTGCGTCCTTTGGTAATGTGCATGGTGTTTACAAGCCCGGAAACGTGAAGTTGACGCCAAAAATTCTCGACAACTCACAGAAGTACGTCAGTAAAAAATATGGTGTCCCGGAAAAAACCCTGGATTTCGTCTTCCATGGCGGTTCTGGCTCGAGCGAACAGGAAATCACCGAGTCGATCGGTTACGGTGTTATCAAGATGAATATCGATACCGACACCCAATGGGCAACCTGGGCAGGCGTAAAAAATTACTATGTTGAAAATGAAGGCTATTTACAAGGCCAGATTGGCAACCCGGATGGGGAAGACAAACCCAACAAAAAATACTATGACCCACGGGTATGGCTTCGCAAAGCCCAAGAGTCAATGATCGTACGGCTGGAGCAGGCTTTTAAGGACTTGAACGCCGTAGATACCTTGTAACTGTGTTATAAAACCTTTCATTGTTTCTCCAGGCAAGCGGCGACACTGCTGCTTGTCTTCTTTACTAATCCAATAGAGTTTATCGGCTATATAGATATATTTTCTTTTGTGGTCGCTTGGAAAATGAAACAGTTCGCGACGCGCCAAACCGTTGCCGTGGTGAAATTCGTCCTGTTGGCTGTTATGACCTCATCGCAGGAAACCAAGAAGCTTTCTGTCACTCAGTGAGGGATGTTCGAAAAAGTGCATATCGCTATTTGAAAAAAGGCTCGTTTTTTAAGCGATGCGACCGTTTTTTCTGACTCAATATCAAAAAAAATCGATATTTTAAAAAAAATAGTGAAATTCGTACCTGTCTGCAGTAAATTGGTCCTGAGCCCTCTTTTCAGGGGTTTTCCTCAATTTTTTGTTTTTTTTCAATCTCTTACTTTTAGTGGGGTGATATTGTGCAAAAACCTATATTGAAGCAAACCTTACCGGGAGTTGTCACAATGGTGTTGATCGTATCGCCTGCATTGGCAGCCCCTATCGGTAATGTTACCTTGACCGATGGTAACTCGATGATGACATTTCGAAGTGGTACTGCCACTACCCATTCGGGTGTATCATTTGACTATAATGGATGGTGGAGCGGCACAGATAGCTGGACGGTTGATCAAGAGCCGGTCAACTATGTTTCCAAAATGTGCTATCGCGACAATGCGATGTTCGATGATCCCTCTTTTGATTGGGACAGCGATTCCCGCGTTCAAAGCGAGAATCTGTACCCGCTGCTAGATGTTGAATCCTGGTCTGTCTCGGATCGTGATAACAACGGTAACAATGATAAATTTAGCATCATCTATAATGACGGGACACTGAAAATTACCCAGACCTATGCGCTTTATGGTGGTGATTTCGGTTCAGGGAAATCAGAAGTCACTCACACAACAAGGTACGAAAATATTTCAGGTTCCGAAATGGATCTGACAGCGTTTCAGATCCAGAATTTTGATATTGGTACCGAATCAATCGAAAATGGCGGCAGCGTAAACGATTGGAGCAATGACTATGCTGAGGTCTTGGCGGATCAGAATATGGCAAGGATATGGGATGATTCTGGTGAGGTAACCGTATTGATGGAAGAAATGGCTGATCACTGGATTGCCTGGAATAAAGGCTGTGCAAACTTTTATTTCAAGAAGCTTGGGGTCGATGGCGAGACTGATCTGCCACAAATATCTTCTTTTATCCCCGATTGCACAGGCGATACAAAATTTGTATTCCAGTGGAATTTCATGCTAGGAGATGGTGAAGCCTTTGAGTTGTCCAATGTCTACAAAGCCTCCCTTGTTCCTGAGCCAGGCACCCTACTACTCTTTGGTACCGGCATTTTTGGTCTGACCTTGCTGGGCAGAAAAAAACAGCGATGAGTTTAGTACAGTCGGGCGGGACATTGCCCGCGCTGTGTTCAATAAAGGGCCGGGGAAATGTCTATCACTCATAAGCCATACTAAAAATCACTATGCAGCTTTGCAGACAGGCTTTGAGCAAACCGGGCAACCAGTTTACTCATGGCTGCTACTTGCTCAGCTACCGTAGTTCCGGCTGCAACACTGTCTGCAAAAACACCAGAGGCAACCACTCCGGACTCGTTCACCCAGGCCCAGGATGCTTGCAATCTGGCATTCTTGCCTTTTTGCCCATCGAAACGGTACACGTCTATTTTCAAATTGTAATTACTGCGCTGAGCAAGCATACCGGAATCCAGTACAAAGGTCTGACCGGGAAGACTCGCCATTAGATTTTTCAACAGCGCCATTTCAAACTCATTCTCCAAACTACCGCCCCACTGATCGAGTTTGGCAATTTCATACTGATTATCCGAGTTTTGTATCACCACCGAAGATCGCTTCAAATAATCGGCAAATCGAACTGGACCGACCGATGTAATGATGTTAGTTGCAGGGTTTACAGCACCATCTCGGGATGCTACATCGAGCCCCGGGGAGGATAAAAGATAAAAGTGACTTTCTTCCGAAGGTGACAAAACGGTACACCCGGAAAACATAAAACCAGAGAGGAAACAGGCTCCAACAAGCCTTGACACATACCACATATTGATTCCTTGTTCAGCGTTTTTTACCTGTTAAAACGGATTCCGGATTGCGTTCAAGCGTCTCTCCCAACTGGCGGAACTGTTCCGCCGAACGCTCCATCGCTTCCAGCGTTTTCACCATCCGGACTCTCACATCCGATCCCGGCTCAACCAATTGTTCAAATGCACGGAGTGTCGACTCCGCCTGAACAATAACACCATTGAGGTCATCGAGCGCCCCCCTGGTCTGCTTCATCAGTTGTTCACCGCGTTGCGATGCACGGGTTACATTGTTGGCCATTGTCTGAAAAGCAGCGGCAGTTTTGTAATACTGGGCAAAGAATGGTTCTCGCTCTTTATTTATTCCCGTCAATAAAAAGTTCAATTGAACCAAATTGGCATTCAGCTCCGTCAGAGAGCGATCAACTTTTGCAGAGGTGATTACCTTACTGAAATCTCGAATGGCAGCATCCAGATGCTCCGAAATTCTCGCCAGCGGAATTTCTTCAATTTGTTCCGCGACACTTTTGATGGTCTCCGAGACAATTTCAAAATCTGTAGGTACCGTTGGAATATTCAGATTGTCATTGTTATCCGGCAACAAGTAACCTTCTTTTTGCAGAGGAAAGTATTCCAGTTGAATTTGTAATCGACCTGTAACAATACTCTGGGCGACTAACTGCGCCCGCAAGCCTTTTTTAATCTGACCGTCAAGAAATTCGTATAGTCGCCGGCGATTGGCAAAACGAGTGTCGTCACCCTGAATCAGGGCACCAACCACTCGAATAATGATATCCTTGCCATCCTCGGCAATAGCCAGGTTGATTTCCTTGACCTGACCGATACGCACCCCCCGAAAGGTAATCGGAGAGCCGGTCGTCAACCCCTTGACCGAGCCGGTAAATACCATCTCAACGTCATATTCGGCCCGGAACCAGTCCCCTGAACCAAAGACAAAGATTCCGGTCACCAACAGCACAACCGCCATAATGGTAAAAGCACCAATGGCTTTGGCATTTACCTTATGAGACATTCTTACGCCTCGCACTGTTCAAAAGTTTTGTCATTATGCTATCTCGGTCATTGAGTTATATCTATCATTGCGCTTTTTCGACAAGAGACTCTGCATTTCCCCTTGTTAAAAATCGTTGCACGGCTGCCAGCGGACAACTATCCAAAAGCGTCTGCGGATGACCCGTGGCCAGCATGGTTTGCGTCGCTGCGTCCAGAAACACCGAGTTGTTCGCAATCGCGAAAATACTCGCCAGCTCATGCGATACTAAAACAATGGTGGCAGACATACTCTCACTTAGCTCGATAATCAAATCGTCCAGGCGCCTGGCACTGACCGGGTCAAGCCCCGCAGAAGGTTCATCAAAAAACAAGATTTCCGGATCGAGTGCCAGTGCCCGGGCCAACGCCGCCCGCTTTATCATACCGCCGCTGATCTCTGAAGGGTAATAGGATTCAAAGCCGGAGAGGCCGACCATCGCCAATTTCAATGCCACCAGTTCATTAATGTCGGCTTGACTCAGCGTGGTATACAGCTCCAGCGGCATACCGACATTTTCTGCCAGTGTCAGCGAGGTGATCAAGGCACCAGCCTGGTAGGTAATGCCGAACTGACGAAGCAGCTTCTGGCGTTCAAGCAAACTTGAGCGATAAAGGCTCAGGTTATCCACCAGAATATCGCCTTCCGCCGGTTTATATAACCCGATCATATGCTTGAGCAGCGTACTTTTGCCGCAGCCACTGCCACCCATGATAACGAAAATATCCTGTCGGTTCACAGTGAAAGAAAGGTCTTGCTGTACAATCCGCTCGCCATACTTCATGGTAAGCCCATCGACAACAATATGGGCATCCCCCGACGATAAGCCGTTGGCCACCTGCCCGGGCGATTTTATTGTCATAGAACATGTCTCCAAAAGCGAAAACAAAACATTGGCTCAAATTCCCAATACCGTTGTCGCTATTGTCACAAGAGAGTCAACGACCACAACCAAAACAATACCCAACACCACCGAATTGGTCGTCGACTTGCCGACCCCCGAAGCACTTCTGTCCGAGATCATGCCCATAAAGCAGCCCGACAACGCAATCACGACACCAAACAAGACACTTTTAAATAGCCCGATCATAAAATGTACCAGCGGTACGGTAGACATCATCTGCTCGATATACATACTCCAGGTCAAATCCAGCATCAAAATGCTGACGATGGCACCACCCAATATCCCCATCAAATTGGCATAGATAGTCAGCAAAGGCAACATCAATACCAGAGCCAGTATTCTGGGAATCACCAGAAATTCCATTGGAGAGATACCCATGGTACGCAGGGCATCAATTTCTTCATTCACCTGCATACTACCCAGCTGCGCGGCATAGGCCGCACCAGTTCTACCGGCCATGATAATTGCGGTCATCATGGCGCCCATTTCTCTTGCCATCGACAACCCCACCAGGCTGGCCACATAAATACTGGCACCAAACTTCTCAAGCTGAATGGCGCCGACAAATGCAAGAATCATCCCGATCAAGACACTAATCAAGGTCACGATCGGTAACGCCCCCGGGCCTGCGTCTTCCAGAAAACCGAAAAAATCGCCGCGTCGGTAAACCGCCTTGCCCCGATACCAGCTCACAAATGCAATCACCGCCTTGCCGACAAATTCGTTGAAGCGGGAAGCGTCCCGAATAATAGTCAATGCCCGTTTACCAACGGTTTCGGTCAATGAGAACCGGGGCATTCCCGCCACTTCGCTGGCCAGCGTGTCGGGAGCGTTCTCAGCAAGCGAAACCAGTCGCAACGCTCCTTCCGGTACCTGCTCAAACTCCAGTATTATTTCATTCTCTTTGGCCAGGCGAACCAACAGCAGAAGATAGCTGATAAGGCAACTATCCCACTTTGTTATCGACTGGCCATTGACGATAATCCGTTTCAATGTCGAATCAGATAGTCGGCCTGTCATCTGATCAAACGCAGACAACCCGTCTTCCACGCACCAGCGCCCAACGAGCCTAACAGAAAGAGTAAACTGATCGGTATCGTGATATTGAAGACGTTTCGATGTCATCCGGCAACTACTCCTAGTTTCCAACATGGAGCTGGCTCAATACGCGCCTAAACAACCAGCCACATTTTTAGCTTAACAATGAACCCAAACAGTGAGCGAAACTACATCAGCACGACATCGTATTGCTCCTGGCTATATATGACCTCGACCTGGAACTTGATACTTTTACCAATAAATGATTCCAGATCCGCCAAGTTGTCGGAATCCTCATCCAACAAGCGATCGATAACGGATTGGGAGGCCAGCACCAGGTAACTGTTTGCCGCATAGGCCCGGTTAACTCGCAATATTTCGCGAAAAATCTCATAACACACCGTTTCTGGCGTTTTAAGATACCCCCGCCCAACGCAAAGCGGGCAAGGCGCGCAGAGTATTTGGCCCAGGCTTTCAGTGGTGCGTTTACGGGTCATTTCGACCAGTCCCAGATCGGACACACAACAAATTTTTGTTTTCGCGTTATCGCACTCCAACGTCTTTTCCAGCATACGAATAACCTGACGTTGATGCTCCGCATCCTGCATATCGATAAAATCGATAATGATAATCCCGCCCAGATTTCGCAACCGCAACTGGCGACTGATTGCTTTGGCGGCCTCCAGGTTGGTCTTGAAAATCGTTTCTTCCAAATTACGATGACCGACAAAGGCTCCGGTATTGATATCGATCGTTGTCATCGCTTCCGTTTGATCGATAATCAAGTAGCCACCCGATTTAAGCTCGACTTTTCTGCTGAGCGCCTTTTGAATTTCGTCTTCGACGCCAAACAGATCGAATAACGGCCGTTCACCCCGGTAGTACTCCAATCTATGCTCGATATTTGGTACATACTGGTCAGCAAATTCAAGTGCTTTCTGGTAGCTTTGGCGAGAGTCAATTTTTATTTTCTCCGTTTCGGGCCGAACCAGATCCCGCAATGTCCGAACATAGAGAGCCAAGTCTTGATAAATCATTGCTGGGGCTTTGACACTTTGCACCCGTTCCGACAACCCATTCCACAGTCGCCTCAAATAATGAATATCTCGCAACAACTCTTCCCGGGTGGCACTTTCAGCCGCTGTACGGATGATAAATCCGCCTTTGTTCTCCTCTCCATCGGCTTGGATACTCGATTCGACCTCACTTTTCAAGTATTCACGCAAGGTCTCGTCTTCAATTTTTTGAGATATGCCAATATGCTCGTTGTCGGGCAAATACACCATAAAACGGGAAGGAATCGAAATATGGGTCGTCAGCCGCGCACCCTTGGAACCAATCGGGTCTTTCGTTACCTTTACGGTGAGCGATTGCCCTTCATAAAGCATGGAGGCGATATTGGGTGTCACCTTTTCGACCTCCACCCCTTCATCTCTGCTCACCTGGGTTTCAATATCAGAGGCATGAATGAAAGCCGCGCGTTCCAAACCAATATCGACAAAAGCGGCCTCCATTCCGGGCAAAACTCTGACTACCTTACCCAGGTAGATATTACCCACTATGCCACGATTTCCGGCACGCTCGATGTAAACCTCCTGAAGCATACCGTTCTCGACTAGCGCCACCCGGGTTTCTACCGGCGTCACGTTGATCAATATTTCTTCACTCATTGTTTATATCAGCCCAAAGCGTAAAACCGGCCTGCTCCAGCAATGCCGCCGTTTCCATAATTGGCAAGCCAACTACCCCGGAATAGCTGCCATTCAAATGTGACACGAAAATAGCACCTCGTCCTTGCACAGCATACCCCCCAGCCTTGTCCTGCGGCTCACCAGACAACCAATACCGTTTTATTTCATGATCCTCGATCTCTCGAAAAAAAACCGTCGAACTGGAAACAACCACTTGCTCGAAGTCTGCCGCCACAAGCGCGACGCCAGTCAATATAGTATGGCTCCTGCCGGACATCGACCGAAGCATTGCAACTTCGTGCTGATAATCCCGAGGTTTGACCAGTAATTGATCGTCCAACACACCCAGGGTATCAGCCCCCAGAAAGTATAGCTGATCATTGCCAGCATACCCGGGCGACCGTCTTTGATAAGCGGTGCTTGCTTTAAGTAAAGCCAGACGCTCGACAAATTCCATATACGACTCACCGGCCAACGGAGATTCATCCACAGCCACTGGGTATTGCTCAAAAGGTACACCCAGTGGCGTTAACAATTCAACTCGACGTGGTGAAGCCGAGGCTAATATCAGTTTTTTCACACAACCGATCCCAAAAAATAGTATTTGTCTTTAACGAGATAAAAAGGTCTTCGCCTACAGAGGCCAATCAAGCCATTTTTTTGTTGACGACTTCCATCATAACAAAGAAAAAAGGCCACAGTGCAGCACTAGATATGGCAGGATACAAATAGACAAAACTGGTTGCAGAAACCCCGATAAGACTTTTGATCAACTGACAGACCATCAAGTTGATCCCGATTATCAAAAAAACCATAACACTTTGTTGAATAAGGGGAAACACCTTGAAGCGCTGGTACAGGCTAACGAGCAGATAGGCAACAATGGCGAACGCCAAAGCATGCATTCCCAATAATGCGCCCTCGACCACATCTTGCAACAAACCGATCAACCACGCAAAAACCAGCCCCACTCGATTAGGAGCGGTCATTACCCAGAACAGCAGCACCATGGCCGTCCAATCCGGGCGCCATAACTGAATCCCGGGGGGCAAATAAATGATACTCAGTACAAACGCGAAGAAAAAGCTGAAAAATACCAGCCCCCAGCTCACCCTGACCTGTCCTCTCATGGTCGTTCCTCTGCCAATTCAGACCGGTTTTCTTCTTCCTTCTGCCTTTTCTCGTCCTCTGATCTTCGTTGGGCCGCCGCCAGTTTGCGAGCATCCTTGAATAGCACCAACACCAGTCTGCTTTGGTTTAGCTTTGCCGATGGGGTGGCCAGAACATGGGCAAAGGGTCTGCCTGGGTCATGTTCTACACGCTTTACCGTCGCAACCGGATAACCGGCAGGAAATCGTCCACCCAGACCGGAACTTACCAATAAATCACCCTGCCGAATATCGGCGGTATCAGGTACATTGGCCAATTCCAACTCGGCAATGGCACCTTTACCGACAACGATCGCGCGCAAACCATTGCGATTGACCTGAACAGGAACTGCATGACTACTGTCAGAGATCAGTAAAACGCTTGAAGTGAACTCACTGACCTGAATGACTTGTCCCATAAGCCCATCGGCATCGACAACTGCATGGCCCACTTCGACACCATCGATTTCCCCTTTATTGATGGTAACCTCATGAACAAAGGGATCAGGATTGATACCTATCATTTCGGAGACAATAACGGAGTCTTCCACTACAGAAGAAGCGTTGAGCAGTTCGCGCAACCGATTGTTTTCTGCCGCCAGAAAAACCAGCTTTTGTATTTTTCTTTCCAATACCGCAATCTGCACTTGCAGCGCATCGTTTTCATCCAATAACTGCTCGCGGGTTTTTAACGACGAGCCTCCCCAGTCCAATGCCGAGGCGGGTAAATCACTGGCCCATTGAACCGGCGTAAGAAAAGTACTAACAACATGACGAACAATGGCAACACGCTCAAATCGATAGTCCATGACCATGAGGACCATAGACACGATGATCACCATAATCAGCCGATATCCCAAATAGGGGCCTTGAACAAAGATTGTGTTAATGGCTGTTTTCCTCTATCGATTCAGAGGTGAGAGCAGGAAGCCAGATAGATCTCGCCTTTCGGGATACTGAAGTCAGTCAATAGGATAAAGACCAAAACCACCCTGGTCTATCAGTTCCAGAGCCTTACCACCGCCCCTTGCGACACAGGTAAGCGGATCGTCAGCCACCACCACAGGTAATCCGGTCTCCTGGCTGATCAGCCGATCCAGACCTCTTAACAGGGAGCCACCGCCGGTCATTACGATGCCCCGTTCGGCAATGTCGGAAGCGAGTTCTGGCGGCGACTGTTCAAGCGCACTCTTTACCGACTGCACAATACCAGCCAGTGACTCGATCATTGCTTCGAGAATCTCCTCACTATTCAAGGTAAATCCGCGAGGCACACCTTCCGCCAGATTACGCCCACGCACATCGATCTCTCTTAACTCGAGCCCCTCATAGGCGCAGCCAATTTCCTGTTTAATGCGCTCTGCGGTCGCATCGCCAATCAAGCTGCCATGTTTTCTGCGCACAAAGGTAACGATAGATTCATCAAAACGGTCACCACCGATACGCACAGAATCGGCATAAACGATACCATTGAGCGAAATAATCGCAATTTCAGTGGTACCGCCACCGATATCCACCACCATGGAACCATGAGCCTCTTCAACGGGCAAACCGGCACCGATCGCCGCTGCCATCGGTTCTTCGATCAGATACACCTCTCGGGCACCGGCTCCGGAGGCAGATTCACGAATGGCCTTGCGCTCAACCTGGGTCGACTTGCTCGGGACACAGACCAGAACTCTGGGACTGGGTGTAATAAAGCTATTTTCGTGCACTTTATTGATAAAGTGCTGCAACATTTTTTCGGTAACGTGGAAATCGGCGATCACTCCATCTTTCAGAGGCCGAATGGCAGTGATGTTACCCGGGGTTCGCCCCAGCATACGTTTCGCTTCTGCGCCAACCGCTGCCACACTTTTTTGCGAGGCGTGGTTTCTTATCGCAACCACCGATGGCTCATCGAGCACAATTCCTCGGTCTTTCACATAAATCAGGGTATTCGCCGTACCCAGATCAATTGACAAATCGCTGGAGAACAAACCGCGTAGTTTCTTAAACATTCGATAAAATAACCTAAGACTCAGCTTCCATTATTAATTGCGGCAACTTTAACAGCGACCAGTGATTTCGGCAAGCAGGAAAGACCAAACTTTAACAAACAAAAGCGACAGAAGTTCGCTCGCATCGAAGCAAATTGATCGAAACCTGAAAACCCAATACCCGCTCAGAGGAAAATGTGGCTAAAGTGACTGCCCATTTACCGTGATGTTCTGGTACCATAGCCAAGCTATGGCACAACTGAAAAACCTTAGAATAATCACCCCAGAAGAGGAGACATCCTTTGTCTATCGACGTTTCCACAGTTGAAAAAATCGCTCACCTCGCCCGCCTGCAGGTGACCGAAGAACAGGCGGAAAAACTAACCAGCGACCTGTCCAACATTCTTGATCTGGTCGATCAATTGCAGGCCGTCGACACCAGCAATGTCACGCCGATGGCACACCCGATGGACGTGACACAAGTGCTGCGCAAGGACGTTGTTACCGAACAAAATCAGAGAGAAGCGCTGCAAAGCGTCGCGCCGGCGACCGAAGACGGTCTGTTTCTCGTACCCAAGGTAATCGAGTAATGGAGTAACGAAAGCGATCGAGTCAGGTAAACCATAAACTCCGAACAACGACAGAATCACCAACAACCTGTTTCAACAAACACTATGCACAATAAAACCGTAGCCGAAATCGCCCGAGACCTGCAAAATGGCGAATATTCCAGTGTCGAGATCAGTCAGTACTTTCTTGACCGCATCAAACAGCAGGACAACCAGTACAACAGCTTCATCACCGTCTGCGAGGATTCTGCAATAAAGCAAGCAGCCCAGGCTGATGCCCGTCGAGCCGCCGGCAATGCCAGCGTCTGGACAGGCGTGCCCTTTGCGCACAAGGATATTTTCTGCACCAAAGGTATCAAAACCACTTGTGGTTCCAACATGCTCAACAACTTTGTGCCACCTTATGACGCCACCGTTACCGCCAACTTCAAGCAGGCAGGCGCGGTCTGTCTGGGTAAAACCAATATGGACGAATTCGCGATGGGTTCTTCCAATGAGACGAGTTTTTTTGGCAGGGTGACCAACCCCTGGGGTGACGATCTGGTGCCTGGCGGCTCATCCGGCGGCTCCGCTGCCGCAGTTGCAGCTCGATTGACACCCGCCGCGACAGCTACCGATACCGGCGGCTCCATTCGTCAGCCTGCCGCACTATGCGGTGTTACCGGACTGAAACCCACCTACGGCAGAGTGTCCCGCCTGGGTATGATCGCGTTCGCTTCCAGTCTAGATCAGGGTGGCCCTATGGCCCGCACCGCTGAAGATGCGGCAATGATGCTGAATATCATGGCAAGTTACGACCCGAAGGATTCGACCAGTATTCAGCGCGATATACCGGATTACACCAGCACGCTTGACGACAGCATCAAGGGTTTACGAATCGGCCTACCCAAGGAGTTTTTTACCGATGCGCTGGCTACGGATATGGCAGACCGGACTATGGCGGCAATTCAGGAACTGGAACGACTGGGTGCAGTCATAAAGGAGATTTCACTACCCCACTCACATTTGTCGATACCCACCTACTACGTCATTGCGCCAGCCGAATGCTCCGCCAATTTGTCCCGATTTGATGGCGTGCGCTACGGTCATCGCTGCAAAGATCCGAAAGACTTGATGGATCTCTATCTACGCAGCCGATCCGAGGGCTTTGGTGAAGAGGTGAAACGAAGAATCCTGATTGGTACTTATGCGTTAAGCGCCGGTTATTACGATGCCTACTACAAAAAGGCACAACAGGCCCGAAGATTGATCACCAATGACTTTGCCGCCGCGTTCGAACAAGTCGATGTTATCGCCAGCGCCGCATCACCGTCACCCGCCTTTGCCTTTGGCTCAAAAGGCGACGACCCGGTTCAAATGTACCTTGAAGATATCTTTACCATATCGACAAACCTGGCCGGGCTACCCGGCATATCGATCCCAAGCGGTTCGATCGGTGGCCTGCCCGTCGGGTTGCAATTGATCGGTCATTATTTCGACGAAGCCAAACTGTTGAATGTCGCCCATCAGTACCAGCAGATAACGGACTGGCATCAAAAACACCCGAACTAAACCGATTTGCCGTTACCCTCGTTAGCGATGTCGACTGGCATTATCGAGACAAAAAAACAATTCAGCACTCTGTCCACCCAAGATTAAAGAGCAAAAACCATGCAATGGGAAACCATAATCGGCCTTGAAATTCATATTCAACTGGCCACAAAATCAAAAATATTCTCAGGCTCCAGCACCCAATATGGCGCAGCGCCAAACACCCAGGCAAACGCCGTCGATCTGGCCATGCCGGGTATGCTGCCGGTACCCAACGAGCAGGCATTTCGTTATGCCATTATGTTTGGTCTGGCGATCGATGCCGAAATCAACCAGCGCTCGGTATTTGAGCGCAAGAATTACTTCTATCCCGACTTGCCCAAAGGCTATCAGACCACGCAATTGGAATCACCCATCGTCGGTTCTGGCCATGTCGAAATCACACTGCCTGACGGCGGGCACAAAACCATTCGAATACACCATGCCCATCTGGAAGAAGATGCCGGAAAATCATTGCATGAAGACTATCACGGCATGTCCGGTATCGACCTGAACCGGGCCGGCACACCACTGATCGAAGTGGTTACCGAGCCGGATATGCGCAGTTCGGAAGAAGCCGTTGCCTTCGCCAAAAAACTGCATGCAATCGTCACTTCACTTGGCATTTGTGACGGTGAAATGTCCCAGGGTTCGATGCGCTTCGATATCAACATATCGATTCGCCCCCAAGGTGAGGACAGACTGGGCACCCGCACCGAAACCAAGAACCTGAATTCATTCCGCTTTATGGAAAAAGCCATCGAACATGAAGTGGCACGCCAAATAGACATACTCGAAGAGGGTGGACAAATCACTCAGGAAACCCGACTTTTCGACGGTGAGAAAGAGTTGTCCCGATCGATGCGCAGCAAAGAAGAGGCTAACGACTACCGTTACTTCCCGTGCCCTGATTTACTACCAGTGGTCTTCGATGATCACTATATCGAAGCCATCCGGAACCACCTGCCTGAACTCCCGGACGCTCGGCGCGCCCGTTTTATCGAACAATACAAGCTATCTGATTACGATGCCGGCATTTTAAGCGTGGAAGCGGATATGGCGCGCTTTTTCGAAACCACAGTCAGCACATGCGGCGATGCCAAACTGGCCGCCAACTGGATTATGGGTGAGCTCTCAGCCCACCTCAATGCCGACGAAAAAAGTATCGCCGACAGCTGCGTCAGCGCAGCACAACTCGGCCAACTGATTACCAGACTCAAAGACAATACGCTATCCTCTTCCAGTGCCAAAAAAGTACTCGAAGCCCTATGGAACAATGAAGGTGATGACATCGACCAGCTCATCGAGGCAAAAGGACTGAAACAGGTATCCGATAGCGGAGAACTCGAAAAACTGGTCGAAACTGTATTAGAGGATATGGCCGATCAAATTACCCAATACAAACAGGCGGATGACAAGAAGCGAAAGAAACTGATGGGCGGCTTTATGGGACCACTGATGAAAGCGTCAAAAGGCCAGGGCAATCCCAAAATACTGACCGAAATACTGAAGAAAAAACTGGATTCGTAAGCGGGCGAAAACGAAGTAGACGACAATCTGATCAAATCTGAAAAGGGAAATCTATGGCCATTCGGCATATCACAGTGCATCATGTCAGGCGCCTATCTGAAGATGGCCCCATCGAGCTGGATGAATCCCCGCAAGAGCTGATCAACAATGCCGATATCGAAAGTCTGTTCGGGCATTTCAAACGTCTGTTTAACAGCAAACCGGGCAAACAATTTGGCCGGTTCAACGATGACCATGGCAGCTACCCAGCGGACATCTGGACGCGTGAATTTATCAACCAGAAAATCCCGTTCACTTCCTGGGCCCAAAAATTATCCGGAGAATTCAAGCAACACCTGGAATCGCAACCTTCTGAGCTGGATTTCTATATTCTCTATATCGAGGAGCAAGTCGAACAGGGACGACGACTCCATATATTGCTGACTGAAACCGAATCCGGCTTCGCCTATGCGAACCCACTCGATGTTGAGCCCATTGAATACCTGAATACCACCCGGCTGGAAATAGCGGCTCGGCTGGAAATCGAAGACTGGCTCAGCGACACAGAAAGTGCCAGCTATCTGTGTGTACTTACCGCAAGAACCGCCGCCAAGGCCGGAGAGGCTTTCGCCAGGGCCATTGGCTTTCAAAGTGCAACCAATATCGAACAGGATACGGCGACGTTTTTGGATGCGATAGAGCAGTTTTGTGATTATTCCGACGAAAATGCTGGCAAAGTTATCCGCAAGAAAGCCTATAATTTTTGTGTCGAGCAGCACAAGGCAGGCGAACCCGTCCGCTTTCAGGAGTTATCCGGGGCAGTCGATGAAGAGGCGCCCAATCGCTTTGCAGAGTTTGCCAGAACCACGCTGGCAACAGATAACAGAGAGCTGCGCCCTGACTATCGCAAGCTGCGACGGCTGGTCAGGTTCTCCGGCAAGGGTAATGGCATCAGCCTCTCGTTTTCGTCCGACCTGATCGAGAAATCCATCGTTTACGACAAAGCAGCCAATTCGCTAACTATTAACGATATTCCGAAAACGCTCAAACAACAGCTGAGTCAGTATTTTGAACAAAAGAAAAAAGATCAGGCTTAACGGTTGGTATCACGAATACCGGCATACCAGCCAGAGGCGTCGACAATCTCACCCGTTTCATGATCGACAGGAGGAAAGGCAAGGCCGTTTTTTTGGCAAAAAGCGGCCACTTTCGGATGCGCCCATTTAAAAAAAGTCTCCCAATATTCAGTTTGTTCCAGCCGACAAGACGCATACATACCCAGGTCGGCTCGTTGGCGTTGCGCTTCCGAGAGAATGATCGCCGCCGCGACACTGACATTGAACGACTCCACCATTCCAACCATAGGAATAATAATATGCTTATCAGCGAGGTCGGCAGCTGCCTCACTCACGCCTGACTTTTCATTACCAAGCAAAACAACGCAAGGCCCCGTGTAATCAACCTCTCGATATTGCACAGCCTGATCCGACCAATGAGCCGCAAATACCTGGCAACCACTGGCCTGCAATTCCTGAATGGCGCCTGTCATACTGAGATGCTGGCGAACTTCGAGCCACTGCTGACTACCCATGGCCGTGCCGCGATAGGGCTGTTGCTGGCCTTTGCTGCGCACCATATGCACACGCATCAAACCAAATGCATCCGCTGTGCGCACCAGTGCGGCAATATTTCTGGGTTTATGCATTTGATCTGTCAGCAGGCTCAAATCCGGCTGGCGCCGATTCAGCGTTGAAATGAACTTGTGAAAGCGTTCAGGCGTCACCGAAAGCTCCTTGCATTCTCGATTGACTGATTTTTCGTGATGACATTAGCGACGCAACATCAATCAGATTTCAGTGGCGACTTTGGAAATGACGCGACCGAGGCACCTTTACCGCCTTTGATTTTGGAGACCCCGGTCTGCTCGACTTCATCGATCCTGATCACCGCCGCCATCGGGATAAAGGTACGCTTGACACCCTCGAACTCGGCTTTCAGTTTTTCTTCACCAGGGTCGACCAACAATTGTGTACGCTCACCAAACAGCAGATCTTCAACTTCGACAAAGCCATACATATCGCTTTGATAAATCTGCGAAGCATAGATCTCAAACACCTCTTCCTGATTGTAATAGATTATTTTATAGGCTTTTTTCGTTGCTTGATTGGACATAGCGTGTTTCATTTCCTGATCAGTCTCGGGATACAACGTATGGCACAGATAACGCGTAACCGGCAGATCATACCATAACCTGTCAGGAATTCATCCAGATGGACAATTATTTCTGGCTAAAAACTAGGCGTATAGCAATATAGTCTCTATAATGCGCGGCTGTTTGATCCGTCAATTCATTATCACGCTCGAGAAGGTAATCAGTACTCACCATGACCAAAAAGCTGTTCATTAAAACGCACGGTTGCCAGATGAACGAATACGATTCATCGCGAATCGCGGATCTGCTTAAACTGAGTCACCACGTCGAAATAACCAATCAGGCCGAAGATGCCGATATTCTGTTGCTTAACACCTGTTCGATCCGTGAAAAAGCGCAAGAAAAGGTATTTCACCAACTGGGGCGATGGCAAAAACTCAAAGAAGCCAAGCCTGGATTAAAGATTGGCGTCGGCGGCTGTGTCGCCAGTCAGGAAGGCGAGGGAATCAGGGCACGGGCGCCTTATGTCGATATCATTTTTGGCCCGCAGACACTGCACCGACTGCCAGAAATGATCAAAGAATCAACTATCAATGGTGTCAGTGTCGTCGATGTCAGTTTTCCGGAAATAGAAAAATTCGACCGTCTCCCGGCCCCAGGTGTGCAAGGGCCTTCCGCCTTCGTTTCGATCATGGAAGGGTGCAGCAAATACTGCACATTTTGCGTTGTGCCCTATACCCGCGGCGAAGAAGTCAGCAGGCCGTTCGATGATGTTATGGCCGAAGTCGTTCATCTGGCATCGGAAGGCGTCAGAGAAGTGAACCTGCTCGGCCAAAACGTGAACGCCTACCGCGGCGAAACTGATGATGGCGATGTGGCGGATCTGGCTGAATTAATCACCTTTATCGCTGACATCGACGGCATCGACCGAATACGCTTTACCACATCGCATCCAGTCGAGTTCAGCGATGCGTTGATCGATGTCTATGCGCAAGTACCTGAATTGGTCAGCCACCTCCATTTACCGGTACAAAGTGGTTCAGACCGGATTCTCGCCCAGATGAAGCGAGGTCATACCGTGCTCGAATACAAATCCAAAATTCGTCGATTGCGAAAAATCCGCCCTGATCTGGCCATGTCGTCAGACTTTATCATTGGTTTTCCAGGCGAAACCGATCAGGACTTTGCGGCAACCATGAAGCTGATCGATGCCATCGGCTTCGATATGTCGTTCAGCTTTGTCTACAGTGCCCGACCCGGCACACCCGCTGCCGACTTACCGGATGACACCGATAACGAAACCAAAAAACACCGGTTGCGTATTCTTCAGAATAGAATCAATCAAAATGCCCAGTCGATCAGCCGAAAAATGGTTGGCTCGCAACAGCGAATTCTGGTTACCGGTTATTCCAAGAAAGATCCTGGCCAATATCAAGGTAGAACAGAAAACAACCGTGTCGTGAATTTCAACGTGGATGACCCAAATCTGATTGGTCATTTCGTGGATGTCGCCATCGTCCAGGCGTTACCCAATTCCCTGCGTGGTGAACGGGTCGATAACCAAAAATACTGACAGCGATACAATACCAATGACCATGCCACCGGATACAAAGCAACCAGTTAAAAAGATGACTCGACACCATTTATTTGAACCATTCGACAGCCAGCGGCTGTTGTCGCTTTGTGGCTCCTGTGACGCTCACGTTAAACATATCGAGTCACGACTGGGAGTCAGTATTTCCTATCGCGGAAACCGGTTTACCGTCACGGGTGAAGAAAAAAATGTCCAGCTGACGCTGGAGCTGCTAAAGCACCTCTATCGGGAAACGGGTGCCGATATCGAGATCACCCCGGAACTGGTTCATTTGTTCATTCAGGAAACCGGCGTCGCCAGCGAATTGACCCATGCCAAGATAGAAAACAACGTTCGTCCCGTTACCACTCCCAAGTTACAAGTCAAGCCCCGAGGAGGTAACCAGACCGATTATGTCCAGGCGATTCGCAACCACGACATCAACTTCGGTATCGGCCCGGCCGGTACAGGCAAGACCTACCTTGCGGTGGCTTGTGCCGTTGAAGCATTGACCCGGGAAGATGTGCAACGAATACTTCTGGTACGACCGGCGGTTGAGGCAGGTGAGAAGCTCGGCTTTCTGCCCGGTGACCTGGCTCAAAAAGTCGATCCCTACCTGCGTCCACTTTACGATGCGCTGTACGAAATGATCGGCGTCGATCAGGTCGCTCGCCTGATCGAGCGCAACGTGATCGAAATCGCGCCGCTGGCTTTTATGCGCGGCCGAACCCTGAACCGCTCCTTCATTATTCTCGACGAAAGCCAGAACACCACAAAAGAACAAATGAAAATGTTTCTTACCCGTATCGGCTTTGGCTCTACCGCCGTTATTACTGGCGATTTAACCCAGATAGACCTGGCAAACAACGCGCTTTCCGGCCTGGTTCACGGCAAGAAGGTGCTCAATAACGTGCCCGGCATCCACTTTACCGAATTTACGGCAAGGGATGTCGTTCGCCACCCGCTCGTGCAACGAATCGTCGAGGCGTACGATAAGTTCGAGCCTGCCCAGGACAACTGATTCTGAAAAAACCGACAAAAACCCAAACAAACAGGCCACTCATCGATTATGCCATTACATATTGATCTGCAACACTCTCACCTGGCCAAGGCACACCCGGACAGAGACAGGCTGGAGCTGTGGGCCAATGCCGCTTGCAGAAAAACCAATGGCGACTGGGAGGTCACCATACGAATTGTCGATGTTGCAGAAATCACTCAGCTCAATTCAAATTACCGCCAAAAGCAGGCACCGACCAATGTGTTGTCTTTTCCCTTTGAAGCACCACCCGAAGTAGAAATATTTCTACTGGGTGATTTGGTTATCTGTGCTGAAATCGTCGAGAAAGAAGCGTTGCAGCAGGGCAAAACCCTTGAAGCTCATTGGGCTCATATGGTGATTCATGGCATGCTCCACCTGCAAGGCTTTGACCATATTCATGATAGCGAAGCCGAAGTTATGGAACGGTTGGAAACCACCATTCTGAATCGGTTGGGCTACCCCGACCCTTACCATACTGGGGAAACCCTGTCGTGAGAAAAATCTCCCTTCTCTTGCTCGCTTGCGTCGCTGGCACACTACAGACCCTCACCTACGCGCCATTCGATTATTGGCCATTGGGTATTCTCTCGGCGCTTGTCATTTATGCAGTGGTACGAAAAGGCTCAAAACGCGATGCACTCTTGACGGGTTGGCTCTACGGACTCGGCATCTACGGCAGTGGCGCATCCTGGATCTATGTCAGTATCCATGACTATGGCTACACTTCAGCCGGTCTGGCAGCCATTGTGACCTTTTTGTTTGTCGCCTTTCTGGCCTTGTTCCAGGTTTTACAATTGTATTTATACAAGCACGCAGAAACCAACCAGATACGCTTCAATGTCTTGCTCTTCGCCAGTATCTGGATTTTAATCGATTGGTTCCGCTCTTGGTTTCTGACCGGATTCCCATGGCTTTATCTGGGTTACGGCCTGACTGACTCACCAATTTCATGGCTGGCCCCGATCGGCGGTGTTCATCTGGTTACCTTTGTCGCTGTGCTTACCGGCTGCACGCTGTTCACCATTGTCACGGCCCGACAGCACAAGCACAGAATAACCTTGTTTGTCCCGGTCGCTTTATTGTGGCTGCTCACGCCTTTGAACCATTTCTCCTGGACTAACCTGGATACCGATCACCCGGTCACGGTCTCGATCGTTCAGGGTAACATCGATCAACTGATAAAATGGGCTCCCAGTTATCGACTCTATAGCATAGAAACCTATGCGCAACTCAGTGATCGACACTGGGAATCCAGCGACATCCTGCTCTGGCCGGAAACCGCCATTCCGCTTTTTCAAGACACCGCTAAAATCGTGACCGACGAACTCGCTAAAAAAGCCTCGCAAACCAATACCACTCTGATCACCGGCATTCCCTATCGGGAACCAACCGCCAACGCAGACGAACAACCGATCTATCACAACAGTATTACCAGCTTGGGTAACGGAACTGGCTTTTACCACAAACAAAAACTGGTACCATTTGGCGAATATGTGCCATTGGAAGCGATGTTACGCGGTCTCTTTGGCTTTCTCGATTTACCCATGTCGGGCTTTACACCCGGGCCACCAGCCCAAAACGGCTTGACTGCAGGTAAGCTTCATATCGCACCGTTTATTTGCTATGAAATTGTCTACCCCGATTTTGTCGCCAACTCGGCAAAACAGAACGGGATGCTACTGACAATCAGTAACGATGCCTGGTTTGGCAAATCTATCGCCCCCCTGCAACATCTGGAAATCGCTCAGATGCGATCACTGGAAACCGGGCGATACACCCTGCGCGGCACCAATAACGGCATTTCTGCGATCATCAACCACCACGGAAAAATCATCAAACGAAGTGATCAGTTTATTGCAGCTACTCTCACCGGAACGGTTTATGCTGCATCGAATGCGACACCATTTATGATTACCGGATCCTGGCCTGTCGTAATATTTTCTGTTGGGCTGTTGGTTTTGGCTGTCTTTCGGCGATAACCTACCTGGCTAAAAATGATAAAACTCAATTGCCAAATGCGCTGCATTTTTAGTAGAACTGATTTTTTTTGCCTATTATTATATGAATCCTGTCGCACACTTTTTGGTTAACTATGACACACAGCGTTATCACGAAGCTGCTAACCCGTATCGGGGCGAAAAAGATTATTGTTTTTACTATCGTACTTTCGACTATTTTTTCGGTCGCATTGTTGTTTTATGGCGCATCGTTGTCAAAGGCGATACGTCAATCAGACGCTATCTGGCAAACCTATACTCGAGAGGCAACACAGTCACAAATCTTACTCAACCAGATTTATCAAGAATTGGGCTACGGGGGATTCATTCATAATTTTAAAAACTTGTTGCTAAGGCAGGACACCAGCTTGATTCTGCTTATCGAAAACAACCTGACCAATCTGAAGCGATACCTGAAAGCCTACCGAAGTCACCTTGAAAAAGGATCCGAACCTGACCAAGCACTGACACAAATTGTCCAGGTAATAAACAGCTATGAAACCAAATACAGACAGATTAAACCCTCGATTGGTTCATCCTGGCTGTCTGCCGAACAGATCGATCAAAAAGTCAAGATCGATGACCAGCCGGCATTGCGCGCATTTAACGTACTCAACCAATTTGCGCTCCTGGAACAAAACAACAAAGAACGAGAAGCCAAAGAGGCGATGACGTCGCATCTCGACCAACTCAACCTTGGCTGGATATTTGTCGTACTGTTTTTTATTTACACCGCTATCATTGCCTTTACCCTGTTCGGCCTGAATCAGGTATTCCGATCGCTCAAAGTATCACGTGAACTGCAGGAAAGTCTATTTAGCAGTCTTCCTGACTCCGTTCTTATCGTCGACGATACCTTGGGCACGATAACCAAAGCCAACGTCCAGGCATCATACTTCTCCGGCTACGCTATGAATGAACTTATTGGAATGAAGCTGGAAGACCTGGTTCCGAAAAAAATACGCAACCGTCAATCCACGCATAGGAACACTCTCTTTGACAAGCGCGAGTCACGTCCTTACGACAGAATGGAACACTTGTTTGTTCTTACCAAAAGCAATGAAGAAATTCCCGTCGATATTACCATTAGTTACGCAAACCAATTAGATGGCAAGGTTGCGATACTCAATATAAGAGATGTCAGGGAAGAAAAGCGGATCCATGACGAGCTACTGGAACGAGAATCCATGTTAAACCAGTCGCAAGCCGTATCAAAGGTTGGATGCTGGAAATGGGAACTGACTTCGGGTCGACTGTTACTGTCTGAGGAAGGGAAACGGATCTATGATTTTCAAACCCAGGAAAACATTTTTACGCATGCCCAACTCAGCCAGAAAATCCCCCCCCAGGAAAGAGAAATGGTGGCCAATGCGATTAACGAGTCGATACTGTTCGAAAAACCTTATCATGTCCTGCACCACCTGGAATCCGGCTCGGGTCAATCGATCATTGTCGAACAATTTGGCGAACTGACTAAAGACGAAAACGGCAAAGTGACTGCCATGCTCGGTATAGTCAGAGACGTAACCCAACATAAGCAAAACGAATATGTGTTGAAGCTGGCAAACAACGTATTCAATCACTCCGCTCAAGCCATAGTGGTCACCGATGCAGAAAGAAGAATTCTCAGCGTCAATCCGGCATTCGAGACAATCACTCACTATAAAGAAAAGGAGATTGTAGGCAAAAATGCGGATCAGTTCATGAAATCCGATAAACACACGAACGACTTTTACGACGATTTAAAGGCGATGTTGGAGGCAACGGACCTTTGGAAAGGCGAACTCTGGGACAAACGAAAAACAGGCGAAGTATTTCCGGCTCAACATACCATTTCCGCTGTTCGTAACGAAAATGGAGAAATCATCCAGTATATCGACCTGTTCAATGACATTACCGAAAGGAAAAAGCAGGAAGACTATATCAACAATCTCGCCCACTACGACCAGCTCACCGGGCTACCGAATCGAGCCCTCTTTATGGACAGATTAAAACAGTCGATGTTGCGGGCCAAGCGAAAGAATAATCGAATCGGTCTTATGTTTATCGATTTAGATCGATTCAAATATGTCAATGACACACTGGGGCACGAGGCAGGTGACCAATTACTCTCTATTATCGCCCAAAGACTCCAGAAAACAGTCAGAGCGCAAGACACCGTATCCAGACTGGGCGGTGATGAATTTACCATTATTCTGGACGAAATTGCCAACAGCCAAAACAGTCAGTTAGTCGCCAAAAAAATAATCGAACAGGTCTGCCTGCCGATCGACATCAAGGGGCACGAAGTGGTAGTCGGAGCCAGCATCGGTATCAGCACTTTTCCCGATCACGGGGAACAAGAAGACATTTTGATCAAATGTGCCGATACAGCCATGTATCACGCCAAAGAAAATGGTCGGAATCAAAGCAAAGTCTTTGATTTGTCGATGTCAGGGGTTACCTCGGAAAAATTTCATCTGGAACGGCAGCTTCGCAAAGCGATCGATGAGCAAGAGTTTGAGCTTTATTTTCAGCCTCAGATCAACATCACCAAAGAAATCGTCTGCGGTTGTGAAGGACTGATTCGCTGGAACCATCCTGGCCGCGGCGTCATTGGCCCGATGGAATTTATTCCACTGGCGGAAGAGACGGGGCTGATCGTGCCGCTGGGAGAGTGGGTATTGAAGAATTCGATAATGCGTGCAACGCAGTGGAAAAAACAAGGTATCGACTTTCTGTCGATCGGAGTCAACGTATCGAGCAAGCAATTGTCTACTGCCAACTTTGCTGAACAAGTTCAAAAACTTATCGAGTTTACTCAGTTTGACCCCTGCCAACTCGAGCTGGAAATAACCGAAAGTGCCGTTATGGAAAACCCGGCTCTGGTCACCGCCGAACTCAATCAAGTCAGAGAGTTTGGCGTCAACATTTCGCTTGATGATTTTGGCACAGGTTATTCATCGCTGAGTTACCTTAAAAAACTACCGGTAACCAAAGTCAAAATAGACCGTTCTTTTGTTCGGGACATCAATATCGACAAGGATGACGAAGAGATCGTAAAGGCAATTATCGCGATGAGTAAAACACTTGGCCTGAAAGTAATCGCAGAAGGGGTGGAAACCAAAGACCATATCGACTTTATTCGGCGAGCCGACTGTGAGCGCGCACAAGGCTACTATTACAGCCGACCACTTCCCGAAGCGGAATTTTTACAGTTTGTCAGAGAATTTAACAAAATCAACCAAAAACTTTAGGCCCTTGCTTTAAACTTTAAAACCCGGCCAAGCCTGAGACGCGGCACTTGTCGTCAAGTGTAACTGTCAACCTTAGCGCTCACAAACTGTCTTCCGCGCGCGGCCATCGCGCCGTGATGCGTTTGAAGTAATGATTATCACATTCGTGACATGCCTCGATCATCGTGGTCTGGGTCAGACACACCATATAACCGCACTCAGAGCACTGCAACATACCCGGCGAGGCAATTTCGCCCTTGACGTAAATACCGTGATCATGATGCGTTTTGTGCTCGAGCTCCATCTGCTCGACTCGCGTTTTGTCAGCAATGGAGAACAATGATTCCTTCATTTTTTTCTCGACGAGTGCAACATCGATCTTGAGCCATTCAGCCAAACCATGCCTGGTTTCTGAAACAAACCGCATCATTCCCTCGAGGTCACGTTTGACATAGGCACCCAACAAATCGATTTCTTCGCGAGTGAGTTCCGCCACCCCTTGCTCAAATTCGATTGCGTCGTCCACCTCTTTCTTTATCGTTTCCCAGGTGCGATTTTCAATATCCGCCACCGCCGACTCGACCCGATGGATGATACGATCATAGGCATGAACTGCTTTTTGCGAAAGCTTTGGAGGTATCTTGTCTGACATCATACTGCTCCCGTTTTTGACCCTAATGACAATTCAAACGGATCTAATCCGAACATTGTGCGCTAACCCCTACCTGTCGCCCCATTAGTAGGTTAGAATACCGCCCCGGTTTACCCAAACCTAGCAGATTTTTTAGATTTGATGCCTGATTTGGAACAACTTAGCCAATCACTGACGAGTTTTTTCGATCAGGCCGATCAATTGTACCCAGAGGACATTCCAAAACAATGGAAGCGCAATACAAGCTAGAAGAAAAGTACGAGCCAAGTAAGATCGAACAAACAGCACAAAGACACTGGGAAGAAAACAAGTCGTTTTGTGTTAACGAAGACAAACAAAAAGAAAAGTACTATTGCCTTTCCATGTTCCCCTACCCCAGCGGCAAACTTCATATGGGGCATGTGCGAAACTACACCATTGGCGATGTGGTTACCCGTTATCAACGTATGCAGGGCAAGAATGTATTGCAACCGATGGGCTGGGACGCTTTCGGCCTGCCAGCGGAAAATGCCGCCATCCAGAACAATATACCGCCGGCAAAATGGACCTACGAAAATATCGAATATATGAAACGACAGCTCAAGCAATTGGGCTTCGGCTATGACTGGAACAGGGAAGTGGCCACCTGTAAACCAGAATATTACCGCTGGGAACAATGGTTTTTTACCAAGCTTTATGAAAAGGGCCTGGTATACAAAAAGAACTCTACGGTTAACTGGGATCCAGTCGACCAGACCGTTTTGGCCAACGAACAAGTCGTCGATGGTCGTGGCTGGCGTTCAGGTGCGATTGTCGAACAAAAAGAAATACCCCAATGGTTTATCAAAATCACCGATTATGCGGAAGAGTTATTGAATGACCTGGATCGGCTCGATGACTGGCCAGAACAGGTCAAAACCATGCAACGAAACTGGATCGGCAAATCGGTAGGCGTGGAGCTGACATTCCCGATCAAATCCCGGGAAGATCAACTGACCGTCTATACCACTCGGCCGGACACCCTGATGGGGGTCACCTACGTTGCTGTCGCCAGCCAGCACCCTCTGGCGATAGAGGTGGCAAAAACCAATGCGGAGCTGCGCGATTTTATCGAAGAATGCAAAAACCAAAAAATCGCAGAAGCTGATATGGCAACAATGGAAAAAAAGGGCGTGCCAACAGGACTGTACGCCATTCACCCGATCACTGAACAAGAAATACCCGTTTGGGTGGCAAACTTCGTGCTGATACATTATGGCTCGGGAGCGGTGATGGCAGTGCCGGCCCATGACGAAAGAGATCACGAATTCGCGCGCAAATATAGCCTGCCTATCAGGCAGGTTATAGCGCCTACCGATAACCAGGAGGTTGACGTACAAGAAGCCGCTTACATAGAAAAAGGCATTCTGGTGTCGTCAGGCGAGTTTACGGGTCTGACCTCGCAAGAAGCCTTTGACGGCATAGCCAATAAACTGGCCAAGCTGGGCAAAGGCGAGAAAAAGGTGAACTATCGGTTGCGTGACTGGGGTGTATCCAGGCAGCGATATTGGGGAGCGCCGATTCCAATGATGACCCTGTCAGACGGCACCGAGCGCCCAGTACCTGCCGATCAACTGCCGGTTCGATTGCCGGAAGATGTCGAACTGGATGGCGTCAAATCGCCGATCAAGTCCGACCCTGAATGGGCCAAGACAAGCTACCAAGGCCAGACAGCGACGCGGGAAACCGACACTTTCGACACCTTTATGGAATCATCCTGGTATTTCGCACGATACTGCTGTGCCGATAGTACAGAGCAAATGCTCGATCCGGACAAAGCCAATTACTGGCTACCGGTCGATCAGTATATTGGCGGCATCGAACATGCCATTCTACATTTACTGTACGCACGATTCTTCCATAAGTTGATGCGTGACACAGGACTGGTAGCAAGTGACGAACCTTTCAAACGCCTGTTGTGTCAAGGCATGGTATTGGCAGAAACCTACTACCGAGAAGATGAAAGTGGCAGCACCCAGTGGATTCCGTTATCCGAGGTTGAAACCAAAAAAGACGATAAAGGTGCAGTCATCTCTGCTATCCATATCAAAGATGGTCAGCCAGTGATGACCGGCGGCACCACCAAGATGTCGAAATCCAAGAACAATGGCATCGACCCTGAGCAGATCATCGATCGTTATGGTGCCGATACGGTTCGCTTGTTTATGATGTTCGCCGCCCCGCCGGAACAATCGCTTGAATGGTCGGACTCCGGCGTCGAAGGTGCTCATCGATTCCTTAAACGCTTGTGGAAGACAGTGTACCATCACCTTGCAACGGCAAAAAAAATTGAGCTCGATGTCGATACGCTGAACGAAAAGCAAACCCAATTACGACGCAAAATTCACCAGACAATCACCAAAGTATCCGATGACTATGGCCGTCGCATGACCTTTAACACGGCCATTGCGGCGGTCATGGAGCTAATGAACGAAATCATCCGATTTGACGACAGTGACGAGCAAAGCATCGCCGTCCGTCAGGAAGGGCTTGAAACGACTGTTTTACTTATCTCCCCAATTGTGCCGCACGTCTGCCATGCATTGTGGCAGGCATTGGGACATAGTGACGATATCCTTGATACCAAATGGCCAGTTGCCGATGCAAGCGCGATGCAACAGTCTTCGGTAACCATGGTGGTACAAGTCAATGGTAAAGTCAGAGCCAAACTGAATATAGCACTCGATGCCGCTAAGGAGGCGATAGAAAAACAAGCCCTGAACGAAGCAAATGTCAAAAAATTCACTGATGGAAAAACGATTCGGAAGGTTATCGTCGTTCCTAACAAACTGGTGAATATCGTTGCCAACTAGCCTGCCTGCCAAATATTTAACGGCTTTCATTCTTGTTTTCACTGTCTCGGGCTGCGCTATGCAGCTTCGGGATTCGGCGCTTCTGCCCGATGAACTAAAAGCCATCCGCACCGATTGCGGCCCTCGCGTGCCCTATGACCTGTGCTCGACCACAGCCAGAATTATCACTGCCCAGGCGGGGCAGACACCAAGCGAGGGCCAGCCTGCTTACCAGCTATTGATAACGGATTATTCAGAAAAAGAAAAAGCCGTATCCATCAACCCGAATGCCAGCACAGCCCAGTACCGAGTGACCGCCACCGCAGTATTCCAACTCAGACGTAACGGGCAGGTTCTGACTGAAAAGTCGGTTTCTCAAAAAAGCACTTACTACCACGATGCGACCCAGGTACTTGGCAAGGAGAGAGAAAAAGCGATCATTACCCGGCACCTGAACCAACGCATTGCCCATGAGATTCCTTATCTACTCGCCCCTTTCGACAAAACACGCATTCAAAAAATTTTGCAGGCATCAGCATCGGTGAAATAGCGATGAGACTTACAGCGGATTCACTCAACAATCACCTCGACGCGGCCCTCTTGCCGATTTACCTGGTGACCGGAGATGAACCACTGATTGTTCAAGAGTGCGCGAGCCTGATTCGCGCCAAAGCCCGCCAATCAGGCTTTACTGAACGCAAAGTGTTCCATGCTGAAGGCAACTACAACTGGAACGAATTCAAAGCCGAAACGGCCGCACTTTCTCTGTTTGCTGAATTGAAGCTGCTTGAATTGAGATTTAAAAAAAGCGCTGGCAACAAATCGTTCAAACCGACGAATTCTACCATTTCAGCACTTGAAGAATATCTGGGGCAGGTAGACGACACCAAGGTACTATTAATCGAAATGCCCTGGCTTGATTACGCCGAATCCCGAAAAGCCTGGTATCAAACTCTGGACAAATTAGGTGCGATTATAGCTGTACGACCGGTGGAACTGGCAAAGTTTCCTCGATGGATCGCCGGCCGGGCGAAAACGAACGGGTTAACTATCGACCGCGACGCGATCGAACTCATTGCTGATCGTGTAGAAGGAAACTTGCTGGCAGCGGCTCAGGAAATCGAAAAACTCAAAATACTGTCTCCCGACACCCGAATATCCAGCCAGTTAATAACAGAGTCTGTAGCAGAAAGTAGCCACTATAGCCCGTTCGATTTAATCGATGCATGTCTGCGCCAGAATACCAAAAAGGCATTACATATTCTTTCAGGTCTGATTAACGAAGGTACCCAACCCTTGCCCATTCTTGGTCTGCTTACCCGCACCATCAGACAAACCTGCGCATTAAAGCAACTGGTTCGCTCAGGGATGCACCCAGATCAGGCATGCCAAAAAATCTGGATCATCAAACAGCAGCGACGCCTATACACCAAACTGTCTGCCCGGATGACAACCAGCCAGTTAAATGATTTGCTATCGGATGCATTTAAAATCGATCGCGCTGTCAAAGGCAACATAAACGAAGCACCAAATCGACTATTGGCTGACCTCGTTATCAAATTGTGTCATGAGTGTCGATACCTATCAAAATGAACCCAGACGATTTCCATACCATGATTTGTATGTAACACGGTGTCAAATCACCCAATCCACAATTCAACCGTTTTCATTACATAGTCGCCCCTGAAAAACACCCAACCTTATGAATTTTATTAAAAAATTCCCATTTCAGGGAGACAGATTCGACCAAAAATAGTATACTGACTCCTTCAT
>PDSQ01000073.1 GCA_002747055.1 Gammaproteobacteria bacterium
CGAAATTGTAAGACGTTACCGCGAGTATCCAGACCTGCCGGAAAAAGCTCGCGACTTATGGTTTAAGGACAACGATACACTGGAGCTCTTGAAGCGGGCTGGGGTGGATTGTGTGGACTACGATGGTACCACTCCCTGGCTTCCCAACCCATATTCACTGGAAACAGCAATGAACATGGAAATCATGCCCTCCAGTAAAGATTTTGGCATATTTTATAGATACGGTCTCCTGCGCATTCAACCAGCAACAACTCCGCGAATTGATCATCCCGAACAAACTGACCATAGAAGACATTACGGGGGGTCAATAATCCATGGGGTATTCTGGAAGCAATATGTTTTTTTCCCGGAAGCACCCCGGATCGAAAATGGTATACTGTTTGGCCCTCTCCAGATAACTCATAAAGGGGATTCCAATTCTGTATTTCATGAGAAGGAGGGGGTGTCGACCTGGCAATACAAAGAGCGGGTCCTTCCCTCTTTAAACCGCCGACCCCGTGACTGGAAAGGATCAAAAAAGCAAAGAAATCTATTACCGAGGCATCGGCAATTCTCGGTATCTCCGCCGGTGCCATCGGTGGTGCGATGGCGGAGGAGAACACTGAATATAACAAGGGAGATGAAATACTTGATCTCTATGCCAAATCCGGGATTGATCCCGCAACAGCGGTCAAAACGCTTCCTCCTGCGATGACGCTGGGTGCCCCCGGAATCAGTGCCTGGGTTACCGCCAATACCACCAAATTGGCAACAACCCGAACACACGCCGAGTGGCAGGCATATTACAGCGCGGCCATTGCATTTACAGGTAAGCCAGGAGAGATCGACAAGATCATGAACCCGGCATTGATTGATGCCGGACCTGGTAACTTCAAGATTGCCACTGCAATTGATATCGTTGTTAAACACGCAAGCAAGGCAGAATACTCGGCACTGAAACTAACGCCTTACCTCAATGACTACTCAAAGCTTGTTGAGGATTTGATGGGTTCTTCCGGTGAACTGACCGCTAAGCTCTACGGTCTTTATATGAAAGAATATGCCGAGCCCTTCTTCAAAAAAAACAACGCCTATGGTGGGCAATGGGAGAGTCTGCCGCAAACTTTTCGCGATGCCCTGCTGGTGACCTATACCAATTTTGGCGAAGAGAAAATAAAGAGCCTTATGAAAATTCCCTATGAACCGCAGCCTGCTTTCACAGATGGTGGTGGCTTCAATCATCTGCGTAACGCCCAGAAAGTAGGAGAGAAATTAGAGTTAAATGATTATGGACAGGATGTGGTCGGGGTGGAGAGTTTTGCCGAACTGGCGAAAAAGAATGATGCCACAGGTCTGGCTGCACGTTATGCACTGGCCAAGCTTCGCTATGTGGTTGTAGAGAATGGGGTGAATATTACAGGCCAGAATCAAAATGGAGAGCTGGATCTTGCCAGTAACGGCGGTCAGCTTTCCGAAAAGTGGATCGAGGACCGTGCGGTCATGCTGTACTGGAAGACCCGTTACGATGTTACCAAAACCGACTTCCACAAAGAGATGGAAGCCGATATTGAAGGGAACTGGGACTTTATCGACAAGAAAACAGGGATAAAGCTGGCCATTGACGGCAAGGGCCTGTCTATGAGCGATCACCAGATTGTTTTTGGTAGTGCGAATGATGAGACAATTAATGGCAGTGGCGACAGCGACAACCTCTATGGCATGGCCGGTGACGATACACTCAGTGGACAGGAGGGTGACGACTATCTGGAAGGCGGTACCGGAGATGATATTCTGGCAGGAGGTAAAGCAAAAGACACCCTTATCGGCGGTCCTGGTCAG
>PDSQ01000027.1 GCA_002747055.1 Gammaproteobacteria bacterium
TCTGGTTCAATTCAAGCAACTGTTCCATAGTGAGATCATCAATATTCATTTACGCTTTCCACCACTGAACGCATCGGGTTTTCGGAAAATTTCCTCTTCCAGACACGGGGAGTTAACTCCTGTACCTGACTGGCCGGGTGAACCGATACCCGCTGAAGGACATCAACCAGATAAGTATAAGCGTTGACGTTATGGATACGACAGGTCGTCAACAACGACTGAATGGCGGCAACATCTTCAGCGCCTGATTCCGTCCAGCAAAACAGCCACGCCTTCTTGCCCATGGGAATCGGCCTTAAACCCCGTTCGAGATGATTGGTGTCAATCGCCACATCGGGATCAGTTAAAAACACTTCAAGAGATTCAACTCGACTCATGGCATAGTTCAGTGCATTACTCAACGGATTGGTCGGGGTAAGGTCCAACCGCTGACACTGTTTTTTACACCACAACCAAAATGTGTCGACCACAGGCGTGCTGTGAATTTGCCGATACTCCTTCTTGGCCCAGCCTGTTAATTTACTATTTCGGATCTGCTCTTCATGCCGATACAAGGCACCAATCATCGCCAGTGCTTCACCTGCGGCTTCCGGCTCCAGGGTCAATGCCCTTTCAAAACACCTTCTTGTATGTGCCCAGCACTGGGCATGAGTGATTTCCGCGTTTAAGGGCGCAAGATGTTGGTCCGACCGGCTCGAACAATAACGAAAGACCATCTCGCCCTGATCACCATACATTGGCCAAAAATAACCTTGCTTCATTTTACCCGGACCTTTTCGACCCGCCTTGATGGGAGTTTTATCAAGAGCTAGCGCCTGGCTCAGTAGTACATTCTGGTATTGGGCATCCACTACAGGCTTAAGCAGTGCAATGGCTTTGGCTGTCAGTTGTGTGAGCAGGCTGCGAGACAGGGTAATCCCTGCTGCTGCCAGTCGTTGGTGTTGTCGATGCAAGGGTAAGCGGTAAAGAAACTTGTCAACCAGCATACCAGCCAAAAAGCTGACATCAGCCAGGCTGTTGTCAAATACACGCGCTGGTGCAGGTGTAGTAATCAGCTTTTTCGTGGCTTTTTCCTGAATAACCGGACGGCGTTCTTTTATGACAACAAAGCTGGCCTGCTTCTGTGCCAGACGGTAGCTGGTCTTGTACGAGATAATGTCATAGTAATCGGCATTCGCTCCCTTCAGTTCGTCAGGCAAGACATCCGCCACCTTCACGGGGACAGAGTCATCAAACCGCAAGCCACTGTCTGTGGCGCAGCCATCGCGCACTTTTCGTCTGCGCTCATGGGCGGCCACTTTCTGAGTCGTATGATCTTCAAATGAAGTTGAAAGCGTTGGGGTAAGGTGAGGGTCAATTCAAGCCGGGATCGATGCTGTTCCTCCACACTTGCTGCCGGTTGAGCGGGAGGCACCTCAATAAAGTCTGATGAAGCTGAGATTGGCGCATCGCTCAATTGTCTTTTCCATTTGGAAAACGTGCTCGGCGCCAGTTGGTTTTGCTGGCAAAACACGTCCTGGGTGAGACCGCTTGTATTGAAGTGATCAAAAATAGCTTGCCAGTCTTGTTCGCTGCGGTGGATATTGCGTTGCTTTTTCATGGGTTCTCCTGAGGTTTGTTGAAGTCTGGTTTGAACGGTTACGTTCAAAGGCTGGAAGTTGATAAGTATATAGGGGGCTTTGTTGCCGTTTCTCAGATAGCCTACCACTTTAAATTCTTCTTGTTTTTTTTGCATTATTCCTTCGTTTGATTCGTCGCTGGAAAAATCTTCCATGCCGTAGTTTTCAATACCCTTGATATTATCCAACCGTAACGCGCTTATTTTGTTATTTCCCTGGTCGACAAATACAATAATGGGTCGAACGCTTGCGGTTACCCTTTCTCGAGCATTTTCAAAGGAGCGCATAAGATGGGTGAATGAGCTCAATTTCTCGCGCCGAAACCGTGTCATTGCCAGCTCAGGATCGGTTTTTCTCAATATCAGTAAGTCTTTGGTTTGGCTATGGATCTTATGATGTTGTTGGTTAAGTTTTTCGATAACCTCCGCCAGTTCTTCATCATCCGTTTCGAACGAGTCGTACCAAGTGCTGAACTGGCACTGATCTGGATTCACAGGCAGGGGAAAGGGTGTGTTTTTTTTGAACGATTCTTCCAGGGTATTTATCCAGGTCAGGTGTTGTTGTTCAGCGTCGTTGAGTGATTCAATCAGTGTCTGGCTAAATGCGGCGGCGGATGTGCTTCCAGTTAGGTTGCAGAAGTCGTAGAGGGGGATTGCCCGCTCCCGGTAAGTGATGACTTGATGATTGAAATTAGTACAGGGGTCGACCTTGATATTGCGTTCGACATCTTTCTCGATATAGTGAACTTGTTCCAGCGGGATCGCAAATGTGGCTTCTTGAGTCGAGAAAGTAATAACTGAAAGCCTACCCGCATGGAATAGCTTGTGCGATGGTTGTCTGCTCATGGATATTCTTTTTCCGGTTCAGTCAGGAAGATTAACCTAAGCTAGTCGAAGTATAGTCATGGATTGCTTCTCTTACCAATTTGAGCAAGCACGCATTTTCATGCTTGTTCAAATTCAGTAGGTGCCTGTTTCAGTGGCAAGCCGTTGGTTACCGGAGACTTAGCTCGAAGCGGTTTTTATCTGGCTTGAAGTGGTGGGATGAGCGTCGGCCGGTCGCCCTGTCAAGTCCGTTCAGTCCGCTGATCGTGGTTAAGGCGATCCCCTTTTCACCCAGTAGCGGGAGGGCTTTTTCCAGGTAATGCAGTGTCAAAAGGTGTGGGTGACCAATCGCGATGGCGTAACCCTTTTTTTTAGCGATGCCGAGTAAGCGGTTGAATTGGTGGTCGATAGCTTGTGCGGAAACTTTATGATCCAGAAAAACATCCCTTTCCTGAGTCGGTATCTGGTATTGGCGGGAAATATTTGCCGCGACCGAGCTGGCGATGGTCCGACTGTCGACAAAGTACAATGGGTACTGTTTTAGTTCGGACATCAGCCAACGCATTATCTCGCCATTCTGAGTAAGTGCGCTTCCCATGTGATTGTTGACGCCGCTGATAAATGGCAAAGATCGGATTTGTTTCCGCAGTGAGGTAATTAGACTAAGTCGGGACATGCCACTGTGCAATGCCCCTTTGCCCAGCGCGATACCCGAGGTACTTTCCATTGGCGTATGCAGCATAATTTCTTTTCCGGCATCGTGCGCTTGTCTGGCCAGGGTCTGGGTATGGGCTCGATAGGGTAAAAAGGACAGTGTCAAAGGATAGGGTAGCGCAATAAATCTCTTGCCGATAGCCTGGTGGTGTCCCATGTCGTCGATAATGATGGCGATAATCGGAAGATTAGCCTCCTGCCCGCTCAGGGGCGGAGGCAATAACGCCATGAGTAACAATGGCCAGAGTAAAGCGGGATATTTTCGTTTGGCAATGAGTCTGTACCAGTTATTTTGCTGATTGTTGGACATTTTTCGCGTAAATAATCAGACCATTCATCAGGTTGACTGCTTCCCTCAATTGAAAGTCCCTGGCAAGAATAGCGTATCGCTT
Source organism: Gammaproteobacteria bacterium (assembly GCA_002747055.1). Lineage (GTDB taxonomy): Bacteria > Pseudomonadota > Gammaproteobacteria > Pseudomonadales > Oleiphilaceae > LZORAL124-50-18. The sequence continues at coordinate 3,550 of PDSQ01000027.1, forward strand.
TTCATTGTTTTCTTCTGTGGACATTTGTTCAGTGTCAGCGATATCTTTACTGTTTTCTTTTGCCGTGTCATTTGACAGGTGCCGGGTAAGGTTGGCTTCTTTGAATGAGGGTCGTGCTTGCAGTTCGGTGAGTTTCGCTTGCTTGATTTCGACATCAGGGGTAATACCTAATGCCTGAATCGATCGGCCACTGGGCGTATAGTACCTGGCGGTGGTCAGCTTCAAACCGTACTCTTCATTCAATGGCATAACCGTTTGCACCGAGCCTTTGCCGAAACTGTCGGTGCCCAGAATGATGGCTCGACCATGATCCTGGAGTGCTCCTGCCAGTATTTCAGAGGCGGAAGCGGAGCCGCCATTAATCAGTACGATAATCGGGATATTACCGGTTATATCGCCAGATGTGGCACTGTATTGTAACTGGGAACTTTTAATACGGCCTTCTGTATACACTATCAAACCGTCTTCGAGTAACGAGTCTGCGACATCGACAGCTGCCTGCAGAACGCCACCAGGGTTGTTACGCAGATCGAGAATCAAGCCTTGAATCGGCGCTTTTGCCTCTTTGTTGATTTTCTCCAGGCCATCGATAAAGTCTTGTCCCGTTTTCGCCTGAAACTGGGTAATACGAATATAACCCAGCGTATCTTCTAGTAGGCGGGTTTTGACACTGGTTACCTTGATGATATCCCGCACCACTTGTTTTTCGACAGGCGCGCTTTCACCTTCGCGCACTATGGTCAGGGTAATCGCCGTGCCCGGCTTGCCGCGCATTTTGTTGATCGCTTCTTCCAGTGACATACCCTTGACCGAATCGTCGTCCAGTTTGATGATAATGTCGCCAGCTTCCACTCCGGCTTTGGATGCCGGTGTATCATCGATCGGAGAGATCACTTTTATAAAGCCGTTTTCCATTCCAACTTCAATGCCCAAACCGCCAAATTCGCCAGAGGTGCTTTCTTGCAGGTCATCGAACGCCGTGGGTTCAAGGTAGGTAGAGTGCGGATCCAAACCTGACAGCATGCCTTTTATCGCGTTGTTCAGAAGCGTGGAGTCGTCTACTTCCTCGACATAAGTTTTCTTGATTCTGTCAAACACTTCGGTGAATCGCCGGAGTTCTTGAAGTGGTAGCTGAGTTTCGGGATCAGGCAGACGGACAACCACCTTGGGTTGGCCTTTTTTTTGTTGGGCGTCCGCTTCGGAGGCAATTGTTGGTACACTTATGAGCATAGCCAGACTGAATGCGCAAAGCCGTGCGAAGAGGGTTTTCGTTATTCCTGTTTTGCTGGAATCTCCCAAATAAAACATTTTCATTCACTCTGTTCCTGGTGTCTTTTTATTGATCCGACAAGCTGGGTAAATCTGGATAGCGGAATTTATACGGCATTTTAAATATATTGACCAGAACAAATTACTTGCGTGCTTGCTTTTTGAGCCATTTTATCGGGTTTTGGGGTTTGCCTTTTTTTCTGATTTCAAAGTATAGGCCGGTTTCGGGTGTGCCACCGCTATTACCGGTAAATGCAATGGTTTCTCCAGTATTGACCCATTCTCCCAAGTCTTTTAGCAGACTGTGGTTTTGACCATACAGGCTCATATAGTTATTGCCATGGTCGACGATAATCAACAATCCAAAGCCTCTTAGCCAGTCAGCAAATACCACTCTGCCATAGTGAACCGCACTGACCGGGCTGGATTCCGGTGTTTCGATAAAAATGCCATTGCTCCTTAACGAGCTGCCTGCCAATTGGCTTTTGTAATTGCGGGTGATTTTCCCTCGGACGGGCCAGGCCAGTCTGGATTTTTGGGTGGTGAAAGGTTCATTGCTATCAATAAGCTCGACCGAAGCGATGGTTTTTTCAATCTGTTTGATAAGGCTGGTCAGCTTTTGTTGGTTGGCTATGTGGGTGCTGAGGCGCGCTTGCTTGCTGTTGATGGATTTATTGAGTGTTGCGAGAGCGTTTTGTCTTGTTTTAATTGCCGATCGCAGGCGCTTATTTTGTTTTTGCAGTTTTTGTTTTGCGGTTGCCAACTGGTGTCTTTTCTCGGTTATGGCTTGTTCGGTTGCCACGATTTTTTCCAGCTCTGTGTTGTATTGATTGATTTGTTCTTTTTGGGCATCGGAAAAATAACGCAGATAACTCATGTTTCGAGCGATGGATCGAGGGTCTTCCAGGTTAAGCAAGAGTTTGATCGCGGGCTGGCTACCTGACTGGTATGTTGCCAGAACGAGTGCCGCGAGGTTTCGCTTTTTATCTTGCAACGCGGTTTTTTGTTTTTTTTTGGTTAAAGCCAGTGACTTGATTTGTTTCTGGGTTTTTTTCTGTTTGATTGCCAGTTGCTGAATTTGTTGGTCAATTTTACTGACAGTGAGTTCACTGTCTCGCAGTGCTTTTACCTTGGCGTTTTTTTCTATGGCAGCTTTTTTAAGCCAATTTTGCAAAGATTCAATGGCGGAATCGATTTTTTTTAGCTGGGCTTTCGAGGTGTTTAATTCTTGTATTTTGTTTTCGTTGGCGCCGTGGCTGCATACGCTGAAGACTGCGCCGCAAATCAGCAATACGCAAAATATACCAGCTTTAGTGAAACGGGCTTTGTGCAAATAAAGGCTTGGCATGGCGAGAAAGTGAATTACCCGATAATGTGGGCCACCTGACAGTATTATTGGCTCAATACAGCAACGCCGATAATACATCGGCGTCGAGCTGGAATTGGCATTATGCAATCAGCGATTTTCCTGTCATTTCATCGGGTTGTGGCAAATGTATTAGCTCGAGTATGGTCGGGGCGATATCGCACAAACTTCCTCCGGACTTCAATTGAACATTTTGCGGGCCGCAATAGATGAGGGGAACCGGTAAAACAGTGTGCGCTGTGTGGGGTTGACCGGTCTCCGGATCAACCATTTGTTCTGCGTTCCCGTGGTCGGCGGTGATCAGCGCCTGCCCGTTAACTGATTCAAGCGCTGTCACTACCCGTTGCAGACAGGTATCCAGGCATTCCGCTGCTTTTACGGCTGCGTCGAAGTCCCCGGTATGGCCAACCATATCACCGTTGGCGTAGTTGCAAATAATTACGTCGTATTTGCCGCTCTCTATCGCTTCTACCAACTTGTCTGTGACTTCCGGTGCACTCATTTCGGGTTTAAGATCGTAGGTTGCCACCTTGGGTGAGGGGATAAGAATTCGGTCTTCTCCTTCAAACGTGTCTTCGCGACCGCCACTGAAAAAGAAGGTAACATGCGCATATTTTTCAGTTTCAGCGATACGCAGTTGGGTTTTACCTTGATTTTGTAAATATTCGCCGAGACCATTGTTCAATTCCATGGGTGGGTAGGCACAAGCCGCTTTCAGGTCGGCCGCGAATTCGGTCAACATGACAAATTCGGAAAGATTGGCGTGTCTGTCTCTGGCGAATCCGTCGAAATTCTCTTCGACAAAGGGTCGAGTCAGTTCACGGGCACGATCAGCCCGAAAATTCATAAACAAAACCGTGTCACCATCTTGCACGGCGTGTTTTGGGGTGTCTGGCGGCAATATAACAGAAGGCTTGACAAACTCATCGGTTTCTCCTCTGGCATAGGCAGCCTTGAGTGCTTCCTCTGTCGAGGTATAGGTCAGTTCGGCGTCAGCATTCACGATCAGGTTGTAGGCGGCTTCTACCCGATCCCAGCGATTGTCCCGATCCATTGCATAGTAGCGGCCCACCATTGACGCTGTCCGGCCGACACCCAATCGTACTAACTCTTCGTCAAGGCGTTTCAGAGAGGGCAAAGCACTTTGTGGGGGCATATCCCTGCCGTCCAGAAAAGCGTGGACATAAAGCTGCTTGGCTCCTTGCTTAACCGCCATTCTACAGGCGGAAATAATGTGTTCTTCGTGACTGTGTACACCGCCTGGAGAGAGTAACCCAAAAATATGGACGGCCTTTTCTTTCGCTACCGCTTTGTCGATGGCAGACAACAATACCGGGTTATGATAAAAATCACCGTTTTGTACGTCTTTGGTGATGCGGGTGAGGCTTTGATAGACAACCCTGCCGGCACCGAGGTTCATGTGACCTACTTCAGAGTTGCCCATTTGGCCTTCGGGCAGACCGACATGATTGCCGGAGGTATTGATCAGTGTTTTGGGTCGATTGGCCCAGAGTTTATCCCAAAACGGCTTCTTAGCATGAAAAATGGCGTTATGGTCTGTGTCTTCCCGGTGGCCCCAGCCATCGAGAATAATTAGCGCGGTTGTTGGTTTGGCTTTTGTCATGCTGATGATATCCCTGACTTAGGTTTGATTTGTAAATTCATTCTACCCTCAACGCAACCAGTTTTCCATTTCCGCAAACCGATTACTTGGCTTTTGGCTTCTGTCTTGGGCCAAGGCTGTGTATAATGCCGAGGCTTTACGGGCTGGTTTCAGATCGAGTCGCTGTCAAATGGAGCTGTCGATCAGCTCTGTCAGTCTCTCGTTCCTTGAGGGGCCAAAAATCAAGGTTCACAAATTAGGTTGATAAAATAGGGTTAGGAATGGAAAGAATTATTGAATTCGCCACCAATCACTGGATGTTGGTCTCTACCTTTTTTGGCTTGTTGATTGCACTTTTTCTGGTTGATCGACGCAAAGCCGGTGCCTCGATTTCGCCCCAGCAAGTGGTGTTGTTGATGAACCGGGAAGAAGGCGTGATTGTCGATATTCGTGAAAAGAAAGACTACTCTGAAGGGCGAATCAAGGGTTGTATCCATATCCCGCTAACTTCGTTGAAAGAACGACATGACGAGCTGAAGAAACATGAATCCAGGACATTTATCCTTGTCGATAAAATGGGGCAGCACTCCGGGGCGGCCGCTAAGACACTGAAGGATTTGGGGTATAGCAATATCGTCAGAATGGCCGGGGGCATTGCAGAATGGCGCGGCCAAAACTTGCCACTGATTAAAAAATAGGTGTTTATATGGCTCAAGTGATTATCTACACAAGCCGACTGTGCCCGTTTTGTATTCGAGCCAAAAAATTGCTCGACGCGAAAAAAGCAGCTTACAACGAAATCAAAGTCGATGGCAATCCGGCAATCCGGTCAGAAATGGTTGATAAAGCAGGCGCGACATCAGTGCCCCAGATATGGATTGGCGATAATCATGTTGGCGGTTGCGATCAACTGGTTGCGCTTGAAAATCAAGGCAAACTAGATGCCTTGCTGGCTGCCGATTAATACGGAGTTATCTTGTTAATATACAATCAATCGTCAATACCTTCCCTGGCAATACAACCGGGATGCGAACGACAACTGTAACCAGAACTGAAAATGAAAAAAGGGAAAATATAATGGCCGAAAACCAAGGAGCCTCTGAGCAGCAAGCTCCCCAATTTGCATTGCAGCGAATCTACATCAAGGATGTTTCTTTTGAATCCCCAAATTCTCCAGATATCTTTCAGGGTGAATGGAAGCCACAGGTTCATCTGGACTTGAATACGGCCAACAAAAAACTCACCGATACCCAGTTTGAGGTGATTGTGTCTTTGACCGTGACGGCTAAGATTGGAGAAAAAACGGCGTTTATCGTTGAAATCCAGCAGGCCGGTGTTTTTTTGATCAATGGTATCGAGGGAGCACAACTTGGCCAGACGCTGGGAGCTTTCTGCCCGAATGTTCTGTTTCCTTATGCCAGAGAAGCCGTTGACAACTTGATTGGTAAAGGCAGTTTCCCTCCGTTGATGCTTGCGCCGGTAAATTTTGATGCGATTTATGCTGAAGCCTTGCGACGCAAGCAGGCTGAGGGTGAAGAACAGAAAGGCACTGCTCACTGATTCCACTTTATTGTGGTATAGCGAAACCATTCTGTCGCCAAGCCTCGTAAATCATGATGGCGACAGCATTGGAAAGGTTGAGGCTTCTGCTATCTGGAGCCATAGGCAGACGAAGACAATGGTCTTTGCCTGTCTGATCTCTTAGCCATTGTGGTAACCCCCTGGTCTCCGGGCCGAAAAGCAAATAGTCTTCCGGCTTGAATTTTGCTTCGCTATAGGTTTTCTTTCCTTTTGTGGTTAATGCAAACAATCTTTCCGGCCGTTCGGATTCAATAAAAGCAGTGAAATTTTTATGCGTTTTTATCCGGGTAAACTCGCGGTAGTCCAGTCCGGCTCGCCGCAGTTTTTTTTCATCCAGTGTAAAGCCAAGCGGTTCGATCAGGTGAAGCCGGCATCCTGTGTTGGCTGACAGGCGAATGATATTGCCAGTATTGGGGGGAATTTCCGGTTCGTATAAAACGATATTGAACATAGGTTTTCTGTGAAATTGGTTTAGCGACTGAAGCCCGTTCGCTTTGCAGTGACTGCCGTAATCCATCCAGTTCGATTTAACAGTTAAATCGCTCGCATTTAACAGACTAAACTGGGCGTCTGACGGCGCCGATATGGATAACTAGGGCTTTATACGTTTAATGACTTTCCAGGTTTTTATCTGCTTGCTTATTTTCCCCATAGCCTCACGGCTTACACTGCGGTGGTTGTCGCCAATGAGTGTTAGCTGGCCTTGCTCGTCTATCGTGTCAATGCGTTTAATGATATCGCCATATATCGGGTGTTTTAACACAATAATCTGTTTTGGCTTAAGCAGCCATCTGGGCCAGAGGCAGGCCAGAATGTAGTCGCCATTTTGAAGAGAGGGAGACATGCTGTCTCCCTCTATACGTTTCAGCGTCAGCAGCATGGACTAGGCAAGTTTAGGATAAACGACCATTTCATTGGGTAGATAGGGGCTTTTCGCCTGGTAGGTTGCTACGCCCTTGGTTTGCCAGAATATATCAGCAAACTGATTGACCAGGTTTAACAGTTCCAGTGAGGCATCTCTATCCACATTCTGGCGTGCTTTGGAGCCTTGCATCATGATGTTGTGAACCAGTTCATGGGTTTGTGGGAACTTTTCAAATTGGGGTGCTTTGAAATAGTCGCCCCAGATAATGCGAACTTCGTGTTTGACCGCTTCGGCGTGCTCTTCTTTTTGAGCGATCAAACGTGAATATTTGTTGCGCGTCTGCAGGTTGTCTTCTGCGCCTTCCATTTCGAGTAGTTGATCGACCAGGCGAATAACGGTAAGGGCTGATAGCTGTGCGGTGGCAGGGTCGTAAATGCCGCAGGGCACATCACAGTGTGCCGATACACTGCCGATTGCAAATTTTTGATCCAGTTTATCAATTAAACCGTGTAGCATGTTGAATCTCCTTTATGGTGTTTTTTGAAGTACGGTAAACCAGATAACTCGAAAGTAGGATACCTGTTTTTGTTTATGCGAGTCTCAGCGTAAATGGCTGGTAAGCCGTTGTCGAACCGGGTGTCGATGCCATCAAGTTTACCGATGAAGCTTGGCTGTGGCAATGGTTGTGGCAAGTAATGGCTGAGGAGAACAGGTTCCCATACCAGATATAGGAACCTGGAATCGCGATAACGAAACGCTTCTATTTCGGTGTTGACCTGATCAGGGGTTCATTGCATAGGTGTCTTTCTTGGCGTACGCAAATTCCGTCCAAATCCGGTTGTATCGACGATCGTCTCTCTTCGGTTTGCTTATTATCAACTGACAAAATACCTGCTGTAAGCGGGTGCTGCTGGTTTTGGAATAAAGCTGCAGTGCGAATTTGGAAAAGTCGCGAACCATAAAGTCAAAAATCTGATCGATCAGGTCGTCGTCTATACCGTTTTTATCCCAGCTCTCCAGTATCAACTGGCCATAAGCGACCAGAGTAAATAGTTCACCGATGACCAGCAGAAAGTCGATGTCTTTAATTTGCTCCTTATTGGGGCGGGCCACCATCAGCATTTTTTTGAATGTGGCAATCTGTTTTTTGAAGACATTGACATTGGCCAGCTGGCATTTGTCATAGGCCAGCCTGTAGTCGTGGAAGCGTGTTTTACCCAGACCTTTGGTTGCCCCCTGGTGGAACAGAAAGTCATCGTTGACACCTTCATTGCACACGGGCACGTCTTCAAATTTTTCAGGTTTGAAAAAGTAATTGGCCATAAATTTAATGATCAGTGCCATGTTAACGTGGACTGTGCCTTCCAGTTTGGGTAAGGCTCGAATATCCATCGCGGCGTTTTCAAAATACATGTCTTTTTCAAAACCTTTTGCCGCTATGATGTCCCACAGCATATCGACCACCTCTTGACCCTGAGTGGTGACTTTCATTTTTACCATAGGGTTATATAGCAGGTAGCGACGATCATAGTTACTGGCAGAACGCATATAGTCACGAGCGCGGTTGGCAAACAAACGCATTGCGGTCAGGCGGCTGTAGGCGTCAACGAACAACTGTCTGATATGAATAAAATCGGTAACGTAATGGTCAAACAAACGCCTTTTTGCTGCGTGATCGATGGCTTCGTGGTAGGCGTGGGTACAAATACCCAGCGAGGCATAACCCAGATTGAATTTCATTATGTTGATGGTGTTAAGCGAATCATCCCAGGCTTTACGCCCTTTGGCTGAAATATCAGCCTCGGTAATCGGGTAATCATTGAGCCGGAAATTGGCCACATAGTCCTGATTATTGATGATATTTTTTATGCATTCGTAGTTTTCATGCTGTGAATCCACGGTAAAAAACACATAGTCATCGGTTCCGTCTATCTTGCCAAAAGTCGATACCAGAGCCGCCTTGTTGCCATTGCCGATATAGTATTTTTCACCTCTCGCGATATACTTGCCATCGCCCTGTGGTATCAATTTCATTTCGGTTGAATAAATATCAGCACCGTGTTCTTTTTCGGACAGGCCAAAAGCAAAAATCTCTCCTTCTTTCAATAACTGGGCGGTTTTTTTCTTCAGCTCCTCGTTATCACCCAAGAAAATCGGGCCGACACCCAATGCCGATACTTGAAAACAATACCAGTAGGTCAACCCATAAAAACCCACAATCTCGGAAAAATCGGTAATGCGTGTCGTATCCCAGCGGGCGCCTTCTTCTCCATATCCTTTGGGAGTCAGTAGCGTCGCAAAAATTTGCTCCTTTTTGATAAATTCCAGAAATTCGGTATACCAGCGTCGGCTTTCATAGTCAGTCTTGGTTTTTGCCAGCCCCATACCTTCAAAAAAATCAATGGTTTTAAGCATGATTTGTTTGGTGGCTTCATCTGGATAGTTTTGAGCAAACTTTTTGGGGTTTAATAGATACATTCTGTCGTTCTCCTTTGAACGGTTGTCTGATTGTTGCTTTGGGTTATACCGCGAGCGGTGCAACCATTATAACCCGTTGGTTGGCTAGTCGATGTTAACTCGATCGAAAGAAGTACCGATTCGCCTCTTTTATCCCCGGCTTTGTTGTTTCCGGTTTGATGTAGGCCACAGATGAAATTGGCTGAATGCAAATGGTTCTCGCTTGTATTTTGGGTCGGCAAGTTTTATCATTTTTTGCCCATTTCTTTTCTCGCAGCCGATTGACTCGGCGGAGCCTATATGACACAGCCCCATCGCTTTCAATTCGCCGCCATGACAGTGCCCTGTGAAATATCGATTCTGGGTGGTTTGCGAACAACGGCAGAGACTGTCGCAAAAAGCATACATCAGTCCACAAAATCACTGGAGAGAACTTATAACTTTTATTCGGATGATTCGTGGTTGAGCCGCGAGCTGAATCAGCGGGGAGCATCGCGAGTTCGTTTGAATCCGGAACAAATCAGGCTGTTTCAGCGAGTACGCGATTTATCCGAACTGACCGCGGGTTTGTTCGATCCTACGATAGGGACGATAAAACTGGCATCGTGGGATCGACCTGATGCCTCGAGAACTCAGTTGGTCGGTGAGCTGGAACCGGCCATGGGGTTGGATTCCTGGCAACTGGATGGCGATTACCTGGTTTTCAGGGATACTCGCACGGCTTTCGACCTGGGTGGTGTTATCAAGGAGTACGCAGTCGATGTCGCCGCTTCGTTGGCCAGCCAGGCAGGCGTCAACTGCCTGATTAATTTCGGCGGCGATATGCATGTGAAGGGACGCAAGCCCAATGGTGATTATGTAGCCATTGGTGTCAAAGACCCGCTATCGCCAGATCGGGTACTGTGCACCTTGGCGGTTGAGAATGCAGGTCTGACCACCTCAGGCTTTTATGAGCGAACAGTGACCATAGGTGGCGAGCAAGGCACTCATATCATAGGTAACCGGCAGACCAAGTCGGCCAGTATCTTATCCGCGACTGTCATTGCGCCAAGCACATTGGAAGCGGGGGTGTTTTCTACTGCGTTAATGCTGGATCCGGCCTTAACCGTGCCAGAGCATATTCAATATATTGTGGTTGGTGAAGGACGCAAAATTTACAGTAATCTGCCCAGTCTGCCTGGTTAGTGATCGCACATTGTCGATTGAAAACGGCAGATTGACCGAGCAGATCTGCCATGTTTGTTCTCGTTACTCGAAACTGTCCGGCAGACGATAACCTTTCAGGCTTTGCTGGCTGACTACCCAGACTGTACCAAAACCATCGATGGCAACGGCCTGGATTGCCGCATTGTGCCGGGTATGGGCGCGTTGACCCGTTTGTAGACTGATCACGTCAATACCTTGATCTGTATCCGCAGCTACCAGGATTTTTCCTTCACTATCGATAGCGGCAGCCGAAGCCTGAGTGGCAATGGGGATGTTTACGATTCTGGCTTGATCGCCATTTTTGGGCAGCCAGTAGACTGAGCTACCGGATGCCAACACCGCAACCACACCGCCTGATGCTTCCGGTAGCAGAGCGACAGGCTTGTCGGCAACGTTGATTGTCCAGCGTGCAGACAAGTCATCGCTAGCGAGGGCTACCACGGCGCCAGTCAATGCCAGACCACCCACGTAGAGTGTTTCGGCATCATCGCTGTAAGTGATAGAGCTGCCACGAATTCTAAGTCTGGTTTTGACCGCTTCCGTACTGTAGTCGCTGCTCTGGTAGACTTTAGCACTGCGGTCGTCTCCGGTGACGGCGATCTGCGTGCCGTCGGGGTGATTGGTGCTGGCGCGAATAGCGCTGTAACTAATGAAGTTATGGCTGCCACCCGAGGCAAATCTGACATCAGGTAAGGTACCTGGTGCCGGCAAAGGCTCGATATAAACTCCAACACCTGTGCCAGAGCTCTCGCTGTCATACTTCTCTGCCTGTGCGATGAGTATAGTTTGGCTACCATCCGTGTTTAGTGACAAATGGTTGAATACTTGTTCCGAAGCACCGGTAACCGCATCGATTTCATGGCGAGCCCCGCTGACATCGAGAAAGGCCGCTGCGTCAAGGGGGGTCAGTTGACCCAGGGCATCGCTCTGGAACGAGCGTAAATAGTTGTGGTATTTGCTGCCGACAAAGATTTGATCACCGGCGGTACGAACAAGCAGGTCAAGTTGATCCTCGTGAGTGGCGGACCAGCTGGCACTGTCAGTTTCAGTCAGCGGCTGTAACAGTGTGATATCACGCTCGAAGCTGATAAGAGTACCGCTATCGTCTGCAATTCCGGTTTCACCTTGCTCATTGTCGATAGTGGCGCCTTCACTTCGACAGTCCACGACATTAGGGTCAGCTTTGTCAGAGCAGTCAACGACACTGTATTTATCGTCCCAGTTACAACCTTGCAGCGTGCCGATAACAATCAAGGCAAACAGGGCTGTTTTGGAATTCGGCAATGTTTTTCTAAAATTCATAGTAAACTCCTAACCAGGCCCATGACATATCGAGGTCGTTACTTTGAGTTTGTTTCGAGGCACGTAAGCTTGCACTCCAGTCTTGTGTCAGTTTGCGTTCCCAGCCCAGTGATAACGTCGTATCGTCGAAATCACCCAGGCGCTCATCACTTGAACCGTAGCCATTGACATCAAAGACATCGTCACCTTCGTGGTAAAAGCTGGCGGCGTCTTGTGTCATGTACCGAAGGCCAACAAAGAATTGTCCCAAGCCATGATCAGTCATGCCTAAATAGCTTTTAGCTTCGATGGTATGGCTGCTGACACCCCAGTCATCGAAATAACCGCGGTATTGAGCATGCAGCGTAACAGGATACTCATCGATATAGGTTCGCTTGACACCTTTAACATCGATACCGGCAACTTTTCGTTTATCAGGCCGACTGTCGGGACTTAAATAGAAACGGAATACAGGAACGCTGCCGGCATCGGCGATATTCACCTGGCGGACGATACGTTTGTAAGGGTTGGATAACTCACCCGATTCATACATACCAAAGGCGGAGACCTTGACCAGAGATTCCGGCGAAATTATTTCGGTCAACCCTATTTCCAATGTGTTGTAGCTGGCATCGCGCCAACTGTTATCCCGGTAAAACAACGCCTCGTTATTGAGGCGGCTGTAACCGATTGACAGGGTTCTGTTGCGGGATGCGTCCAGATTGTGCACATGCTCGAGTGAGAAGCCGCTGCTGTCATAGTCATCCTCTTCTGAATGAGACAGACCTAACGTCCATTCATGGCGATTTTCGCTGCGCCATGTGAGTGCAGTGTTGAACGCGGTGCGCTCGTCTTCCATTTCCACCAGATGCGTTTTATAGCCTTCGGGTGTGGCCAATCCATCGTTCAATAGATAACCATCGCCGCCGGAATACTGTGATGCGCCTGTTTTGGCATCGATCACAGGTGTCGCCCCGGTTATCGCGTCTACACTTGCTGACGCTGACCAACTGATATCGGTGCCAAAGTCTTTGTTGACGGATAGCTGAGTATAGTCGACAGCGATTCGTCCATCAGACTCTTCGTACCGCATATGTTGTAAGTTCAAGCCTTCGTTACCAGATGCCAACGCCTGAATGGAAAGGATGGCTCCCTGAGTGCCGGCCACGGACAACAAAATGGCGGTGACTTTTTTGGCAGTTTGTTTGGTCGCTTTTTTTCTGGTTTGCATTATTCACCCCCCACTAACGCAGACTCTACATCGAACAGTGCCGATGTCCACGGAATGTGTTCTGTCAACCAGTTGGACATATCGTGTACCGAAATCAATAACATACTTAACCCGATGATAATAATTAGCAGGCCTGTGGCCCGTTCGACCCACTGGGTGTAGCGGGCGTTTCTACGCGCCCACTGACCCATGCGATTGGCCAATAGTGCCGAGATCAAAAATGGGATGGCAAGCCCAAACGAGAATACCGCCATCAACGCCGCGGCCATGGCCATCTCGCCACTGGTTGCGGATAGAGCCAGAATACCGGCTAGAATAGGCCCGATGCATGGAGACCAGCCGGCGCCAAACAATAAGCCAAACAGAAATGAGCTGACCAGGGTGAGCTTGTTGACTTCTTTTTGCTGGACGCGAGTATCCCGCATCAGGAATGGGATGCGATAAAAGCCTATCGTATGACCACCGAGTATGATCAGTAAAATGCCCATTACACGACTAAAGCCGTCACCCATTCGGAACTGTGAAATCAGGCTGTAGAAAAGCACACCGATAAGCACGAAAGCGACGCTAAAGCCGAGCGTGAAGCCTATCGCATTGAACAGGGTGTGTTTCATTTGTTTGAGCTGTTGCGAACCAGAGACGGCATCGGTGGCCTGTCCTGGTGTTGCCCCTGACAGGTAAGCGAGATAGGCGGGTAGTAAAGGGAGTACACAGGGTGACAGAAATGTCAGCAGGCCACCTAAAAAGGCAACCGAAAAGGAAACGGTCATAACGTGTTAAACCTCAATAGAATGAGTTAGAGATCAAGGATTCAGTTACAGCCGCAGCCACCGCCTCCGACACCTTCACCGCCTTTGGCGGTTTCTTTGGAGGTGTACACGTGGGAAAACAAGCCATTGTCTCTGGCCAGGCCACCCGGTGCCATGCTGGGTTCTGCCAGTGACCCTTTTTCCCAGGGTTTGACATCGCTCACTGGAGGGAGATAGGTGCAGCCGGAGAACAGGCAGGCCATTACAAGTAGAGAACACAGTTTCATGATTATTCCGCAAGTAGTTGTTTGATATCTTTCTGCACGACCCGATCGATCTTAGGTATTGCACCATAGTGAACAATTTTCACTATGCCATCTTTAAGCAGGTACACGGCAGGCATACCAAAGGGGGCAAACGCGGCAACCACATCTTGTGAGGTATCATCGTAGACGCGGAATTGGATATTCAGCTTTTTCTGAAAAGCTTTGCCTTTCTCAATTTTTTTATCAGTACAAACACCTAATAACTCGACTTTTGTTTCGTCCAGTTCCATCGCATCCAGGATGGGTATTTCTTTTTTGCAACTGGTGCACCAAGAGGCGAAAAAATCGACAATGGTGACTTTTTTGGGGTCGATGTTAAGTTTCTGCAGGATTTCCGGATCTACTGCTTCGCCTTTTTTATAAGCCAGTGCGGGCTGAGAAGAAAACAGACAAAGCAAAAGTCCGGTCAGCAGCCGCCGACAGGCCGGGCGATGTTTAAATACCATAACGATCACTCTCTTCGATAGCGTTGAATGGATATAACCTGACGGTCGGTTACCCTCAGGGAAACCAACCGCCAGGCGCAGGTACATCTTGACAGGCAAGTATGTTAGTTCAGAGGCAATACTCCGATGGTACTACTATCATCATCGTATCCAGCGCTGAAGGCTACGTTGGCGTCTGCCGCGAACACACCTGTTTCCAGATCTTCATACGGAGCGTAGAAGATTTCCTGAAAGTTTGCCGGGTCGCTGATGTCAATGGCCACGAGGCCACGGTTACTTGACCACAAGTAAGCGACTGAGCCTTTCACTGCACCATCATAAAGACGACCGCCGCCATTCTTGTGAACGCCGTCGTACCTGCCTCTGGCTGTTGCAAACTCGGTGAACGTATTCAAATCTGCGGCAGCGGATACCGGTTGATAGACTCTTAGGGCGGCATCGAAGTCACCTGTGATCAGTCGATCGTTCGCGTTATCATAGGTATAGAGGTAGGTTGGCCTTGTAATCACAGTTTCTGCGTCAGGCGCTCCTGTCGTATCCGCATCATAGCGACGAGTGGTGCGCACCGTTTTGCCTTCGTCATTTTTATAGTTGTAATAGGCCATGACCTGGGTGCCGGCATTGTTGACGGTAAACGCCCAGAATTTAGGTTGACCGTCGATATCAATGGTCTTGATTTCAGTCAAGTCAGCGACATTGAGCGTCACCACCTTTATCGCCACTTGATTGTTTTCGGCAGGGATCTGCAACCAAACAGCCAGCACCGATCCATCCTGACTCACTGCCGCTTTGCTGCCGGCTCCTGCTAACGCGGGGCCGATATCCCAGGTGCCTTCGGCCGGGTTGAGGGTCAGTACCCGTGCCTTGCCATCACCATTTTCGGCGCCGGATGCGACGGCTTCACGGATGACGACACGCAGCAAGCCCTGATTCCATGCCATGACGTCAACTGTTGAATCCTCGTAGCCAGGCGGTAACGCAATTGCTGCATCACCACCATACTGGTAACTGAGTGTATTGTCCGCCTGTCGGGTGAAGGTAATGATTCCGGCACCTTTACGATCATCGTCGCCCTCGGTATAGGCTGCAAGGGTCTGGCCATCAGGGGTTGCCGCAAGTAAATAGATACCGTGAGTGGCGTGGGCTCCGGTCAACGTGGTGATGACATGATTGCGAGTTTCCGAAGTAGGCCGTATGGTGATGTCCAGTGACTTGGTTTCGGATGTGGATGTATCGCCACGGAACTTATAGCTCGATGACACTTCCAGAGTTCCAGACACAGCGGCATTGCCTTGCGAGATAGCCCCGAGGTTATCGGCAGTTAGGTCAATCGCATTACCTAAATTACTTTGCCATGTGTACTTGATAGGGCCATAGGTTGCCGGTAAGTCCATATCGTAGATCACGGCATTGAGCGGATAACCGTGGTTAATACTGCCTTCATCGATTTCTTTCAGCGCTTTCGCCAGTAATGTGTCGATATTTTTAGTGGAAGAGGTCAGTCCGGATATGGAAATACTGCTCAGTTCACCACTGTTGGCGGAGTAGAGAATTTCGTCATTGCCATTGAATGCCAGTGCCCGCAACCGCCGGCCGCTGAATTCGATAGCGCCCTCGATGACAGGATAGGCCTCTGCCAGATTGATAATCTGGATTTCTCGGCCAACGACGAACGCGGCTTTCGAGCCATCTGGACTTAACCTGGAGGTGGAACTGGCTTCACTGGGCATTGGCATGCTGGCAAGAATTGACAGATCCGCTGTTGCAACAATATGAGCGGCGCTCGGTTCCAGTACGATCACTCGGCTGCTCGCTGGGCTGCCGAGTAGTTTGTATGCATCCGCAGGGACTTCCAGTTGGTTTTTGGGGCTTAGATCGCTCGTGTCGTAAGACTGAAGCAAATGATTGTCGTTGCCTTCAACAGGGCCTTGCAGCGTTATCAGAGTTGCGCCGTCATCGGCGAGTGTCCAGTTTTCGAGGTTGCGATCCAGTGGGAATGCGCGAGAGGTATCTTCATTCAGCATCGCGTCGTAAAAACGAACATAGCCTGCGTCACTGTCATAGGCCAATATATCACCGGATTTAAGCGCAATCGCGTTGTCCAGTGTTTTGCTGGCAACTCGTTTAACGCTCGGCGCACGGTGGGGTACATTGCGTTCCGTTGTGCCATCAACTGAACTCACCATATAGGTAGGTACCTTGCCATCGGTCAATGGTACCCGGAACAGGCCATAGCTATCATCTTCTGGTACATCGACTTCTCTGGGGCCGGCGACCAGTGCATACAAGGTTTCGCCGTCATCTGCCAGCCAGCTTTGGGTGATCATGTGTTCACTCGCGCCGGTTACATAATCGGCCGGGGTGGAGTATTCGTGGTGGCCCGCTGTATAAAGCGCAGCAAATGGCTGGGTTTCTACAGTAAGATCGCTGGCTGTCGAATCCACGACGGCAATGCGGTTAAACCAGCGGTTAACGACAAGAATTTTATTGCTGTCACTGTCGCTGGTAATCAGTCTTACGCTCTCGTCACCATCACTGGTCTCCCAATTGACCTTGTTGGCAGAGGTAACTTCTGTGTCAAAGTCTCTGGCCAGTATATTCTGCGCTGCTATTTGTTCGGCTGTCGGAATGGCGGCTTCCAATGAACCCTGCGCAACCGCAGCGTCGATTACCCCTCCAATTACCGCGTACGGATTGGCGGTTGGATTGGCTTTTAGTGCCGATTCAATGCTGGCCAGGAATGCCGCTTCTTCAGATTCACTGAGGCCTGAGGCATTTTCAAGTGATAGCTTGTCTTTCAGGTAACTCGCGATGGCTGACTCGTCGGTGCCAGTATCTGGGTTGACGAAGCCCTCGTTGTAAACCAGCGTTGACCAGGCTGAAGCACTGTTGGCCGCGCTGGGTGCAACCATCAAGCTATCCTCTTCTCGAATGATGACAGGGCCTAGTCCGGCTTCGGCAGACGCTGCCTGAGCCTCTGCCAGGGTCTTGAAGGTCTTGGGATTCTCTGTGGCGTCACAGAGACCATTCAGGTTTATGTCGTGACATAGCTTAAGTGTTTTGGTCGCGACCGGGGGTGGCGGATTGTCGTCGTTGTCAGATCCGCCACATGCAGATAATGCAGAAGCGATCAGAGTGGGCAGAATAAGTTTACGGAATTGTGGAGTTTTAGGCATTGAGTGCTCCTAGTCTATGAATTCAAATTGGAATGATTATTATTATTTGTTCGATTATCTACCTTGTTTGTAACTAAATGCAACTAAAATAGTGTTTTTTATTGCTTAATGGATTGGAGAATCAAAAAACCAGGCCGCGCACCTATTGGCGTAGTGCACGACCTGGGTCGGGTATGATTACCCGAGAGGTTAAAGTGATCGCTTAAACCAATAGTGGCTTAGCATTTACAAACCGCCCAACGTCAGTTTTGTCGGATCCAAAAGACGCTCCAGCTCTTCACGGGATAGCTCGGTATTTTCCAGCGCGACATCGATGACCGGGCGACCTTCTTTGTAAGCTTGTTTGGCAATTTCAGCCGCTTTTAAATAACCAATAATCGGGTTCAGTGCGGTCACCAGAATCGGGTTGCGTGATAGAGCCAGCTTGAGATTGGCTTCGTTCACTTTGAAACTGGTGATGGCTTTGTCTGCCAGCAAACGCGAAACATTGGCTAGCAGCTCGATGCTTTCCAGCAAATTGCGGGCAATCAGTGGCAGCATGACATTCAATTCAAAATTACCGGACTGACCGGCTACCGTAATAGTGGTGTCGTTGCCTATCACCTGAGCCGCGACCATGGCAGTCGCTTCAGGAATAACTGGATTGACCTTGCCCGGCATAATGGAGGAGCCAGGCTGGAGTGCTTCCAGCTCGATTTCACCCAGGCCAGCCAGCGGTCCGGAGTTCATCCAACGCAGATCGTTGGCGATTTTCATCAGCGAGACAGCGGTCATCTTGAGTTGCCCGGAAACCGATACCGCTACGTCCTGAGTGCCGATATAAGTGAACAGGTTGGCCGCTTTGGTGAATTTTACCCCCGTCAGCTCACTCAGCTCCTGATTGAATTGTTCGGCAAACTGTTCATGGGCGTTAATGCCGGTGCCGACTGCCGTACCGCCTTGCGCCAAGCTTTGCAGCATCGGTAAAGTGTTTTTGATTGCCTCGATATTCTGATCGATCTGGGTAGCCCAACTCAGCAGGCTTTGTTCCATGCGAACTGGCATCGCATCCATCAAATGCGTGCGGCCGGTTTTAACCTGGTTTTTCACGGTCTCTGCTTTGGCCTTGATGGCGTCGCTTAGATAAGCCAAAGCCGGGATCAGTTTTTCGTTGATTTCCAGGGCGGCACTGATATGAATGCTGGATGGAATAATGTCGTTACTGCTCTGACCATAGTTGACATGATCGTTTGGTGATACGGTATCGCGGGTGCGGCGGCTGGCCAGTGTCGCCAGCACTTCATTGGCATTCATGTTGGAGCTGGTACCGGACCCCGTCTGAAAGACATCCACCGGGAAATGCCGCATAAAGTCTGCCTCACTCAGCACTTCATCGACCGCATCGCAGATGGCGCTCCCGGTGTCCTTGTTTAACAGATCCAGTTTAATGTTTGCCTGAGCGGCGGCTTTTTTTGCCAGTAGCAGTGCCCGAACAAAAGCCTGTGGCATGCGTTGGCCACTTACCGGAAAATTGTTGATCGCGCGTTGGGTTTGTGCGGCGTATAGCGCATTTTCGGCTACTTCCAGTTCGCCCATGCTGTCGCGTTCAATACGTGTATTCATAGTTATTCCTTAGGGTTGAGTTGAGGGTGATGTGTTGGGTCGGTGGTGTTGCGAAAGCCGGGGCAGAAGTAGTGCGACAAGGTGCTCACCTCCTGCAATAAGCGCTTTATTTCCCGGTGCTGTCGATCGTTCCTGGCAAGTCGTTGCAAGCAGCCTAACGGTCGCGCCAGATTATCCAGGCACAACAATCGCCAGTGGTCGGGATTTAATTCGTCGGCAAAGGCGTCCAGCAGGAGTTCAACTGAAGATCTGTGGCGTTGCCAGCGCTGCTCCGGGCTGTATTGTGCGCACTCACTTTCTTCCAGGTCAAACCAGGTCATCAGCAGGGTTGGATTGTCTGGTTCATGGGCATGGCGAATTTTGTCACGCAAGCGTTGCGAAAAAAGGCTTGAGTTCTGCATTCCTGACGATCCCCGTATCGCACCCGATCATTAGACCGAGATGCAAATAATAATAATTAGCATTTATATTTATTTTTACGGGGCACGTCAAGCCATGGTGAGGAGATAACCCGAATTTGTCAGACAGGCAAGGAGCGGAAATTATCGCTTTTGCGCGATCAGGGTTGCAAACCGCAAGGCAATGCGATTGCCAGCGGCATCCCGGCGATGCAAGTGCCCAACGTCTTCATTGTATTTTTTGATGTCCCAGTCTTTGTAGTAACCGGATAGTTGCCCCGTTTTCATCGTGAAGCTAAACATGGACGCCTCCTCAGGCAACGGGTAATCCGGGGAATCCATCGCGCAAACGATGACGTTGTAGCCACCTGGCCGGGTGCAGGTCTGCATATTTTCGATAATATAGGGGATTCTGTCTGCCTGTAAAAACATCATGACCACGGTGCTGACAATCAGATCGTATTGGCCTGATAATTCGGCCGCATTGGCGTCGCCAGTGTGGGCCTGGATGTGATTCAGGTTTTCCTGTGTAATAATGCCTTGCAGGGTAAGGATCGCCTCCTGGTTGTTATCGAATGCGCTGACATCGAAGCCTCGTTGTTGCAAAAACAGTGCGTTCCGGCCACGGCCACAACCTAAATCCATGGCTTTGCCAGACTGAATATAACGCATGACTTCTTTTACCTCCGAGTGCACGTCGGACAGTTGGTACTTTTTCTGGTAATAATCTTCAGACCGACAGTAAAAAGCCAGTTGACATTGCAAGTCATCACTCAGTGCTTCGATCTTGTGCCATGCCTGGGGTTCGATAAAAGGAGTTTCACTGTCACGATCAAAAACGCTGGTATCTAACACATTTCCCGCTGCATCCAGTGAATAGTATTTGAGCGCGCCTGCCCGTATCGTTATTTTCCCCCAAGTGCCGGGTTTGGTGTTGTGCTTGTTTTTAAATCCTTCAGGTACAGTACCGGCTGTCCATTCAGGCATTGTTTTATAACGGATTAAATGGTTCATCAGATTCTTCCGTGGTCAATAAAAGGATTTTGTTTTACACTCGGCAGTGGTCTCGTTGCGACTATACAAAGAACAAGTAACCCAAGGATCATTGATATGATATTCAAACGTACTATAGCTACCTTAGCCCTGAGTTTTTTCGCACTTACTGCATCTGCCGATGACTGTAGTGTTACGGTAAACAGTAATGATCAAATGCAGTATGATACCAAGCTGGTTGAAATCAGCAAAAGCTGTAATGATTTTACCATCAATCTCAACCACATTGGTAAGTTGCCTGCCAACGCGATGGGCCATAATTGGGTTTTAACCAAAGCAGATGACGCTCATGCTGTCGCTTCCGATGGTATATCAGCAGGCCTGGCCAATAATTATCTGAAAACTGGCGATACCCGAGTGATTGCGGCAACCAAGATTATTGGCGGCGGTGAATCTACCTCTGTTACTTTCCCGGTTAGCAAGTTGTCCGAAACTGACACTTACAAGTTCTTTTGTTCCTTTCCGGGTCACATCGGCATGATGATTGGTGACGTCAAGCTAAAGTGATTAAGATGTAGCCAGTGTTTTGACAAAAATAGGGGAGTTAACGAAAGCGGCAGTGTTTTTATGCTGCCGTTTTTGTGGTGAAAGCGGCAGGCCGAAGCTGTTTCTCTACTTTCAGCGATGGTTGTTTGTCTCACTGGCTTGAGTGAAAGAGTAGGCCACGACTGACTGCAATACACATGGCCTTGAATTGATTGTATTCCCAGTCGGTCAGCGGGCTGATCGAGTCCAGACCTGGATCGCAATAGACAACGGCGACCGGCTTTTTCGCCACAAATACCGACATCAGGAAAAACTCTTTTACGCCCGATATTCGCTTAAATTCATCAGGTATCATGGCCCATATCTGTTGCTTGGTTGTTGGCTTTAGCCAGACGCTGGCGGGGGCATCCAGCAGTCCGCGAAACAATGATGATTCGGTCAGGTTGATTTGGAAACCTGCCAATTCCCTGTGTTGCATCGTGCCTGCGCTGTAATAGGCTTTCAGTCGCGTTATCTTGGTGTTGACCAGTGCCACAGTGCAACGTTTTAAACCCAGTCCATAGCCAATGCCGAGCACTGCCGCATTCAGGAGTTCATGGGCGTCGGCAAAATCTTTCGGTTTTTCGTTCAAAGTGGAGAGCAGTGTGTTAAATAGAGTTAGGTTTCGTTTTCTGCTCTTGGTGGTCATCGGTTTATCCTGATCTGTGGTTGATTTTTTTGATCGGCTTGTCTGGTCGAACCGGTTTTTCATTCAGACCAGTGTTGACTTGATCGAATTCTTTATGTACCGGCATGCAGGCGGTGTTTTTTTATGTCGTATTTGATTTTATCGTTAACTCATTCAGCGTTGATTTTAGCTTCTTGTAGTTCGTGAAGCGTCGCTCGGAGATTGTGCCAGAGGCGACGGCATTGACCAGTGCGCAGCCCGGCTCATGGTCGTGTTGACAGTTTCTGAATTTACAGGTACCGATCAAAGGACGAAATTCCTTGAAACCAAAAAGCAATTCAGCGTCATTCATATGCCACAGACCAAATTCCCGGATACCGGGTGAATCGATCAGGTTGCCTCCGCACGGGAGATGGAACAGTCGTGCTGTGGTGGTGGTGTGCTTGCCTTTCAGGTTGGCGTCGGATATTCCGGCAATGCGTATTTCCTGATCCGGCAACAGGGCTTTGATCAACGAAGACTTGCCGACACCGGATTGTCCGGCCAATACCGTATTTTTGCCATTCAAAAAATGGGTAAACGCCTGCAAACCGTTCTGGTCGACGACCGAAGCGGTAAGAATCCGGTAGCCTAATTGCCGGTAACCAGTCATCAATGCATCCAGTTTATCCCGGTTATTGTCATCGATAAGGTCGGTTTTGTTGAGCAAAATCACAGGTTCTATATGCATGTTCTCTGCCGCTACCAGGTATCTGTCTATCAGGATCGAGTAAGTCAGCGGAACCGGCGAGGCCACGATAATCAGATTGTCGATATTCGATGCCACTGGCTTTAGATTGCCGTAGCTGTCTGGACGCTGCAGCAATGAACGGCGCTCAATTACCGTTTCGATGACACCGGAATGATCGCTTCCCGCTCGCCATATCACTTCGTCACCGGTCACCAGATTGTTGATGTTAGCCCGGAAATGGCAGCGGTGGAGTGTTCCGGTGTCTTCCCCTTCTAGGGCTTCGACATCGATCAATTTGCCAAAGTGGGAAATCACCAAGCCTTTTTGTTCACAACTTAGATCACCTGATATCAGTTGGCGAGCAATATCACGGTCTTTTTTTTCCGCTCTCCGGGTTTTTTCCTGACTGATTTTTTCGATTCGCCATTTTTGTTGTCGATTGAGCCTTCTTTTTGTCATTCACTATCCCGATAGGCTGGTTTTTAGCTGATTACGTATTATCATATTGAATGAATTACGATTTATCGAGTCATCTCGACAAATTATATATGCCGATCAGGAGATAAGGTGAGTGAATGACGAATAGCAATAATCTGATCTGGATTGATTTAGAAATGACCGGCTTGAATCCAGAAGTCAATCGTATTATCGAAATTGCGACTATTGTCACCGATAGTGAGTTGAATGTGCTGGCACAAGGGCCGAATCTTGCCATTCATCAGCCTGACGAGATCCTCGCGGCTATGGATCCATGGTGTACTGCTACCCATGGTCAATCCGGATTGACCGAACGCGTGCGCAAGAGCGCCATTTCGGTTCAGGAGGCAGAGCGGCAAACACTGGACTTTTTACAACAGTATACCGGGCAGGGGACGTCTCCTTTGTGTGGCAATACTATCGGGCAGGATCGCCGGTTTATGGTCAAGTACATGCCCAAGCTGGAAGCCTTCGTTCATTATCGCAATCTGGATGTCAGCACGATCAAAGAACTGGCAAAACGCTGGAAACCTGAAATACTGGCCGGATTCCAGAAAAAGGGGAGTCATCTGGCGCTGGACGATATTAAGGAGTCCATTGCCGAACTACAGTTTTATCGCCAGCATTTTTTTGATGTTGGTTGAGCGCCCATATCACATGCTCTTTGACCACAGCTGACGGGTGCTTGGTTTTGTTCCGCAACGCTTCGATTACCTCTGGCGTTGCGGGGCCATTGCCAAGTGCCACCGCAATATTTCTCAGCCAGCTTTCATAGCCGGCTCGCCTTATCGCCGACCCTTCGGTCAGTTTCAAAAACTGTTCTTCCGACCAATTGAACAGAGTGATCAGCTTGCTGCTGTTGAGCTGGTTTCTCGGCATGAAATCCTGTTCACAGGAAAGCCGCGTGAACTTGTTCCAGGGGCAATACAACTGACAGTCATCGCAACCAAAGATTCGGTTGCCCATAAGGGGCCTAAGTTCAACCGGAATCGAACCTTTCAGCTCGATGGTCAGGTAAGAGATACATCGCCTTGCATCGAGTACAAAGGGTTTGACGAAGGCTTTGGTCGGGCAGACATCCAGACAGGCCCGGCACGAGCCACAGTGGTTGGCTATTGAACTGGTCGTCACCGGGAGTGGCAGGTTGGTAAAGATTTCACTCAAGAAAAAATAAGAGCCAGCCTGGGGGTGAATCAGCATAGTATTCTTGCCTTGCCAGCCCAGCCCCGCTTTGGTGGCTAGTGCACGCTCGAGAACCGGTGCGCTGTCAACAAAAAGACGATATTTGTGATCAGGCATATTCTGGGTAATTTTATTGGCGAGCGCTTTCAAACGACTCTTTACCAGCTTGTGATAGTCGCGCCCCAGTGAGTAGCGGGATATAAATGCCTGGCTTTGATCTTCGAGTGTTTGCGCGGCAGGCGCAAGTATTGCCCGCTTGTTTTTTGGAGCGCAATCTCGATTGTCACTCGAAGGCTCGCAGGGATTGCTTTCCGGATAGTAATTCATCCGCAGAGAAATGACCCGAAGCGTGCTTTCTACCAGTTCGGAAGGCCGGTATCGCTTGGAATCGTGATTTTGCATATAGCTCATATCGCCATGATAGCCCGCCGACAGCCATTGATTCAGCCGCTCGCCGTGGTCTTCAATATTGACATCGGCAAAGCCAACCTGATCAAAACCGAGTTGCTTGGACCAGTTTTCAATTTGTTCGGCGAGTCGCTCCATGTCCGCCGGTTGCGTGCTGTCTTTCATAGTGTGTGAAGTATAGTCATATTGCGATATCTGATAGTAGTGGCATCTGGTATCGATGCCATCAACGGCTTGTTTATCTTGGCCAGTGTCAGCTATATTAATAATAAGTTATTTACTGCTCACTAAATGATCTTGTAACATTTTTTGTTATACTAAACAGATAAATAGATTATTTATCTCAACAGGTTTCTAGCTATACCATGACCAACAGTCTTCCGCATCGGTTATATTTTGCCAAACACGTACGCGAGCTCGATCGTCTTGCAATCGAGCAGCATCACATTCCGGGATTCGAGCTTATGGGGCGGGCTGGTCGGGTCGCGTTTCAATGTCTGTTACGGGAGTGGCCGCACAAGTCGGCTGTCACGGTATTTTGTGGCGGTGGCAATAACGGTGGAGATGGCTATATCGTTGCCGGACTTGCCGCAGAGCATGGGCTCGAAGTGGTGTGCTACGGGCTGGTTTCGCCTGATAAACTGACGGGTGACGCGAAGACGGCGTATGAGTGGGCCAAAGATCGTGGTGTCGAGCCGCTGCAATGGAGTTCAGACAGTCCGCCTGTACAAGGCAGTGTTGTGGTCGATGCACTCTTGGGTACAGGTCTTGCCGGAGCGGTGCGTTCAGACTACGTTCAGGCCATCAACGCGATAAATGAGTCATCTGAAGTGCTTGCCATTGATATTCCCTCGGGCTTGCACAGCGATAGTGGAGCTATTCTCAATGCCAGCGTTAAAGCGAAGCACACCGTGACATTTATTGGCCTCAAGGTCGGTTTGTTTACGGGTGCGGGGCCGGACAGAGCCGGCTGCGTTCATTTTGACACGCTTGCTGTTCCCGATGCTATCTATGACGCTGTGCCTGTTGCGGCCAATCGTACCGATTTATCTGCGGTCAGCCAATGGTTGCCAATTAGACGTGCCGCCGATCATAAAGGCAGGTTTGGTAAACTTCTGGTGATTGGCGGTGATGTTGGGATGGGCGGCGCTGCGCTGCTTGCCAGCGAAGCGGCGTGTCGTTCCGGTGCCGGGTTGGTTTACGTGGCAACCCGGCCTCAGCATTTGGCCGCGTCGCTTGCACGTTGTCCTGAGGTTATGGCTGTTGGGCTGGAGTCAGCCGATGAGCTGGCAGCGTTATTGCCTCAAATGAGTGCGGTGGTGATTGGCCCAGGTCTGGGCAAAACCGAGTGGGGGCGGGCTTTGCTGGTTTATTTGCTGGAGTTCGTTCGGGATTGTAACCCGGAGTTGAAACTACTAGTTGATGCCGATGCACTCACTCTGCTGAGTGCCAACGAATCAGACCTGCCATGGCCGTCAGAAATGGCTTGCGTATTGACGCCTCATCCTGGAGAGGCGGCAAGAATGCTGGATACCGATGTTGCCACGATCAATCACAATCGTTTCGATGCAGCGCACCGGCTTGCTGTGAAATATCATGGAGTGGTGGTATTGAAAGGCGCCGGTAGCGTTGTCAAATCGGAGCAAGGCGCATTCTGGGTGAATACGTCGGGCAATCCAGGCATGGCGACCGGCGGAATGGGCGATGTGCTAAGTGGTATTCTCGGTGCGTTGCTTGCTCAGGGTTTATCGCCAGAGCGATCGGCGATATTGGCTGTGGCGGTGCATGGTTCGAGCGCCGATATTGCGGCACAGAAAAAAGGCTACATGGGGCTTCTGGCTTCCGATGTCATTCACTGTTTGCCGGCGTGTTTCAGTTTGTATGAAAGGGTTGAACCAATCGATGAATAATGGTGGCGAGTTTACCTTAGCGCTTCCGGAACCGGAGCAGACCTTGAGCCTGGGTGCTCTCATCGCTGACAGTCTGCTTGAGACGAGCCGCTCAGCCAGTATTTTTTTGCTGGGTGACTTGGGCGCTGGCAAGACGACACTGACAAAAGGTATTTTGCGAAGGCTGGGCCACATAGGCAATGTCAAAAGCCCGACTTATACCCTGGTTGAGCCATATGAGCTGGATGAGTTGACGGTATATCATTTTGACTTGTATCGCTTGGCCGATCCGGAAGAACTGGAGTGTATGGGAATTCGGGATTACTTTGACCAACGTAGCCTGTGTTTGGTCGAATGGCCGGAAAAAGGACAGGGTTTCTTACCCCGGCCTGACTTGCAGATACGGTTGCAAGTGATTGCCGATCACCGAAATGCGGAATTGACTGCATTGTCGCTGCTGGGGCAGACGTTGCTGAACTGTGCCAGGAGGCGGCACATAGAGTAAATGGCGTATTGGTCAAGGACAATGTGGATCCGGTTGTGGCCGGCGGCTGTCGCGCTGCGAAATGTGAATGCGAGCGTAATGAATCAATAAAATGAATCGATACAGAGTAATCAGTACGAGGTTGTAAAGTGCGCAAGGGTTTAAGTATTGGGCAGTGCGGTTTGGCGGCCGTTATGATGATGAGTATGGTACTGCCGTTGGCAGCAAAAACCATGATTTCCCACGCCAGAATCTGGCCGGCTCCAGACCATACCCGGTTAGTGTTCGATACATCCAGCCATGTTAGCTACAAAACGTTTATGCTGAAAAAACCCAGACGGCTGGTGGTCGATATTGCCAACACCCGGCTAAAAGCCGACTTTCGTGATCTTGATTTCACGGGCAGCCCGGTACGGTCGATTCGAACCGGGCTTCGCAATAGGCGTGACTTGCGAGTGGTGCTTGACCTGAACAAAAATATATCACTCAATACCTTTCAACTGCCGCCAAGTGGCCGGTACGGTCATCGACTCGTGATTGATATGTTGGATAGAGACAAATCAAAAAAGCAACGGCCTGTGGTAAAGAAAACGGTTACAGATCACGAATCTAAACGGGATATCATCGTCTATATTGATCCAGGACATGGCGGTGAAGATCCAGGCGCCATTGGCCCCGGCGGTGTGCGGGAAAAAAACGTGGTGCTGAAGATCTCCCGGGAGTTGCGTGCCCTGATTTCGAGCCAGCCCGGCTATCGCGCTGTGCTGACCCGCGACGGAGACTATTATGTTGGCTTGCGCAACAGGACTCGGTTGGCCAGAAAAGGCAATGCAGATATTCTGGTTTCCGTACATGCAGACGCATTCAAGGACGCCAGAGCGACAGGTGCGTCAGTGTATGCGTTGTCTGGCAAGGGGGCCACGAGTGAAACGGCCCGTTGGTTGGCGGCAATTGAAAACCGGGCGGATTTGATCGGTGGGGTGGGTAGTGTCAGTCTCGACGACAAGGATAGTGTGCTGGCCGGCGTGTTGTTGGATTTGTCGATGACCGCAAGTTTGAAGGCAAGCCTGGATGTGGGACGGAAGGTGCTTGGTTCGGTGTCCGAGGTGGGTAGATTGCATAGAAAACACGTCGAGCAGGCCGGGTTTGCTGTATTGAAGTCGCCCGATATTCCGTCAATACTGGTTGAAACCGGTTTTATTTCCAACCCCGTTGAAGAAAAAAGGCTCAATTCAAGAAAATACCAAAAACAAATGGCCAAGGCGATTCGTCGCGGGGTAGTGAAACACTTTACCAATACCCCGCCCGCTGGTACTTTGATCGCGTGGAAACAGGAAATTGCCAAACGGAATGTCGTTGTCAAATACAAAATCAAAAGGGGGGATACACTTTCTGCAATTGCCCTGGACAATCGCACAACGGTAAGCAAAATCAGGGAATACAATGGTCTTAGTACCAACAGTATTCGGATTGGCCAAGTGATTCAGATTCCGGCATCATAGTGTGCTTCGTTTCCGTTAATTGTTTTCGTGACATCTATTCGATATTGATCTATGAACCGAATCCACGAGTTGTCGCCCAGGCTGGCCAACCAGATTGCGGCCGGCGAGGTGGTCGAGAGACCTGCTTCAGTGCTTAAGGAGCTACTTGAAAATGCCATCGATGCCGGTGCCAGAAATATCTCGGTTGAGGTTGAGCATGGTGGTGTCAAACTAATTCGAGTCAGGGATGACGGTGACGGAATCCATCAGGATGATCTGGCCCTGTCTTTGAGTCGGCACGCGACCAGCAAAATTAATGAGTTGGATGATCTTGAAGCCGTTGCCACGCTGGGTTTTCGCGGTGAGGCATTGGCGAGTATCGGTTCGGTGTCCCGGCTGACGCTGACCAGCAGGCGGCGTGGTGCGGAGACCGCCTTTCAGGTTCAGGCCGAGGGCAGGAGCCAGGGCTGTCGTATTAGCCCGGCGGCGCATAATGATGGCACCACCGCCGAGGTGCGGGACTTGTTCTACAATACACCTGCGCGGCGCAAGTTTCTTAAAACCGAGAAAACCGAGTTCGGTCATATTGAAGAGGTACTGAAGCGACAGGCGTTGAGTTCATTTGAAGTAGGGTTTTCGCTAAGTCATAACCAACGGGTGATGCATAATTTAATGCCTGCCTCGACACCTCGAGACAAAGAGCGCAGAGTCAGTGCTATTTGTGGCAAACCCTTTGCGGAAAGTGCCATTACGGTGGATGTGGAAGCATCAGGGCTCAAGTTATATGGCTGGGTGGCGTTACCGACATTTTCCCGCAGCCAGGCGGATCTGCAGTATTTTTTTGTCAATGGTCGAGCGATTCGGGATAAACTGGTCGCTCACGCGATACGTCAGGCCTACAAGGATGTGCTTTATCATGGCCGGCACCCCGCTTTCCTTTTATATCTGGAGCTCGATCCGGCGACAGTCGACGTCAATGTGCATCCAACCAAGCATGAAGTTCGGTTTCGGGATAGTCGAATGGTGCACGACTTTATTTTCCGGTCGCTGTACCGCGCGTTAGCGGATGTCAGACCGCAACACAGCGAGCTAGCGGCGGAGTCGTCGCGTCATGCTCAGCCCTCGTTTTCAGAACAATCTGCGTCTTCAAAGCCGCCTGAATCAGTTTCACTCGATCTTCAGTATACCGTGCCTCTCGCTGAACCTGCGGGTACGGCATCCCGGTGGCGGCCGGATCCGCCACCTACAACGACTCAGGTCAGGGAACAGCTTCAGGCATTTGAATCGCTATCCAGCTCACCGGAGGGGGTGGCTTCTTCTTCGGCAGTTTCTGCGACTTTAGGTGATCAGGTTCATCAGGCTCACAATTTACCAGCAGGCAGCGAACAGCGAGCAGATCAATTGGAGCACCCGCTGGGTTATGCGATAGCCCAGTTGCATGGTGTCTATATATTGAGTCAGGCCAAGCAGGGTCTGATAGTGGTTGATATGCATGCGGCGCACGAAAGAATCACCTATGAGCGGATGAAGACAGATTATCAGCTCACTGGGTTGAAGTCGCAACCATTGCTTGTGCCCCTAACCCTTACGGTAAGCACCCGGGAGGCGTCCTGTGTCGAGCAGCACGAAGACGTTATTGAATCCCTTGGAATCAGGTTGCAGCGGCTGGGACCTGAAAGTATCGTCGTTCGCGAGGTGCCGGCGTTGTTGTCCAATGCCGGAATTGAGCAACTGGTCAGGGATTTGATCTCCGATATAATCGAATTTGGGGAGAGTGCTCGGATTCAGGAAAAAATCAACGAGATCATGGCCGGTATGGCTTGCCATGGGGCTGTGCGAGCCAATCGGATACTGAGCGTGTCCGAGATGAATCAGTTACTCAGGGATATGGAAGTCACCGAAAGAAGTGGCCAATGTAATCATGGTAGACCGACCTGGACATTGCTGACCATGAAAGAGCTGGATAAGCTCTTTTTGCGAGGTAGATAGCGGATGCCGGGATGCTCTTCGAGTCAGCCAGGCGCCATTTTCTTAATGGGGCCGACGGCCGCCGGTAAAACGGATTTGGCGATTGAACTGGTGCAAACGATGAATTGTGAAATAATCAGTGTTGATTCTGCACTGATTTATCGGGGAATGGATATTGGTACAGCCAAGCCCACGGCGCAGGAATTGGCAAAAGCGCCGCACAGATTGATCGATATTCGGGATCCGTCAGAAGTCTATTCTGTGTCTGAGTTTAGGCAGGATGCGCTGCGGCATATGGCGGAAATCGTGGCGCAAGGTAAAATGCCTTTGTTGGTGGGAGGGACTATGATGTATTTCAAAGCCCTGCGCCAGGGAATCGCTGCCATGCCCAAGACCGACCCCGAACTGCGACAGCAAATCCAGAGCCAGGCAGAAAACGCAGGCTGGGATGGGTTGTACCAGGAATTGCTCGATGTCGACCCGGTCGCAGCTCGGAAGATACATCCTAACAATCGGCAACGTCTGGTACGCGCGATTGAAGTGTGTCGCTTGTCGGGGCAACCGATTTCCGGATTCTGGTTTGGCTCGAAAGAGGATGAAACTGGACAGGTGCAGACAACAGATTACACTAATTGGCAAGAAGTATCTTTTGGTGGATTGCCCTATAATGTTGTAAACTTGGCGACTGCTCCTGGAGAGCGTCAGGAGCTGCATAAAAGAATTGAACAACGCTTTATGAAAATGCTTGAAGCGGGTTTTATTGACGAGGTGCGAGCCTTGCATCGGCGTGACGATTTACATACAGGTCTGCCTTCTGTTCGGTGTGTTGGTTACCGCCAAGCGTGGGATTATCTGGAGGCAAAGTTGTCCTGGTCCGAGATGGTGGCAAAGGGCCTTGCCGCCACCCGCCAACTGGCCAAAAGGCAGCTTACCTGGTTGAGAAGTTGGCCCAAACTGCACTGGATAGAAACGGAAGATACTGCAAAATTTGCAAAAGTGAGGCAAATAGTAAAAGAACATTGTTCGTAAGCAATGACTTGTACCCATTACCAATCTATTATCAAATTAAGCTTCGTGGAAAAATTGCCACACAACTGCTTTCACCCATAAAGGAGAACTGACATGTCAAAAGGGCATTCTTTACAAGACCCTTACTTAAACGCACTTCGCAAGGAGCGGATTCCGGTATCTATTTTTTTGGTGAACGGAATAAAGCTTCAGGGTCATATTGAGTCGTTTGATCAATTTGTCGTTCTGTTGAAGAATACAGTGAGTCAAATGGTTTACAAGCATGCGATCTCCACTGTTGTGCCTGCGAGAAATGTTCGTATTGCGCAGCCCGGACAAGACGGTGAAGAGGGCAATGCATAGTTGGTGTTGCATAGGCTGCGCTTCTTTCTCTTTTCATACTCCAGTGCTTGTAGTGTCGGTAACCAATGTGTCTGAAATACGAGTTCATGGAACTATCGTAGCTATGTCTGGAGTGTCCCTTTTTGTTTGATCGTCCTGATTCCGGTGAGCGCGCCATTCTGGTTCATATCGATTTATTCTCTGAGCAGGATCGCGAAGACCCGGAAGAATTTAAAGAATTAGTTGTCTCTGCCGGTGTCAAGCCGCTGGATTTTATCTCTGGAACCCGTTCTACGCCAACCTCCAGGTATTTTGTCGGTGAGGGTAAGCTGGCAGAGATAGCGCTCTCTGTCTTGCACAATGAGGCGGATCTGGTGTTGTTCAACCATGCCCTGTCGCCGAGTCAGGCAAGGAATCTGGAAGCAGCGTTCAAGTGCCGGGTAGTCGATCGAACAGGCCTGATTCTTGATATCTTTGCGCAACGAGCCAGAACTCACGAGGGTAAGCTCCAGGTCGAACTCGCTCAGCTTGAATACCTCTCGACGCGCTTGATTAGAGGTTGGACTCACTTGGAGCGCCAAAAAGGAGGGATTGGCTTAAGGGGGCCAGGTGAAACCCAGTTGGAAACGGATCGTCGATTGCTTCGAGCGAGAATCAAGACCATTCATGCCAAGCTGGAAAAAGTTCGCAAACAGCGATCACAAGGAAGACGATCCCGTGAGCGTTCCGAGGTTCCGACAGTCTCGTTGGTGGGTTATACCAACGCCGGTAAATCGACATTGTTCAACTCCCTGACTGAATCGGCTGTTTACGCCGCGGACCAACTTTTCGCTACCCTGGATCCTACGCTCAGACGCATTGACGTACCTGATGCTGGTTCTGTTATTTTGGCCGATACCGTGGGGTTTATTCGACATTTGCCCACCAAGTTGGTGGAGGCATTTCGCGCGACTCTGGAGGAAACTCAAAACGCGACACTACTTTTGCATGTGATCGATTGTCAGGATGAAAACCGATTGGCGAATGTCGAACAGGTTGAATCGGTGTTGCGGGAAATTGGCGCCAATGATATTCCGGTACTGAAAGTTTACAACAAGATCGACCTGTTGCAGGATCAGCCTGAAGAACGGGTCGATCGTGATGAAAACGGGTTGCCGGAACGAGTTTGGGTTTCGGCCAAATCTGGTGCGGGTATCAGCGTGTTGATGACTGCGTTGGGGGAGGTGCTGGCGCTGGATATGTTTGACCGTCGGCTGCGGTTATTGGCCGCGCAAGCCAAATTACGTGCTCGCCTGTACGAGGAAAAAGGAATTCTGCAAGAGACGGTGGACGAATCCGGATCGTACCAGTTGCATGTGAGGCTGCCCGTAAGGGATTGGCGAAAAATACTGTCGCAATTGGCGATGAACGAAGATGACGTGATATTTTCAGACACTACTGCGCCACTGAATGAACCGGATTAATTCGCGAAAATATGTCACCGATTCACATGAAAATCACTTATGGGGTTGCCGAAGTGGTTGAAGATCAATAGTATTGAAGCCAAATTAAGCGTACAACATTAAAAACTGATTAGTGGAATGGAGTTGTCTATGGCCTGGAATGAACCTGGTGGTAACAAGAATGACCAGGATCCATGGGGGGGCGGTAATCGCGGCGGCGATCAAGGTCCTCCGGATTTGGACGAAGCACTGAAAAAAGGGATGGATAAGCTGAACAAGCTGTTCGGTTCAAATTCCGGTGGTAGTTCCGGTGCACGGTCTGGAAACAATGGTTCAGCGGGAGGTTTTTTAACTGTCGTCTTGATTGCATTGGTGATATTTCTTGGCTTTCAGTCTGTTTATACCGTCAACGAACGGGAGCGTGCGGTCGTGCTGCGTTTTGGTAAGTTCAGCTCGGTTGTCGGCCCCGGTCTGCAATTCAAAATTCCTTTTGTCGACACGATTGAAAAGGTCGATGTCACCAAGGTGAGAAGTGCCAGTGCGCAGGGTCATATGCTCACTGAAGATGAAAATATTGTCGAAGTGGTGTTGCAGGTTCAGTATCAAGTCGCTGACCCGAAAGCCTTCGTGCTGTATATTCGTGATGCCGAGCGAACGCTGACCTATGCCACGGACAGCGTGCTTCGGCATGAAGTGGGTAGTTCTGAGCTTAACCAGGTGTTGACGGAAGGTCGAACCGCACTCGCGATTAAGGTGCAAGACCGTTTGCAGGACTATCTCGATGCGTATAATTCCGGCTTGTCCATCACCAAGGTCAATATAGAGGATACTTACGCGCCCAAGGAGGTACAGGCCGCCTTTATGGATGTGCAGAGTGCGAAGGAAGATGAGCAGCGTGAAGTCAATCAGGCTGAGCAATATGAGAACAAGATCGTTCCAGAAGCGCGTGGTATCGCTCAACGTATGATCGAAGAGGCCAATGCCTACAAAGCTCAGGTCATTGCGAGAGCCGAAGGTGAAACGGCCCGTTTTCTGAAGTTGAAAAAAGTCTACGAGACCGCTCCTGAAGTAACCCGAGAGCGACTGTATCTCGAGTCGCTGGAAAAAGTGATGGGTAGCACCAACAAGGTGTTTGTCGATGTGGATGGTAGCAACAATATGTTGTATTTGCCATTGGACAGGCTGTCGAATCGGCCTGCATCGGGTGTCGTTGCCTCACCTTCACTGTCACAAGACGAGAGAGGCGTGACCCAGACGGATATAGAATCAATTGCTGACAGAGTCTTGAACGAGCTGAGATCCAGGCAGGCAGGCAGCGGTACCAGGAGGGGCAGATAATGGGTAGTCGAGTAATGGGTTTGGTAGTCGGCGTACTGTTGGTCTACCTTTTGGGCAGCGCCAGTTTGTTTATTATCAATGAGCCAGAAAGGGGTGTGCTGTTACGTTTCGAGAAGTTGAGCGAGACGGATATTCAACCAGGACTGCACTTCAAACTTCCCTTTATTGACGAAGTACTGAAGTTCGATACGCGGGTTCTGACCCTGGATTCGCCTGAAAGGGAATATCTCACTGTCGAGCAAAAGCCATTGGTTGTAGATTCATATGCAACATGGCGAATTGTCGATGTGGCTACTTTTTACAAGTCAACCTCAGGTGATGAACAGCGGGCCGTGTCGCTGATGTCGTCGCGTATTGACAATGGCTTGCGGGATCAGTTTGGTGTCAGAACCATGCATGAGGTTATTTCCGGTGAGAGAGATGAGTTGATGCACGAGATTACCGAAATCATCGATGAGTTTACTCGCAAAGAATTTGGCATACAGGTACTCGATATCCGGGTCAAGGCGATAGATCTGCCCAAAGACGTAAGTAGTGATGTATTTCGAAGGATGCGTACCGCAAGGGAAAAAATCGCTCAAGATCATCGTTCCAAAGGTAAAGAGTTGGCAGAGGGGATTCGGGCAGATGCGGATCGTCAAAAAACCATTGTCGAAGCGGAAGCTTACCGCGATGCTGAAACCATCCGGGGTGAAGGCGATGAGATTGCGGCACAGATTTACGCCGATGCGTATAATCAGGATCCAGAGTTTTACGCATTCTATCGAAGTCTGTCGGCTTATGAGATAACTTTCGCTTCGTCCAACGATATTATGATTATCGACCCTGAAAGTGATTTTCTTCGCTATTTGAAAGACTCAAAGGGGCAACGCAAGCGAGATGTAACAACAGAGTAAAAGGTAGTCCGTATACCAATAAAACCGGGTGATTATGCATTGGCGAGAATTACCCGGTTTTTTTATGGGTAATAAAAAGGTAGAATTTGGCTCCTTTGGCGGTAAAGCCGGGGCGAGTGTTTCTCCCTGTTGCCGCTATCAGGAGGGCGATTGGAATGAACGAACAATCAGTATGGCAGGATCTGGCCGTTGCTTTCAGTTTGATGCTGGTTCTGGAAGGCGTAATCCCGTTTCTGTACCCTGATCGCTGGAAGAATATGGTGGCGACACTGGCCAAAATTGATAGTCGAACCATGCGTATCGTGGGATTGATCAGCATGGTAATTGGCACGAGCCTGTTATATTGGGTACGCTAAGTCCCTGTGGCTAAACTGGTTACAGGGATCACTTTCAGAATTAACTATTTAGGAAAAACGGGAAATTCATGACCAATCGAAATCGCTGGTTATTGCCTGATGGCGTAGAAGAATTGCTGCCACCCAACGCCTGGTATGCGGAGACACTGCGAAGAAATCTGCTGGATCTTTATCGCAGCTGGGGCTATGAATTGGTCACGCCTCCGATGATAGAATATTTGGAATCTCTATTGACCGGAACGGGTAACGATCTGGATCTGCAAACCTTTAAAGTGACGGATCAGATCTCCGGGCGGATGATGGGTGTACGTGCCGACATCACCCCCCAGGCGGCAAGAATTGACTCGCATTGTCTGCGCGCAAAGGGGACAACGCGGCTTTGTTACTCCGATTCTATTTTGCACACCAAGCCGCAAAATCAACAAAAAGGCCGAAGCCCTATTCAAATAGGCTGTGAGCTTTTTGGTAATGGTTCGATCAATAGTGATATCGAAATTATTCGGTTAATGATTGAAACTATGCGTTTGTCCAAAGCCCCGACGATTCATGTCGATTTGTCTCATGCTGGTATTGTCAAAGGGGTGTTAGTGGCGGCAGGGGTAACCGGTGAGTTGCGCAGGGCATTACTCGATGCTCTTACCCGTAAATCAGTGCCCGATATCGAAGTGATCACGCAATCGGGTGATCTGCAGAGCGGTATTGCCGGTCAGATAAAGACGCTGCCGTTACTGATCGGAGATGCGAGGGTTTTAACCAAAGCCAGAGAGATTTTTCGGCATTCTGATTCGTCCATTCTCGATGCGTTGTCGCAATTGGAGGTCATGGGCGCAGCAATCAGTCGGTTGTATCCGTCGATCAGTCTGAGTTTTGATCTCTGCGAGCTGAGGGGCTACCACTATCATACCGGACTCGTGTTTACCGGCTATGGTGACTCATCGGGCAGCGTGTTGGCCAAGGGTGGCAGGTATGATTCAATTGGCGAAGACTTTGGTCGCGCCCGGCCGGCGACGGGCTTTAGTGTCGATTTAAAGTCGTTAGTGAAGTTTTCCGGGTCGAGTACTTCGACAGGTAAGATCTATGCTCCGCCCGTTGATGATACGTCATTGCATCGGGCAGTGGCTCGGCTTCGAAATAAAGAAATTGTCATTCAAGGGTTTGAGGGCGACTCGGCAACGCCTCAGGCTATGGGCTGCGACAGGCAATTGGTTAAAACTGATGGAAAGTGGCAGGTAAAGCCGGTTTCTGAACAATAATCTGAACGCTAATTGAGAAAGCACATGGGCAAGAACGTGGTGGTATTGGGCACCCAATGGGGTGACGAGGGAAAAGGCAAGATTGTTGATCTTCTTACCGAACAGGTGAGTGCTGTTGTTCGTTTCCAGGGTGGACATAATGCTGGTCATACCCTGGTTATCGATGGTGAAGAAACGGTATTGCACCTGATCCCTTCGGGAATTTTGCGAGAAAACGTGGCGTGTCTGATTGGCAACGGTGTTGTTGTCGCCCCTGATGCTTTGATGAAAGAAATTCGTCAGTTAGAGGGAAAAGGTGTTCCGGTTAGACAACGGCTCAAGGTCAGTTCTGCTTGCCCGCTTATTTTACCCGTTCATGTGGCTTTGGATCTGGCCAGAGAAAAAGCCCGTGGCAACGATGCAATTGGCACCACAGGGCGTGGAATTGGCCCGGCGTATGAAGATAAGGTATCCAGGCGCGGACTGCGCGTTGCGGATCTACTGGATATTGAGCAATTCAAGGGCAAATTAAAAACACTACTCGAGTATCATAATTTTATTTTGTCAAACTATTACAAAACTGATCCAGTTGAATATGATGAAGTTTTGGCCAAGGCATTAGATTGGGCAGAAGAGCTCAGGCCGATGGTTACGGATGTTGTTGACGAGCTGCATCAGTATCGCAAGGAAGGAGCCGACGTTTTGTTTGAAGGTGCCCAGGGTTCTTTGCTCGATATTGATCATGGTACCTATCCCTTTGTCACTTCTTCCAATACCACCGCTGGTGGCACGGCTACCGGTACTGGCTTCGGGCCACTTTATCTTGACTACGTGCTGGGCATTACCAAGGCGTATACAACTCGTGTCGGCTTCGGTCCGTTTCCTACCGAATTGTTTGATGAGCAGGGCAAACACCTGGCTAAAAAAGGCCACGAATTTGGTGCGACGACCGGGCGGGCAAGGCGTTGTGGCTGGTTCGATGCCGTCGCTTTGCGTCATGTCATTCAAATAAACAGCGTGTCCGGTATTTGCCTGACCAAGCTCGATGTGCTGGATGGCCTGTCAAGTATTCGGGTTTGTGTCGGGTATGAGCACAAAGGCAAAACAATGACTCGCCCGCCGACAGAGTGTGATGATTTTGCTTCCCTGACTCCGGTATTTGAGGAATTGCCAGGCTGGAGTAAGAGTACCGTGGGTGCGAAGTCGATGGTTGAGCTGACAGAGAATGCGCGAAATTATATCGCTTTTATAGAAAAGCAAATTGAAGCGCCGATCGATATTGTTTCCACCGGGCCAGATCGTAATCAGACG
The DNA here is from genome assembly GCA_002747055.1 of Gammaproteobacteria bacterium. Lineage (GTDB taxonomy): Bacteria > Pseudomonadota > Gammaproteobacteria > Pseudomonadales > Oleiphilaceae > LZORAL124-50-18. The sequence goes on from PDSQ01000027.1 coordinate 41,856, forward strand.
ATTGTGCTTAGACATCCATTCGCTTAGCTCGTTTGTCTGATTTATTTGTATGGCGGCTGTGGTTGTTTGGGTTTTTTGCGATATGAGTGAAAAAAAGACGGCAAGACAACAATTTATGGAAGAAATGACTGATGTCAAGCCTATCAAGCAGCAGCAAAGAGCTGAAGTCGGCAAGAAAAACCAGTTGACACCCGGCCATGAGATTCGACGTGCGGCGGCTGTCAGCAACGGCAAGTTGGAACGAAACCCGCTAACCGACAGCGAGCACATTGAAATGCTCGGGCCGAATGATTTTCTGGATTATAAAAAAGACGGCGTGCAACATGGCGTGTATAAAAAGTTGCGTCTTGGCAAGTACCTGATTGAAGCGAGACTTGATTTGCATAAACATTCCGTTGAACAGGCCCGACGCGAGGTATTTCGATTTGTCAGGGATTGCATGCAATATGGCTTGCGAACCGTGTTGATCACTCATGGCAAAGGTGAAAAAAACCCGGATCAAGTGGCGGTGATCAAAAGTTATCTGAATAAATGGCTGCCGGATCTGAATGAAGTCATGGCGTTTCACTCGGCTCAACGCCACCACGGCGGAACGGGAGCCGTGTATATATTGCTTCGCAAAAATGATGAAGAACGACAACGCAACCGCGAAAAGCATGGTCTGAAATAGTAAGCCGCGTTAATCTGTCGGCTTACTCGCACGCGATATTGCAGTTGTTGGTGTCAGATTGGCACCATCCAACAAGGTACTCGTATGGAGATTGATTGACCCCCGGAAAAACAAAGGTTTGTTGTCCTCGACTGGTAATGGCTTTATCCAAACGGGCAGGGGGTTGCGAATCTCGATCCTGAATATCCAGGCAGACGGTAATAAACAGCTCGGTTTCACAGTGGTTACGTGCGCTGACAATGACCGAACCGGCTTGGGTGTCGACGCTGTGTGTCAAACAATGATTATAGGAATCGGTCTTACTGTGTTTGTTGCCAGCGTGTTGTGGGTTGATGACAACGCGTGAATCAAGGCTGGCACGGCCACATTCTGAGCCTGATAGACTAAATTGACTGCATATTTGCGTTCTGCGTGCACTGGCTTTAATTTTTTGTTCGGTCAGGCCGCAAAAATAGTCAACTGCGTAGCGATGGTAATCGACAAACTTTTTGGCCGTCTTATCGCCGTTCGCTTGACGGGTTCTAAATTCTGATAGCAGAATCTCGCTCTCATCACACTTTTTCTGGTAATAAGCGACTAAAGAAGAAATGTCACCTTGGTCGGTACAATAATTCCTGTAACTGATTTTAAAGTCGGGCGTTAGAACGATATTACCATCAATATGACACTCCTTCGCCAGTAACGGAGATGGCAAGAGTGTGAGAGGTAGCATAAGTGAAAGCTGCGTTAGCCTTTTTATTGAACAAAGCAGTCTGCGTTTTAGCTGCAGATAAATGGTTTCTTGATTGCAAAAGGTAGTCAATGTTTCCGGTCCTTGATGCTCTTCGGCAGTGGCCTATTTTATTATAGGTTAGTTTAAGGCGTTGCCTATGCAAGCTGATGCTGAAAAACGGCAAGGGTCTCGATGGCAGGAGGAATTCAACAAAAAGACCGCACGCTGCCGAAGTGTCAGCAACGTACGGGGACGCTCTAAAGATTAAAGCGCTTCATAGCGCAGATACAGGTTGCCGCTTGCTTCGTCACCTTTTTCGCCATAATTGTTCAATATTTGAACTTTGTAGGTATTCTCACCATCCCTGATCAGGTAATGAGTGAAGTTAGGTGCCATTCCATGACGGCCATACATATCGTATTGCATAGGGCCAAAATCACCGGGTTTGCTTAGTGTGCCAACTGTCCCATCGGTGAACCACTGATAAACTTGGGAGCGGTCAGTTGGATTGGTCACATTAGCCGCACTGCCCACGGGTAAAACGCCGATCTTTGCATGACCATGACCGGAAACACCGGAATTGATCTGTATATTCCATAATTGACCAAGCGCTTCAATACTCAATTCCCAATCATCGTTCGCTGTCACTTTCGAGTTGGTTTCCATATCCCAGTAGACGCGACCGTTGGTGAAGTTGAGGAAGTCAGCCGTTACCGTTTCTGTGTCAAATGCCTGGGTGCCCGCGTTCCAAAGTTCAACAGCAAACTTGAGTTCACGTGTTGCTGGATTACTTGAGTAGTTCACTTCTGCGACCCGAACACGGCCATAGGCATCAGGTGTATTGGATTCATCCATGGTGGCTGATCTGACAATCCAGCCATTGCTTGCGTCTGTTTTTGCCGAGAAGGAAGGTCCGGCAGGGCCATAGACTGCGGATAGCCAGTCTTCCATCACTATATGAGTTTTCAACTTATCTGATTGAAAATCTGAACAGCTGTTTGCATCGATGTTGTTGAAGTCAGTCAGCGTGTTGTCGGCGTTAAGTTTTTCGAATTCAGCTACAACCGGCTCGCCGTTTTCGCCATAGAGTACGGAGTATTCCTTGGCAACACAGCCCTGCACCGAACCGGAGCCGGAAGCACCACCGTTCAGGCCATACCCAATATATTTTTGATAGGAAATATGCCAGGGTTGATCTTCAGCAACCGTCACCCCTGTAGACAGATCAAAAAACACTCGCTCGCCATAAGTGGCATCCATTGTGGCGTAGCTGACATTTCTCTCTGAGCCACCAGTGTCGGTGTCTGCATTGCCATTATCATCGCTATCCGAACCACAACCAGAGAGAAGAATTCCGGTGGTGACGGCGATAGCGCTGGCAAGAAGGGTTTTTTTCATTGTATTTTCTCTCTATCAAGGTGAGTAAAAAAGTCACTATGTCGGCGGACTATATTAGTTTTGAACACAAATGTAAATAATTCGTATAAAGCTAACGATTCGATTTCGATGTTTGCTCGGAAATCGTCACTGTGCGTTTCAGATCAGCCACAATATCCGCTTCTTTAAACAGGATAGGGCGCCGGTTTTATCTGAAAACAGCTGAGTCTGGTCAGCGAAGTGTTCAGACTTCGGAGCGTGAGATTGACTGTAGCTCAGGAAGGCTCCTGTGTTCGGGCCGTATTCAGGCCAGATGGCGTATGTGCCGGGTTTGAGGCATCGAAACCAGTGCTGAACAGATCTGGCGACAATGCCGTATGGTCACTGACAGGATAGAACTGCATCAACTCGCGCATAATATGTGTGCCAACGTGTAACGGGTCGCGCACTACGTTCGGTACCTTCAGGGCCATATAAAATGCTGAAACCGGTCAATGGCGTATCCAGGCTGGTCAGCCAATGGCTGCTGTTAGCGTTAAATACGTATTCGTCGCTATTTTGCTGTGGCGCATCAGGCTGAGAATACCAGGCGTACGTGCTTTTAACCGTAAAAGTATCACAGAATATGGCCACCAACAGTGGTAGACTCCAGCTTTTCTTACAGATTTTGGTAGTTGGTAATTTGGAGTGGTATATGCGACGTTGGAATGGATGGGGTGACGAGAATCACAGTATGGATCTGCCCGGGAACGGGCTGGACTTTTTGGCTGAAAGGATTGGTGCGGCATCGCCATTGGCAAGTGTCACTCTGGAAGACGTGTTGCAAACGGTTCCAGCTTCGCGTTTGCCGGACCATTCTCTGATAGACAAAACCCCTGAGTCGCGGGTTTATCATGCCAGAGGTCAGAGCCTGCCGGATTGGCTGGCGATGAAAAGTGGCGAGTTTAATGTTTTCCCGGATGGTGTGGCCTTTCCCGAGACGGGTGAGGAAGTTGCGCAGTTGATCAAGTTCGCTGCCGACAACAAAATAAAGGTCATTCCTTATGGTGGTGGTACCAGCGTGGCTGGGCATATCAATCCGCGTGAAGAATCCGATCCGGTATTGACCATCGATCTGGGGCGTATGAGTCGTTTGCTTGAACTGGATGAAGAAAGCCTGATCGCGACCTTCGGGCCGGGTACGGCGGGGCCACAGGTCGAAGCGCAATTGAGGGCAAAAGGTTATACCCTCGGTCACTTCCCCCAGTCGTTTGAATTGTCCACCCTGGGCGGCTGGATAGCCAGTCGCAGCAGTGGCCAGCAATCGTTAAGGTATGGGCGTATCGAGCAGTTATTTGCCGGTGGCACGATGGAAACACCACTCGGCAAAATGGAAGTGCCTGCAATACCCGCATCTGCGGCCGGGCCGGATGTCAGGGAGATGGTGTTGGGATCCGAGGGTCGGCTGGGGATTCTTACTGAGGTGAAGGTTCGGGTCAAACCAATCGCAGCCAGGGAAAAATTCTTCGTTGTTTTCTTTCCAAATTGGCAACAGGCTAAAGAAGCCTGTCGTATCCTGATTCAGAATATGGTTCAGCTCTCTATGTTGCGGCTTAGCAATGCCATTGAAACTGAAACTCAACTCGCCCTGGCAGGCCATGAAAAACTGATTGGCTATTTGGAAAAATATCTCGACTTTAGAGGCGCCGGTGCCGAAAAATGTATGATGACAGTCGGTATTACCGGTTCAAATGCGCAGTTCAGGGCTTCGTTGCGTCAACTGAAAAAAATCTGCCGTAACTATGACGGGGTTTATACCGGTACCAGGCTCGGTGACAAGTGGGAGGAAAAGCGTTTCAATATGCCTTATCTGCGTGAGACCCTATGGCAATATGGTTATGTGGTTGACACCCTGGAAACCGCGACCAACTGGGATAACTTGGACAGCCTGTTAGCTAACATGGAAGATAACCTGCGCCGGGGATTGTCCGATCACAATGAAAAAGTGCATGCGTTCACCCATCTTTCGCATTTTTATGCACAAGGCTGCAGTATCTATTCAACCTATGTATTTCGCACAGGTGAAACCTATCGGCAAACCCATGATTGGTGGTCTCATCTAAAAAAGACAACCTCTGAAATTATAGTCAACAACGGTGGCACTATCAGTCATCAGCATGGTGTCGGTAAAGACCATGCGCCTTATTTGGCAACGGAAAAAGGCCCGCTTGGCATGGCCGCAATTAGTGCCCTGGTCAAAGAGCTTGATCCGAACGGGATAATGAATCCTGGTACTTTGTTGATTGATAATTGATTTTTTTCTTATTTCAGTTGTTGCAAGGCATTACGCCGGTTTTTGCGCATCGTCTCACAGGAGAGTTCCGTGAATAGCAAGAAAAAAATTGATCCTGCGGTCTGGCAACCGGGCTGGCGAGAGCGGGAGATTGACCGGCTGCAAGGTGCAAACGATTCGGTTGGCGATGGGCCCGAATGGGATTTACTGATTATCGGCGGAGGTATTACCGGAGCTGGCGTCTTTCGCGAGGCAACCAGATGCAATCTGAATGTACTTTTGGTGGAACAAAAAGATTTTGCCTGGGGGACATCCAGTAAATCATCCAAGATGGTGCATGGTGGCCTGAGGTATCTTGGCTCCGGTCAGGTGCGGTTAGCTTATGATTCAGTAAAAGAAAGACAAAGACTGATGTCCGAGGCACCTGGCCTGGTTGATCCGCTGCCGTTTTTGCTAGGCCATTATCGTTTTAAGTTCCCCGGCCCTATCATCTTTGGTTTTCTGCTGATTTTTTACGACTGGATGGCGCGTCGCTGGAATCATCGCTTTCACAACAAATTGAAGACGTCCCTGTGCGCACCGGGAATCCGCGATGATAAGTTGAACGGAGCCACAGAGTTTGGCGATGCGGTGACTGACGATGCCCGTTTGGTATTGCGCGTTCTTCAGGAAGCTGTGGCTGAAGGAGGCACGGCACTTTCCTATGTCGCGGCAGAGCATATTGAACGGGCTAAGGGTGGCAATAAAGTGACCATGCGCGATGAAGAAACCGGCAAGGTATTTGCCGTTCGGGCAAAGGCTGTGGTTAATGCGACAGGTGCCTGGACCGATGCGCTGCGCCAGGAAATGGGCAAAGAGGTGGTGATTCGACCGCTGCGAGGCAGTCACCTGGTTTTTCCCCAATGGCGTATTCCGGTTTCCTTTGCGGTCAGTTTTTTCCATCCAGGCGATAAACGGCCTGTGTTTCTGTTCCCTTGGGAAGGTATGACTGTCGCAGGCACAACGGATCTCGACCATTCTCTGAAGGGACGTGCCGATATTTCGATCACTCAGGAAGAGGTGGACTATCTTGTCGAGGCATTGAATTACCAGTTTCCTGGCGCCAAAGTTACTGAAGCGGATGCGATAGCGAGTTATTCCGGTGTGCGTCCGGTTGTTGGCAGTGGCGCGTTAAATCCGTCAAGGGAAAAACGAGAGCATTCTATCTGGGATGACAATGGGGTCATCAGCGTGGCCGGTGGTAAACTGACCACGTTTCGGCTAATTGCTTTGGATGTACTGGAGCGAGTCGGTCAGTACTTGCCCGAGTTTAAACTGGATACGGAAGATTCGGTGATTTTCAGGCACCGATCTGGCGCCAAGCGGCCAAGAGCCATGACGACTGCCTGCTTCCGCCGGCTGCAGGGCCGTTATGGAGCGGTCGTTGATGTGATGCTGGCGCGATCGGAACTGTGCTGGCATAAAATTGAAACCACAGATACCCTTTGGGCAGAACTGGAGTGGGTTCTGCTCAAAGAACAAGTGGTGCATCTTGATGATGTGTTACTGCGTCGGACACGACTGGGTGTGCTTCTGGTCGATGGTGGTGAAGCCATTATGACGCGGGTGAAGCCCTTGTGTATGCAGCATTTAGGCTGGTCCGAAGCGAAATGGCAGGAAGAATATCAGCGTTATCGGGTGTTATGGCAGCAATATTTTGGTTTGCCCTCTCGAGCAGAAAGAGGTCAACTCGATGGGTGAGAGATCAAGTGCCGCTAATCAGACATTGTTAGGGATAGACAACGGCACACAAAGCGTACGCGCTTTACTGTTCGACACTATGGGCAATTTGCTGGGCAAGGGAAAACAGGAGCTGGAACCGTATTTTTCTGACCAGCCAGGTTGGGCGGAACAACACGCGGATTATTACTGGCAATCACTGAAATCAGCCTGTGACAAGCTATGGCAAAGTGTCGGTGTAGACAAATCGACTATAAAAGGGGTCTCAGTTACGACGCAGAGAAGTACGGTTGTCAACCTGGATAAAAATGGTCAGGCATTGCGGCCAGCCATAGTCTGGCTGGATCAGCGAACTACTCCGGCTGATCAGCCTTTGGGCGGTCTTTGGGATATGTTGTTCAAAGTGGCCGGAGTGCAGGAGATTGTCAGGGGCTTTCGGGAAAAGGCCGAAGCCAACTGGATCGCCAAGCAACAGCCTGAAATCTGGCAGAAAACGCATAAATTTCTGTTTTTGTCCGGCTATTTGAATTATAAACTGACGGGTGAATATAAAGACTCGGTCGGCAGTCAGGTCGGTTATATTCCGTTCGATTATAAAAAACTGCATTGGGTCGGTCAGTCTGACTGGCGCTGGAAGGCACTGCCTTTGACCCTGGATAGGCTGCCCGAGCTGGTTCAGCCTGGCCAGCCTATCGGAAAAATTACCCCGGAAGCTTCCGAGCATACCGGAATCCCGGCAGGTTTGCCGGTGATTGCATCAGCATCCGATAAAGCTTGTGAAATTATCGGCTCGGGGGGTAACACGCCCAGTGTGGCTTGCATGAGCTATGGCACCACGGCTACGATCAATACAACCAGCCCGCGTTATGTCGAACCGACCCGCTTTTTGCCCCCGTATCCTTCTGCAATTCCCGGTGCTTATTGTACAGAAGTCATGATATATCGTGGTTTCTGGATGGTGAACTGGTTTAAAAGAGAATTTGGCTTGAGAGAACAGCGCATCGCCAACGACCGGGGCATTGAACCCGAAATGCTGTTCGATGAGCTGGTTCGATCAGTTCCTGCCGGTTCCATGGGGCTGATGTTGCAACCCTATTGGTCGCCAGGCGTCAAAGAACCCGGGCCAGAAGCCAAAGGAGCGGTAATCGGCTTTGGTGATGTACATACCAGAGCGCACCTGTACCGGGCGATATTGGAAGGGTTGGCGTATGCGCTCCGCGAGGGCAAGGAAAGAATCGAAAAGAGAAGTGGCGTTAAAGTGGAGAAACTTAGAGTGGCCGGCGGCGGTTCGCAAAGCGATGCCGCGATGCAGTTAACGGCGGATATTTTCGGCTTACCGGCTGAGCGGCCACATATTTATGAAACATCTGGCCTCGGTGCCGCGATCGATGCTGCCGTGGGACTGGGTATCTATTCGAATTTTGATCAGGCAATTGCGGCAATGACACGAGTGGGTGAGACTTTTTATCCTAAACAGGAAAACGTCAAAACCTATCAACGTCTGTATTCAGAAGTCTATCTCAAAATGTACCGGCAATTGCGGCCATTGTACCAGTCTATCAGGGATATCACTGGCTATCCCGACTAGATCAGGTGAATTTATCCGCCCAGACCGACCTCGAACAGGTCTGTCGGGGCTGGTCAAAGATTGAAAAAGCAATCAGACTGTTTCTTTTTGGTATTCTATTTTATTGTCTATAACAACCAGTTTTGATTGGCCTAGCAGCCAGTCTCTATCATAGGGCGATATGAGATAAACCAGCCCAATTGCTAAGTAAAACACACCAAAAAGACAGGAGTAGGTGCAGGTTGCAATCATGACAAATAGTCCAAACAAGGTGAGTAAGTAGGATTTCAATGCCTCCACTTCGGGTATCATTTTAAGCTCTGGACTGTTGATCAGCGCTATCACCTGAGCCGAGACATATACAGATAGAGTAAACAGAACAAACAGAAGGAAGGAGTTCCAGCTTAATCCTTGTACAAAAAAGTTGACCAGTGAAAATGCAAGTGATATCTGCACCAGTCGGATAGGCATTTTTTTACTAATCTCTAACACATTGTCCATACTCATCTCCAATAAAATAACATGACTGTCAGGGTATCCCGGTAAGTTCTTTGGGTGAACCGTTCCAGGCTATTGACCAATGATTAATTGCTTTAAGAATGATGCTAACCGCGGTTACGTATCACAGGTTGATCAATTTATTCCATCGTTTGAATGAATTCCTATATTCTCGCAGTTTTTCTTTGTGGTTTACACAAATTTGTTTTTTTAAATAGGTCATACAAACGGTTTTCAATCATCCATCGGTCGAGCTGGTAGATCAGTTTAATGGTTAGCAAGCCTAGTATCAATTGGCCTGGGGCACAGATAGTTGGGTTTTGGCACTTTTCCCCAGACGTTTGAATGTGGTTACTGCGACTGCGATACCAATAGCGATGAAATAGTAGTCCAGTTAGTTTCTTATACCAGGGCGATGTCGCCAGGAGTTATTGGATGAACCTTTGTAATAGCGAAAAGCCAGGAAAATGAAATGCTTAGAAAAATACTTGGATGATGAGGTGGTCTATACCATCAAAGAATTACAGTGATGATCTCGGGCCGGGTGAGGGTGGATCGGGTTCGAGGCCTGGTCAACAATAATTGGTTTTACCGATTCGATTTGGGTAGGTCGACACGAACCTCCAACCCTGGATGGCAGTTATTAAGCTGTATTTTGCCGCCGTGGTTGATGATAATTTGCCGGGCAATGGATAAACCCAGCCCGATTCCCCCCGTTTCCCGATTCCGTGAGCTGTCCAGGCGAAAAAACGGCTCAAAAACCGATATCATTCGATCCTGTGGAATGCCCGGCCCCTGATCGCGTACAAGCAGGCTAACCGCGTCGCCCTGATCCTGCAACTCTACCTGGGCTTCATTACCGTAGTTGACGGCGTTTTCCACCAGATTGCGAATCGCCCTGGTCAGTGCCACCGGTCGGGCGTCGAGTACCAGACGATACGGGGGTTCGGTAAACTTTACCGGCTTGTCCAGCTCAGCCAGGTCGTCACAAATGCTGCCGACCAACGCGCCCATATCGATAACCGACGTGGCTTCGAGATCACCGGATTGCCGGACAAAAGCCAAAGCGGCTTCCGACATCTGCTGCATTTCATTCAGGCTCTGCAATAATTTGTCGCGATCCGGGTTTTCCTCCATCATTTCCACGCGTAGTCGCATACTGGTCAGCGGCGTGCGTAGATCGTGAGAAAGTGCAGCCAGAGTGCGAGTGCGCTCAGAGACAAACCGCTGTAAGCGTTTGTTCATCTGGTTGAATGCTCGCAGAGCCAGTTGGATATCTTCCGGGCCTTCCTCGTTCAAAGGAGCTACAGCCTGTCCCCGGCCCAATGCGTTTGCCGCTTTGGCCAAAGCTCGCAGAGGTCGGGTAATATGGCGTAATTGCCAGAATACGACTCCTAAGATCAGCAGACTGGCGGTAACAATAAACACCAGAACTTGAGGCGTTGCCAGTGGAGTAACCGAGGGGGTTCGCATTCGGCTGACAAACCATTGACCGTTTGTCAACTTTACTGCCAGCGACAAGTAACTGAAGTGACCACGGGCAAACAAGGTTTTTCGATAAGCGGGCGGCTGTCTCCAGCCAGGTTCGTGTTCTTTACCATGCGGCATTTTATGCGAACCTAGAGGCGGGTCATCACGGGCTATATCGCGGCTGAAAGTGACCCGAACGCGACCCTGATAGTGCGTGCCCAGCTTTTCTTCCAGCCAGCGCTCAAATTCGGTTTCTTTGTAACTTTTACCGGCAGGGATGGGCGGTTGGGTGTACAGACCGACCCGACGACCCGGGGTTTTCCAGGCACGCAATGCAATTCTGTGCCGGGTTTCGGGTATGTTTTCCAGCAATTGTACCCGGGAAACAAACTGGCGCAGGGAAAAACGCTGACTGTTGTGTCGCAAAGCGTCTCGATGGGCGCTGGAAAAGAACCAGAAGCTGATGAACTGGGCTAACACCAATGCCAGTAAAATCAGCAGCATCATTCGGGCGAACAGGCTGTTGGGTCGTAACCGATGCAATAGTGTCGACATTAGCTGACACTGGCGGTAAACAGATAGCCGCCACCCCATACGGTTTTGATCAATTGCGGTTGTTGCGAATTGGTTTCGATTTTTTTGCGCAGACGGCTGACCTGATTGTCGATGCTGCGATCGAAGGGGTCAGCTTGCCGCCCCTTGGTTGCGGTCAGCAGCTGGTCTCGGCTCATCACTTTCTTCGGGTTATCAAGAAACACCTGTAATAAAACAAACTCGGCATTGCTCAGTGGCACCAGCAAACCATCCTTGCGTGCCAGTTGCCGCTGGTGAATATCAAGCTGCCAGTCAAGAAAACGCCGTTGCTCAGCCACAGGCTCGGTCGTTTTTGGCTGCCGGTCTTCCGGGTTGCGGCGCAGCACCGCCTTGATTCGAGCCAACAGAACCCGTGGTACAAATGGCTTGGCAACATAGTCGTCGGCACCCATTTCGAGCCCGACCACGCAATCGGTGTCTTCTGCCATCGCCGTCAACATAATGACCGGCGGCCCACCGGTTTGCTGCACATGGCGACACAGACTCAGACCATCCTCGCCCGGCATCATAATATCCAGAACGATCAGGTCGAAGCGATCTTTGGTCAAACGTTCTCGCATCATTGCGCCATCAGCCACCACCGAGACCCGATAACCGTGTCGTTGCAGATAGTCGCTCAGCAGATCCCGAATCTCCTGATTGTCATCTACCACCAGTATATGTTGTTGATGCATAAGCTTGATTCCGGGAAATAACTGTTACTTCGCCATTATACAAAGCCGTGATCCGGTAATCTGTATCAAACTGTATTTTTCGGCAGGCGGCGAGAGCGAATACGGCAGAAACTGATACATACGGATACATATTGTGAAACCGCCGGGATACTTCTGCAACAGGTTCGTGATTGAATAAGCACTCAAGCCACAACACAGGAGAAACCACTATGAAGAACCTATCAAATTCGGTAAGAGTATCACTGGTCACCGTTGCACTGCTGGTCGTGGGTATTGGCCTCTTCGCAAAGGCACAGGCTTGCGACCAGGATTACGGTCAGCCGGGTAAACACTATCGCGGTGACCACATGATGATGCACCAGGGTTTTATTGGCAACGGTTTGGGTCATAAGGCGATAATGAAGCGCAGTTTCGATCAGGAGGAGATTCGGACCCTGGTCGAGGCGCGATTGCTGCTGAAAGGCAATGAAAACCTGAAAATCGGTGATATCCGCAAAACCGATGGCGGCTTCGATGTAGACATTACCACCCACGACGATTCACTGGTAAGAACACTGGAACTGGCACCTAACGCGATGCCACTGCATAGGTACGAAAGAATACAGAAACACATGGCAGACGGGCATTCAGGCGCTTATCAAAACAAGTAATCTGTCGATATTGTCCGGGGCCGATATGACCAGGTCTATCGGCCTCCACTGTGTTCATTCCGGCCCTTTGTCGGTTTTTTTTGCATCGGCTTTTGTGTTTTCAGGTATTACATTCTTTGACAGTTGATTTTTTGTTTTTGGAGTAAGATAAATCCATCAAATTTCCAGCGAAGGGTGTTTATCATGAGCAATTTTCTAGCGAGTCATTCATCTCCTCTAGCAGAAATATCATCTAACGAAGAAATGTGTACCACCTGTTTAGAGATTGGTCAGTCTGCACCAACCAAGATAATCCCAATACTCGCCATTGTCACTTTTATTTTCGGCATTCTTGCGGGTGTCTTGCTGCCCAGTATTGTCCAGGAAGAAGATATGCAGATTAGAGCACAGTCTGCGGTTGCCCAACCACAAGAGGGGGCGTCTGTACAGAATTAATAATTGCGTGAGCTTACGGCTCGAAACATTCGCACCAACCCATGCCTTCCCAAGTCGCTTTGATGGGAGAATGGCATGAAACTTCTTGGTGGCCTTGAGCAAGCCGCATTTGCCACTGAAGGCTGTTGCGAGGGCTGGAAGTTAGATGTTTCCAGTCACTCGATTAAAAGTCCTTTTTCACGATATTTCGAATGCGTGCTTTTACGGATGGTGCTTCATCTCTCATTGCCATTTCAAAAAACTGTTTCGTTTCTTTTTTATATTCTGGGTATTGAGTAGAAATTTCGTAAAATCCGTTGTAAGCCCATGCTCTTATAAATTTATTGCTGTCTATAAGGCACTTTCGTAAGAATGTTTCCACTGCTTTCTTCTCGGTTTCGGCAATGGGCATAAAAGGGATACACTGGAGGATATGGAGCTTCGTTTCCCAATGCTCCAGTCTTGACAAAAATCTGTATACCATCGCTATTTCATTTGCTTCTAGTTTTCGATTACCTTCAAGATGGCGTTTTAACAGCCAAGTGGCACCCTTTTGCAGGGCAGTCTGCTGAAAGAGGTCTATGAGCTTAGCTGCAAAAGAAACGTCATTATCATGACGACTGTAAATTGCATCAATATCACTCGATGACTTTCCATCCCAACTCGCAATTTCTTGTTCAATACTCATCATTTTTTGGCGTCAACGTTTCAGTGTTAATATGGTAAAACATAAAAGAACACCGAAAAAAAATGACAAGCACTACCAATCAAAACCAATATATGAAAAATTGCATGATTGAATTTTATTTTTCTAATACTGTATAAAATTGCACCGACTGTGTAAGCCATTCCACCTGCAGCAAGCCAAAGTAGACCATCTGAAGATAAACTATTGACTAACGGTTTTACGGCAAAAACGATTATCCAGCCCATGAATACATACATCAATGTCGAAATTAATTCGTATTTCCCTGTAAAAAACAGTTTTAAAACTATTCCGGTTAGGGCAAGTCCCCAAGAGATGCCGAAAATCGTCCATCCTATTGGCCCATTCAGCGTAACAAGCGTAAAAGGAGTGTAAGTTCCAGCAATGAGGACATAAATAGATGCGTGGTCAATGATTCTTAATCTTCTTCTTAGCTCTGGCTTTTTTGCACTGTGGTAAAGAGTAGAAGCTGCATACAAAACAATTAAACTTACCCCGAAAATATTGAAACTTACAACATGCCAAATGTTGCCATGGCGGTTAGCATGCGTCGACAGAAGTATCAAGGCAACAATGCTTAAAATAAAGCCGATAGCATGAGAAATGATATTAATTTTTTCTTCTCTTGGCGAGTAGTATTCTATTCCATCTATGTCTTTCATTTATTGGCTCTTCGTTATAGCTACTATGGAAAACAATTCTTCAAGGTTGTTTTCGGGACCTTGTTTATCTCGTGAAAGAGCCTTTCATTTGATACACAGCGCCTTACACACTGACGAGCGTCAATGCGAGTCCGTCAGCTTACCGCTGCAACTTGTTAGAATGTCGCGAGATTTAGGCTAGCACAATTTCGGTAAATGAAACAATGTGATAACGGTTGCCTTGTCAGCGGGAGATAGTGGTGCCTGGCACTGGTGACTGCGTTTGGTGTTCCAGTTGTGAAGTTGGTCTTCTAATTGCAGACAGTCCTGATGCTTTTACTATTCGTCAAAAAATCGACTTCGGGATCAGTTTAATGGAACGCGCTTTGGTACTGGAACAAGCAAAGGGGTTGGCAAAGGGATACCTGGGGGTACCCCTTATGGTGATCGCTTTACTGGGCATGATGACTCTGCCCATGCCGCCATTTTTTTTGGATTTGCTATTTACCTTTAATATTGCGCTTTCTTTGGTCATTCTGCTGGTTTGTGTCTACGCGCTTCGGCCAATGGATTTCGACGCATTTCCGACTATTTTGCTGATTGCCACCTTGCTTCGTCTGGCACTGAATGTCGCCTCGACACGGGTGGTACTTCTGCATGGACACCAGGGCGGTGACTCGGCAGGAAAGGTAATCGAGGCTTTTGGTGAGGTGGTAATAGGGGGTAACTATGCCGTCGGTATGGTGGTCTTTATAATTCTGATGATTATTAATTTTGCGGTGATCACCAAAGGGGCGGGGCGTGTTTCGGAAGTGAGTGCCCGTTTTACTCTGGACGCGATGCCCGGCAAGCAAATGGCGATCGATGCCGACCTGAATGCCGGTATTATCGAACAGGATGAAGCTCGTAAACGGCGTGAGGATATCGCTCGCGAGGCCGACTTTTATGGCTCCATGGATGGTGCCAGCAAATTTGTCAAAGGCGATGCCGTCGCCGGTTTTCTGATTCTGTTTATCAATATACTGGGTGGTCTGGGTATTGGTATGTTGCAGCATGGCCTGGAGTTTGGCGATGCCATCGAAAAGTATTCGTTGTTGACTATCGGTGATGGTCTGGTGGCTCAGATACCGTCTTTGTTACTGTCTGTGGCCGCCGCGATATTGGTGACACGCACCGGAGAAAGTAAAGAAATGTCTGCCCAGATGATGGCGCAGATGTTCACGGCACCCAAAGGCTTGGCCGTTACTGCAGGTATTTTGATTCTGCTTGGTGTGATTCCTGGTATGCCTCATATTGCATTTCTGGGTCTGGGTTCGATTGCCGGCGCAATGGCTTGGTATCTTCGCAAATACGGTCTCGGTGGGGCCGGCGCCTCGGATCCGGCCAAACCTGCAGGCACAGCAGTTTCACCTGGCGTCAGTGGCGCCGGCAGTCTTGACGCTTTGCCTCCTGGCGGGGCCCCTCCGGCATTGCCAGCCGGTGCAGAAACGAAAGAGCTGGGCTGGGATGATGTGTTGAGTGTCGATGTCATTGGCTTGGAGGTCGGGTATCGACTGATTCCATTGGTAGACAAGTCACAAGGCGGGCAGTTGCTGGGCAGAATCAAGGGAGTCAGAAAAAAATTGTCCCAGGAATTGGGGTTTTTGATGCCATCTGTGCATATTCGGGATAATCTGGATTTAATGCCTACGATGTACCGAATTGCGTTGATGGGGGTCGGAGTGGCTGAAGGAGAAGTCCACCCGGATCGCGAACTGGCAATCAACCCGGGTCAGGTTTTTGGCAAGGTCGAAGGGATACCGGGCAAAGATCCGGCATTTGGTTTGGAGGCAGTTTGGATCGAGACAGGGTTGAAAGATCAAGCCCAGACACTTGGCTACACCGTGGTGGATTCAAGTACCGTTGTGGCAACGCACCTGAATCAGGTGCTTAGCAAGCATGCGCACGAGTTGATAGGCCATGAGGAAGTCCAGCAATGGCTTGATCAGCTTGCCAAGGTGTCCCCGAAACTGGCCGATGAACTGGTTCCAAATACTATTACAATCAGTCAGTTACTCAAGGTGTTGCAGCAGTTGCTAGTAGAGGGTGTGCCGATTCGGGATATGAGAAGTATCGCCGAAGCGTTGGTCAATCTGTCACCGAGAACGCAAGATGCGACTCAGCTGACCTCGGCAGCTCGACAGGCACTCAGGCGAATGATTGTGCAGAATTTATGCGAGGGCGAGGCAGAATTGCCGGTAATCACGCTCGATCCGGGGCTGGAACAGATATTGCTTAAGTCTGTACAGCAAGCACAGAATTCTGGCGCTGCTGGCGATGATATGGGGCTGATTCTCGAACCTTCGCTGGTCGAAAAGCTGCAGTCGTCTCTTGCGGAAGCGGCGCAACGCCAGGAAATGCTTGGCAAACCAGCGATCTTGCTGGTATCTGCGGCACTCAGGCCAGTCTTGGCCAAGTTTGTTCGCTACGGTATAGAACGATTGTCAGTACTTTCTTATCAGGAGGTGCCGGACAACAAGCAAATAACGATTGTCGCATCTGTTGGGCAATAAATTGACGATCAGAGGCTCCCGATATGAATGTTAAAAAGTTTTTCGCCCCAACCATGCAGGCAGCACTTAAACAGGTTCGGGAAGCGGTCGGTGCGGATGCGGTGATCCTGTCAAGTAGAAAGGTTGACGGGGGTATCGAGATCGTCACGGCAACAGACTACGATGAACAACAAATGCTGGCAGATTATTCCGGGGATCCGGCCAGCGCTGTACCAGGCGAGTCACCGACTCTAGGCCAGTTGGCCCGACTGCAAGCCGAGAAACATTTGGTGCTTGAGCGGCAAAAACAAAAAAGCCGGGAACGCATCGCCTCTATTACAAAGTCCAGAGGAAAAAAAGCCCTGGTCGATGAGCTGGAAAACCGTTTTCGCGACAGTGGCTTTAGTTCTTATCAGTCAGTACAGGATCGACCACGACAGACAGCCAAAAAAGAAAAAAATCGCCATGAAGCCGGTAAAAAACTGGAGTGGTCAGTGCCACCTCCGGCATCTGCTCAGACACCGGATACGACTGCATCAGGTCATTCATTTGAAGGCCCGCAAGTGGCTGTCAATACCCAGACACTCAATGAGATGAAGTCACAAATTCTGCAATTGCAGGATATGTTGAAAGCCCAGATAAAAGAGACAGAAAAGAAAACTTCTACCGTCTACAAGGAACTGAAAGACCGTCTTTGTCTTATGGGGTTGGATTCATCGTTTCGGGAGGCGTTGTTGCAGGGAGTGTTGAAAGAGAAAGATATGTCCGTCGCCTGGCGTCAAATTGTTGGCGAGATGGCGGATCAGGTCGTGGTGGAAGACCAGGAGATCATCGAACAAACCGGCTGTGTCGCTTTTCTCGGTGCCACTGGCGCAGGAAAAACCACGACCATTGGCAAGTTGGCGACACGTTTCGTGCTTCGCCATGGCGCCCGAAATATCGCTCTGGTTACCACCGACCGGTATCGTATTGCGGCACATGAGCAGTTAAGGATGTTTGGCAGAATTCTCGATGTCTCGGTCAGTATCGTCGATGGTCAAAACTCGCTCAATAATGTTCTGGATAAGCTTCGGGATAAAAAACTGGTATTGATCGACACGGCCGGACTCAACCAAAACTGTGCTGACTGGCAGGCGCAACTGGCTGAGTTTACTGAATGTAAATATAAGATCAAGCACTATCTCGTGATTCCTGCCACAAGTCAGTTGCAGATTATCAAGTCATCATTTCATGCCCACGCACCGGTTGGCTTACAGGGTTGTGTTGTGACTAAAACAGATGAAGCGATAAGCCTGGGCGAGGTCATTGGCTTTTTGTGTATTGAAAAACTGCCCGTTTCCTATATTACCGATGGCCAGAAAATACCGGACGACATTCAGCCTGCCAACTCGTCTGTATTGGTTGGAAAGGCTGTATCTCTGTTGCAGGATCTGGCACTGGCAAGCAATAAGGGCTTGTCTAATTGTGATACAGGGTCTTAAATAGGCCAATAGTTTACTGTTGCGCTGTTTGTGGCGCCGTTTTGTGGCACTATTGACCGAGTGCTGTTGCGAGAGTCATCGATTAGCGCCAGTGTGCGGGATGCCGGTTTTCGATTCGACGGGTTTGCAAACCTTGTGGCTTTGAAATACCGGGCTTTCAAAATACCAAAAATGAAAGGTAGGCAACTTGAATATGGATTTATTGATTTTGCGGAATCTCGGTGAGGTATGCAAAAGGTTGAAGGAGTTTCGCTTATGAGCAGTACTCACCCGGTGCAAGTGATCGCTGTCACCGGCGGCAAAGGAGGCGTGGGGAAAAGCAATGTCTCCGTTAACCTGGCGATCGGTCTGGCCGAGTTGGGGCGTCGAGTCATTCTGCTGGATGCTGACCTGGGCTTGGCGAACATCGATGTTTTGCTGGGTATCACGGGTAAGCGAAATATCGCCGATGTACTTAACGGTCAGTGCAGTCTTCGAGATGTACTGGTCGATGGCCCGAAAGGCATAAAAATTGTGCCGGCTTCGTCGGGTACCCAGAAAATGACCTCGCTCAGTCCGCTGGAGCATGGCGGGTTGATCAACGCATTCAGTGAGCTGAGCGATAATGTCGATGTATTGATCGTTGATACTGCTGCCGGCATTTCGGAAGGGGTGGTGAGTTTTTTGCGTGCCTCTCAGGAAATTATCATGGTGGTGTGCGATGAGCCCACTTCGATAACCGATGCCTATGCGTTGATGAAATTGCTGCATCGGGATTATGATCTGTTTCGATTTCGGGTTCTGGCCAACATGGTCAAAACTCCGCATGATGGAACCTTGCTGTTTGCCAAACTTTCCAAGGTGATCGAGCGTTTTCTGGATGAGGTGGCGCTGCAATATATTGGTTGTATTCCACACGATGATAGTGTCAAAAAAGCCGTGCAGCGTCAGCGAGCCGTGGTTGAAGCATACCCCAGATCGAAAGCCGCCATTGCGTTGAAAGCACTTGCCAAAAAGGCAGACAGCTGGCCGTTGCCGGCATCCCCTCGCGGCCATTTGGAGTTTTTTGTTGAACGTCTGGTGGATGTCTGATATTGATCGCAGAAAAACCCTCTCACCCTTGTCAGTGATCTATACTGTGATAAACGGAGGCTGTGTCGAGCGTGAATTCAGCCGGGTAGTCGAATTCTCAGGCCCTTTTAAAATCAATAAAAACTCATGTGATGACATTGGCAAGTGGTCTTTCAATGTACAAAGATGTGCGTTCCCGTCAGACGGATGAGCTGGTTCACAAGCATGCGCCTTTAGTTAAACGGATAGCCCAACATTTGCTGGCGCGGTTGCCAGAAAGCGTTCAGATAGAGGATCTGATTCAAAGCGGAATGATTGGTCTGTTAGAGGCATCACGCAAGTATGATGTGTCAAAAGGGGCCTCGTTCGAAACCTATGCCGGTATCCGAATTCGTGGTGCCATGATGGATGAAATTCGCAAGGGAGACTGGGTGCCCAGATCCGTCCATCGCAATAGCCGGAAAATTGCCGACACTATTAAAAGTGTCGAGGATCGTTTGGGTCGCGATGCGCGCGACAGTGAAGTGGCCGAGGCAATGGGCGTGAGTCTGGATGAATATTATGCACTTAGCCAGGATTCATTGAGTGGAAAACTGTTCAGTTTTGAAGAAATCCTGGAATCCGGTGAAGACTCGGCCAGCCTGTCTGATCTCGATGCGGGTGGCCTTTATGACGGTATTCAAAAAGCGGAGTTCCAACAAAAACTGGCCGAAGCGATAAACGGGTTGCCGGAGAAAGAAAAGCTGGTTTTATCGTTGTACTACACCGAAGAGCTCAACCTGAAAGAAATAGGGCAAATCCTCTCGGTGAGTGAATCTCGGGTCAGTCAGATTCACAGTCAGGCGGCGTTAAGGCTTAGATCCCGGTTAATCGACTGGGCCTGAGAGACGAATCGTTTTATTATTGAACAAGGTGGGTTAAGGGAATTGAATTCATTTGTTTTTTGCCACTAAAAAACTGGATACCCGGCAAACTCAAGCTAGACTTTACTTTAATGCTATTAGGTTGATCAGGGTGTCCAACCTCGCCAATTGGAGGTCGATTTGGATAAGAACATGAAAATTCTGGTCGTAGATGATTTTTCTACGATGAGAAGAATTATTAAAAACCTGTTAAGAGACTTGGGTTTTTCTAATACAGATGAAGCGGATGATGGCAATACAGCTTTGCCCATGCTTAAAACCGGCAAGTATGATTTCCTTGTTACAGACTGGAATATGCCGGGAATGACCGGGATAGACCTACTGCGTGCAGTCCGGGCGGATGATGGCCTGAAAAACCTGCCAGTGCTTATGGTAACGGCAGAGGCCAAACGTGATCAGATTGTTACGGCTGCCCAGGCTGGTGTGAATGGTTATGTGGTTAAACCCTTTACCGCTGCGGTGCTTAAAGAAAAAATCGAAAAGATTTTTGAACGAATCGAGTAGCTGTAACCAATCAGGCAATAATTCTATGGTAGATAAAAAAAAATGTGATGAGAAAGAGCCACTGTTAGACTTTGAAGTACAACTGAAAGATCAGGCAGCGAGCCTGAAATGTTTGGTCGATGCAGGCAATTATCCCGACGCTCTGAAGGTGATATCTGAACTCAATCAGACTCGGGATATGAGTTTGTACCATCAGGTTGGCCGGCTGACGCGAAGTTTGCACGAGGCAATACGCAGTTTTCATATCGACGCTTCGATGACGCAAAGTCAGAAAGACGAAATGTCGAAAATGGAAGATGCATCCGATCGTCTCGCTTATGTGGTCGAAATGACCAACAAGGCGGCGAACAAGACGCTGGATCTGGTTGAAGAGAGTATGCCGATCGCTTCTGGGATGAAACAGGAAGCTGATTTGCTTAAAGAAGACTGGGCGCGATTACAGCGCAGGGAAATGCAGCCGGAAGAATTCCGGCAACTGTACAAGAGAATGGACGTATTTCTCGAAAAAATGGCGGTTCAGGCGAATCAGGTCTATCACAATTTGTCGGATATTCTGTTAGCACAAGACTTTCAGGATCTGACCGGGCAGGTGATTCAAAAAGTCACTAGCCTGGTGACCGAGGTGGAAACCAATCTGGTGACACTCGTCAATATGGCCGGACAGATAGACAAGATAACAGGAACGGAACACAAGTTTGAACCAAAAGAAACGGATATAAGTCGTGGCGAAGGTCCACAAATGAAAGCGGATCAGCGAGTGGATCTGGTTTCGGGGCAGGATGACGTCGATGACTTGCTTTCCAGCTTGGGTTTTTAATGAGGTGCTTTAATGGCATTTGAGGCCGATGAAGAAATACTGCAGGACTTTTTGGTAGAAGCCGGAGAAATCCTCGAGTTGTTGTCCGAGCAGTTGGTTGACCTGGAGCGGAATCCTGAAGATAAGGATTTGTTGAACGCGATTTTCCGCGGGTTTCATACCGTTAAGGGTGGTGCTGGGTTTTTGCAGCTGGATAACCTGGTGGATTGTTGCCATGTAGCTGAAAATGTCTTCGACACTCTGCGCAACGGTAAGCGGGCGGTCAATGCAGAGCTGATGGATGTGGTTCTACAGGCATTGGATTCGGTCAATGCAATGTTTGACCAGGTTCGGGCCCGTCAAGAACCCTCGCCGGCTGAACCGGACTTGCTGGCACAATTGGCAAGACTGGCCGAGCCTGAAGGAGCAGGTGATACTGCTGAAGAAGCCATGGTCGTCAATACGAACTCGGTGGCAGAACCTGCTCAGAGTGAGGTCGCCAAATCTGGTGATATTACCGATGATGAGTTTGAACAACTGCTGGATGCGCTCGACGAGCCGGGCAGCACGGCAGACAAGACGGCGGCAGAGGCCGCCGGTTTATCTACAGATAGTCCGCCAGCAGCCGTCGGCTCTGGCTCGGAATCGGAAGATGAAATAACCGAGGAAGAATTTGAACAATTGCTGGATGAACTGCATGGGCCTGGTAAAATCGGCCCGATTGTCCATGCTTCCGAAGCACCTGTCGCCGAGTCTGCCAGTGATGAGATTACCGATGACGAGTTTGAACAATTGCTCGATGAGCTGCATGGTAAGGGCAAGTTTAGTGGTTCGGTAGGGAGTGAGGCCGCCGCTGCATCTGTCCCTGCTGCGTCGGTAACACCTAAACCGTCAGCATCTTCGACACCTGCTGAGGCTGCCGCGAAATCCGAGCCGGCAGCGAAATCTGAATCCGCAAAGCCGGCTCGCAAGCCAACGAAAAAATCGGCGCCAGCGAAATCCGCAGGACGCGCTGCACGTCCGGGTAAAGACACACTCATTGCGACTGAAACAACGGTTCGTGTCGATACCAAACGACTCGATGACATTATGAATATGGTCGGCGAACTGGTGCTGGTAAGAAATCGCCTGAAACGACTCGGCGACGAAATAGCCGATGAAGGCATGCAAAAGGCGGTGTCCAATCTGGATGTCGTTACCGGAGACTTGCAGTCCGCAGTTATGCAGACCCGAATGCAGCCGATCAAAAAAGTGTTCGGTCGGTTTCCCCGGGTGGTCAGGGATCTGGCGCGTAATCTCAACAAAGAGGTCAATTTGGTTTTGAAAGGTGAAGATACCGATCTCGACAAGAATCTGGTCGAGGCACTATCGGATCCTTTGGTTCACCTGGTAAGAAATGCGGTAGATCACGGTGTCGAAGCGCCAGACGTAAGGCAAGCGGCAAATAAATCCCGAGCTGGGCGTGTCATTTTGTCAGCGGAACAAGAAGGTGATCATATTCTCTTGTCTATCGAAGATGATGGTGCGGGTATGGATCCTGACGTGCTGCGCGGCAAGGCTGTAGAGAAAGGTTTGTATGATCAGGATGCGGCTGACAGGTTGACCGATCAAGAGTGCTTCAATCTGATTTTCGCACCAGGTTTTTCAACCAAAGAAAAAATATCGGATGTGTCCGGCCGCGGTGTTGGCATGGATGTGGTGAAAACCAAAATTACCCAGCTTAACGGGCAGCTTAGTATTGATTCGGAGATGGGAAAAGGAACCAGGATTAGCATCAAAGTGCCTTTAACCCTGGCAATTATGCCGACCTTGATGGTGATGCTCGGAGATCAGTCTTTTGCCTTTCCGTTGGTCAGTGTTGTCGAAATATTTCATCTTGACATTACGCGTACGAATGTGGTCGATGGTCAGGAATGCGTAGTGGTGCGGGATAAGGTCTATCCGCTCTTTCATATTAAAAGGTGGCTGGTTAAAGGTGCCGAGAATCTCACCAAGTCTGACTCTGCGCATGTGGTTATCGTCGCCGTTGGCACTAAGCGGGTGGGTTTTGTCGTCGATCAGCTTGTCGGTCAGGAAGAAGTCGTAATCAAGCCCTTGGGTAAAATGCTGCATGGCACTCCGGGTATGGCGGGAGCGACAATTACCGGGGATGGCAGAATAGCACTGATTATGGATATCCCCAGCTTGTTGCAGCGTTATGCCTGATGTCGAGAGTAAGGCTTTGGCATGGCGCCAAACTAACAGTCGGTGTGTTTGATTGTGGTAGAAAGAAGGGGAAATAGATGACTGTTAGAGTGCTTGTGGTCGATGATTCAGGGTTTTTCCGTCGAAGGGTGGCAGAAATACTCAAACCGGTTGCTGAAATTGAAGTGGTGGGAGCCGCTTGCAATGGTCGGGAAGCCGTCGAGTTGGTGCCTCAGCTTCGACCCGATGTGATTACCATGGACTATGAAATGCCGGTTATGGATGGCATTACCGCCGTGCGGCAAATTATGGCTAGCAACCCGACCCCTGTTTTGATGTTTTCTTCTCTCACCCATGAAGGTGCGCGTGTCACGCTGGATGCGTTGGAAGCCGGTGCCGTGGATTTTTTACCAAAGAATTTTGAAGATATTTCGAGAGACGGTCATAAACTCCAGAAAATCTTGAAGAAACGTATCATCGATGTTGCGCAAAGTCGTGGCAAGCTTGGATCCCTGTGCCCACCAATAGCAAAAAGCTCAGCCTCGGCACTTCGCGTGCCGGCATCATCGGCTTTTTTTGCCCGGTCGTCTGCCACGGCACCATCGAAAAAGAAAGAATTTACCATCGATCGACAAAACCTGGAGCGTCCGACCCGGCCTAAAGAAGCCGCCCCATCCGGGCAAAAGGTCAAGCCAAAGTCCTACAGTTGCGTTTTGATTGGTGCTTCGACCGGTGGGCCTGTCGCACTGCAAAAGGTATTGACCAGGTTGAAACCGGATTTTCCCGCTCCAATTTTACTGGTTCAGCATATGCCCGCCAGTTTTACCCCTGCGTTTGCCGAGCGACTGAATAAAATCTGTCAAATAACTGTCAAAGAAGCCGAAGACGGAGATAGGTTGCAAAAAGGCTTGTCGTTACTGGCTCCCGGTGGTGAACAGATGATGCTTGATAGTCATGGCAGGGTAAGGATATTGCCCGGTGATAGTCGAGTGAATTACAAACCCTGTGTTGATGTGACCTTTGGTTCGGCGGCCAGACTGATGCCCGGAAAAACATTGGGGATTATCTTGACAGGTATGGGGGCTGACGGGAAAGAAGGTTGCCGAATGATGAAACAAACCGGATCGGCTGTCTGGTCTCAGGATGAAAAGTCTTCCGTAATTTATGGTATGCCTATGGCAGTGGCAAAAGCGGGCTACACCGATATGGTCATGAATCTCGATGATATTGGCGACAACCTGGCCAAGGGTGTGATCTAAATGGATATCTTGAGTATTCTGGGGGTCATTCTCGCTTTTGGCGCGATCATTGGCGGAAACCTTCTCGAAGGTGGTCACGCGCCGGCATTGCTCAATGGCCCGGCTGCGGTCATTGTGGTGGGCGGCACTTTTGCGGCCATTTTTATTCAAACGTCTTTTCCTTTGCTGGTTTTCTCCCTGAAACGCCTAAAATGGGTTTTTGTGCCGCCCTATGTATCGCTGGAAACCGGTATAGAAAAAGTGATCGCCTGGAGTTTGCGGGCACGAAAAAACGGCTTACTCGGGTTGGAGTCGGTCGCCGAAAAAGAGCGCGAGCCGTTTGCCCAGAAAGCCTTGCAATTGCTTGTCGATGGTACCGAACCGGAAAGTATTCGCAGTATTCTGGAAGTCGAAATGCTGACCAGGGAACAGCGGGAAATGGATGCGGCTAAAGTCTATGAAAGTATGGGGGGCTATTCTCCAACCATTGGCATTATCGGTGCCGTTATGGGGTTGATTCATGTTATGAGCAATCTGCAGGACCCCAAATTATTGGGCTTGGGTATTGCCACCGCTTTCGTAGCGACGATATACGGAGTGGCTTTTGCCAACTTGTTTTTATTTCCGGTCGCCAGCAAACTGAAAGAGATTTCCCGAAAACAGGTTGTCTATGGTGAATTGATGATCGAAGGAATCGTTTCGATAGCCGAGGGCGAGAATCCCAGGGCAATCGAGCATAAGCTGCAAGGCTTTATTCCGGTTTAATCTCCGTCTGGTTGCATGGTGCCTGTCGGCTAGCCCAGGCTGGCGCTGAATTTTCAGGAGGTCTTGTTGGCGATGCGTAAAAGAAATCACGAACAACCTGACAATAAAGAACGCTGGCTGGTCTCCTATGCGGATTTTATCACCCTGCTTTTCGCTTTTTTCGTTGTGATGTACTCGGTGTCATCGGTGAATGAGGGCAAATACAAGGTGTTATCGGAATCACTCGAAGGGGTGTTTAATGCGGCGCAACGCAGTATTACGCCGATTGCGATTGGTGAGAATGTTTCTTACAGCCAACCTTCGGGGTCGGCGGACATGAACCCGCTACAGGCTATTGTTGTCGGTTCTGGCGGCGGCGAAGGCGATATGCAAACCGAAGTGAATGCATTTCGGGAAATCGCTGATCGATTTGCCGTGAAGCTCAACGCCCTGGTCACGGATGGATTGGTCAGTATTAACGAGAACGATGATTGGATCGAGATCGCTTTCAACGAAAAAATTCTTTTTACCAGTGGCGGCGCCGAGCCCCTTTTCGAGTCCTTCCCGGTGATGGAAAAAATTGCAACTGTACTCAAAAATACCGATTATGCCATTCTGGTCGAAGGCTTTACCGACAATGTTCCAATTAAAACCAGGCTCTACCCAACCAACTGGGAGTTGAGTACCGCACGTGCCGCCGCGATCGTGCGTATGTTGGCGTCTGAGGGTGTTGCCGCAACGCGGATGGCCGCAATAGGTTATGGTAGTACCCAGCCTGTCGCAAGCAACGAAACGGCACAAGGGCGCCAGAAAAACCGGCGTGTGGTGATTCTGATTTCCAGACAAAATAACGTCAGGGTCAGTTTTAGAGCCAATTGAGGGGGCCGCCGCAACAGACCAGTCCTTTTTTCCCATTGCGGATTTTTTGTCATCACTTTCTGTGAGTTTCTGATGCTGCGTTTTGTGCAGAACCGTGCTGTCGGAGCTTTCGTGGCAACCTGAACCGGCGCTTTAATTGGCATAAAAATTGCTATTTTAAATAACTGTTATTGTCAGTTTGTCGGAAATTGACGATATCTGCAATTCTAGTTTATCGAGTGCAACCGCTTGTTCCGGAAAATAAGTGCCTTCTTTGTATTCAGTTAGGGAATGATCTGGCCGATATATAGAAAGCGATATTAGAACATGCGAATTCGGGTCGAAGCTTAAAGTTTGAGCGACGTCACCATTCGAGATTGGACAGTTTTATACGGCAGCTGATTGGTATATCGCCCGTTTTCTTGGCCGAGAGATTTTGGCGGGCTATGGCAGCTAGGCACAAATGAAAAGTGAGGGTAGAGTGAAAGTTTGGGCAGTGGCGAACCAGAAAGGCGGCGTTGGAAAAACGACAACCGCTGTTGCGGTAGGCGGCTTGCTTGCGTCAAAAGGCAAGCGGGTATTGTTGATAGATCTGGATCCCCATGGATCGTTGACCAGTTATTTTAAGTACGACCCTGATAGCCTTGAAAAAAGTGCTTTCAATCTTTTTCTGCACAATGGCAGGGTGCCTGAATCATTGCCCGGGCAACTGATTGTCGATACTTCCCTGGAAAACCTGAAGTTGCTGCCCGCGTCAACCGCACAGGCAACATTGGAGCGGCGCATGGTTGGCGTGGAGGGAATGGGGTTAATTATTTCCAAAACCTTGGCGATACTCTGGGATGATTTTGACTATGTATTGATTGATAACTCACCGTCCGTCGGTGTTGCAATGATCAATTCGTTGGCAGCGAGTCAGCATATTTTCCTTCCAGTACAAACTGAATTTTTGGCCATTAAAGGTCTGGAGCGAATGATGCACACATTGAAAATGGTTATAAAGTCGCAGAAAAGTGACTTGGGGTATACCGTGATTCCGACCATGTTTGATCGCCGAACTCTGGCCTCGACGCAGTCGTTGAGAACGTTAAAACGAGAATATGCGGACCATATCTGGCGATTTGCGATTCCGGTGGATACCAAATTCCGCGACGCGAGTCGACTGGGAGTGGTTCCCAATGAACTCGATGAAAACACTCAGGGTGTGAGAGCCTATAAAACTTTGCTATCGGACTTGATCACCAAGGTATGAACCAGCACGATAAAGGTAAATTGGTCAGCGCCCAACAGGCTATGGAAGAATTCCTGATGGAAATGCTGCCGGCTCAAAGTGATTTGCCGGAAAGACTGCAAGCGAACTCGCCTGGATCCTCGGTTCCGGTCACTGCGTCGTCACGTGTTGGTCAGTCGCTGGACGCACAAAGTCGCGTCGGGGCCGCGAAATCGGATAACCAATCGGGTCAACAAACTGCGTTGAAAGAGCCGATGTCTCTGCAAACCAAGCTGCTGAAAGCCAGGTTGGCCAGTGTCATGGAGTCCGCCAGGACGGTGGCTCGGCAGAAAAAAGTGCAGTCTAAGGCATTCGATGAGCCTGCTGCACCGGCACCGGCAGCCGCTCCGGCACCAGAATTTCTTCCGACAGAATCCCATCCAGCAGAAGCTGCACTAACTGCCTCGCCGATCATAGACCAGCCACGACCCATTGCTGTCAAGGCTGATATTGCGCGCGTTTCCGTTCCGTTCGTGCCCCCTGGTCCCTGGCTGGATTGTGGTCGGCCGCAATGGGCTGGCGGTAGTTTTCAGATTCTGCTGTTTACTGTGGCGGGCTTGAAAATGGCGGTGCCCTTGGTTTCTCTGGGTTCGATCAATCCGTTAGTTGGTAATTTGACACCTCTGGTCGGTCGTGCGAAATGGTTTATTGGTCTGATGCCGGTTCATCAACAAAATGTTCGTGTCGTGGACACCGCGCTATGGGCTATGCCAGATCGCTATCGAGAGGGAATTCGGGAAAACTACAAGTACGCGATAGCCTTGGCCGACTCGGACTGGGGGTTGGCTTGTGACGATGTTGCACAAGCTATTACGCTGGCGCCGGAAAAAGTTCGCTGGCGTACACAGCGAAGCAAACGGCCCTGGCTTGCCGGAACGGTGATCGAACATATGTGTGCATTGGTCGATGCGGATATACTGGGGTACCAGCTTAGCCAGTCCCAGCAAGCAAAGTGACAGTATCCAGGCTATCACTAAAATTCCAAAGCCGTGTCTCGCTAGGCTGTTTAACTATCCTGCGATTCCCAAACAAACCTGACTTTTGATTCTCGGTACTTTTCGTACAGTGGGCTGTACTTTCGCTCTACCTCGTTGCGCTTGATTTTCATGGTTGGCGTCAGCATGCCATTTTCAGGCGTCCATACGTCACTGACCACAAAAACGCGGGCAATGACTTCATGGTGCTCGAGCTCTTTGTTTACCTCTTCAACCGTTGCAATGATGCTGTCCTCGATTTCGCTTGCGCTGGCAGGTAAATGCGCTTTCGCTTCCTCGGTCAACTCTACCAATACAAAGGGTTGGGAGTGGCCTGACCCCGCCGCACATACCTGCTCGATGTTTGTATTTCGCATCATGAGACTTTCAATCTTGCTCGGCTGAATAAACTTGCCTTTTGATGTTTTGAATACATCTTTGACCCGACCGGTGATGGTCAAATAGCCATCGCTATCGAGTTCACCTTTGTCGCCAGTATGCAGCCAGCCGTCCCGAATGGTTTCTGCTGTTTTTTCCGGCTCCAGGTAGTAGCCTTTCATCAGAGTCGGAGAACGTAAGATAATTTCACCCTCATCGGTGATTTTGACTTCATTTCCGGGTAGGACATTGACAGAACCAACGGTGCCTATCTTGACCGCTCCCGGCATGTTGATGGCCGGGCCGTAAGTCATGTTCTCAGTCATGCCGTAGCCTTCGTTGATTTCTATACCGATTTTGGCATACCACTCAAGTAAGCTAACCGAGATGGGTGATGCGCCAGAGATGACTATTCTGGCTTTGTTAAGGCCCAGTGCCCTTTTGATTTTTGCTTGAATCAGCCGGTTAACCAAGGGAATCTTCAGTAGTATACTCAACTTTTCTTCCGGCAGTTTCGCGAAAATCTGTTGCTGGAATTTCTTCCATATTCTCGGTACGGCGAAGAAAACGGTAGGTAACGTGTCTTGCAGATTTTGCGCAAAAGTATCCAGAGACTCGACAAAGGTGACCGGCGCACTGGAATAGGTAGAGCAACCCAGTACCATAAAACGTTCGGCAACATGCGACAGAGGTAAAAATGACAAGAAGCGATCCTGGGTGTCAACAGACAGGGTTTCGACGCCATTTTGCGAAGCGAAGCTGAAGGTTCCGTAAGTATGCATCACTCCTTTGGGGTTGCCAGTGGTACCTGAGGTGTAAATCAGGGTCATCAGGTCATCCGCATCATGTATCGGGTTTTCGGAAGTCGGCTCATACTTGGCCAACAGGTCATGCCACTTGTGGTCGATTGGGATATCGATAGGGTACGGCATACCGATTCGAATGACATGGGTCGGGATACCAGGCTCCATGCTTTTGGCATCATCGAGCTTACCGATAATGATCGCTTTTGATTCGCTGTGCTTTATCACATACTCGATGGAGTCTGGCCCTTGCAGCGGGTAAAGCGGAACGCTGACCATACTGGCCATTTGGATGGCGTAGTCAGTGATATACCATTCAGCGGCGTTTTTGGCCAGAATGGCAACTCGGTCTCCTTTTTCCAGTCCCAGTCCTGCTAATGCAGAGGCGATCCGGCGTGCCTGGTTGTCAATTTCCTTCCAGGTAAATTCGCGATAAACACCGTTAATTGGCTGGCGTAAAAATACCGCATCAGGTGAGGTTTTGACCCAATGGGCAATTTTCTCGAGGGGAGTCGGGCAGGTCGTGGTGTTGTCAGTCATTTTTTGTCCTATTTTGCTGTTTCAATTATAACTTTCCCACGTCCATTGTTTTGAACGTTGGATACTAGATTCATTTAAAAACGATTGAAATCGCTCACTTGTTTCGATACCGGCGAGTGCAACTAGTTTTTATTATTTATTCTATTATCAATTTTTCAGGCCATAACGGCCATTTATCAGAAGGGCTTCTATTATACCCTTATATGGCCTCGTGAAGTGTTGGCCGGTTCACAAGACTATAATAGCGCAAAAATGCGTTGTGTAATTTGCGCTGTTTGGCACCTTTGAGGATCGATGCCGCCTGCAACTGGCTGAACCGGATTGCTCTGTTACAAGCCTGGTAGTAATCTTTTTACTTTGATCAATCAGCTAATCGAGGTGGTGACGATGGATGCACAATTCTGGCACGACAGATGGGAATATCGGGATCTGGGATTTCATCAGAAAAGAGTCAATCCTTTTTTGGCGAGACATTTTTCACGCTTGGGACTGACCTCCGGCAATCGGATGTTTGTGCCTTTGTGTGGTAAAACGTTGGACTCGGTCTGGCTGTTGTCTGAGGGGATCGAAATAGCCGGCGTGGAATTGAATGAAACCGCGGTTCGGGAGTTTTTTACCGAGCTGGATGTGCAGCCGGATATCAGCCAGTCCGGTAGGCTGACTCTTTATCGTGCCGATGGCATCCATATCTATGTTGGCGATTTATTCGATTTGACGGCGCAACAGCTGGGGCCGGTCGATGCCATTTATGATCGGGCGGCACTGGTTGCACTACCCGATACGATGCGTCAGCGTTATACCCGGCACCTGGTTGATATAGGTCACCATGCACCACAATTATTGATCAGTTTCGAGTACGATCAAAGTGCGATGGCGGGGCCGCCGTTTTGTGTTGCCGGCGAAGAGATTCACCGCCACTATGATGCTGGTTATGTCATTCAGCGACTTGACGCAGCGGAGGTAAGAGGAGGATTGAAGGGCGTGTGCCCCGGCCTGGAAGTTACCTGGCTGTTGGAACGGCGGTAAACCAGCACTTGCGTTGCCGGGTTCTGTCCGATCCAAACGCGGATATCTGGATTTATACAAAGGCGGCAAGCCCACTGCCTAAGGCAGAAGGTTACGTCGACCCGGACGGTTATTTTGAGTATTTGCACACTATCAGGCAGAGCGGTGTCCACGGTGAGGCGTTTGGCTATAGAACCGTTAACTCGGATTCGCTTGGCTGGATTGTATCGAGACTGACCGGCAAGGATCTTGTTCACCTGTTGTCGGAACGTATTTGGAGTAGAGTGGGTGCGGAGCGGGATGGTGGGAAGATTAGCGGGCAACGGTTATTCCCGGAACAGGTGGTAAACAACATTCAGGCCAGTGGTGACAAAAAAGCCCCAGTTAAACCGAGGCTTTACGAAAATGGTCAAGATTGGTGTAGATCAAGCCGACTTTTTTCTTCTGGAAAAACCAATTCCAGCCAGGCCCAGGCCCAGCAACGCGAGTGATGCGGGCTCTGGAACGCTAGCACCCGAGTTATCCGGGTTGTTGGCACTGTCTACACCGTCCAGCCAAACGCTCCAGCTAGACCCCGTATTTAAAGAGTTGGCTTGCTGATTCCATTCAGACAAAGGAATAGGATTTTGGCTGTCAAAATCAAAGCCGTCTTGAAGATTGTTGCCGTAGGCAAAATTGTCATAAATGGCGACAGTAAACAGATAATCTCCCGCAGATAAAGAATCAAGACTAAAGCCGGAGTCATAGATTGTCTGGGTTGAAGGGTTTATCGAAGCGTTATCGTCGTTTTGATTGATCAAATCACCAGTTGTGGCGTTCCAGAATGCAGTGACTGGGTCAAAATTTGTACCATTTTGGAATGAATCAGTCCAAACACGAACATCGGTTGCATCCGTGTCTAGTGTAAAATAGGTGTAAACAACATCATTGTGGTATTGGATGTCGCCGGTAAAATGGAACAAAGATGCATTGGCAGACCCGGCAGCTGTCAACAAAAGTAAACAAAAGATTTTTTTCATTGTCTTTACCCCTAAAAAGTTGAACATGCAGTGTTTTGTTTGCATGGTTTATGCCTTTTATCGCAATGAGTTGTTTGTTAATGAAAAAACAGATTCTGACAAGTAAAACGTAATGAAGTTTGTAAAAAAAATGGACACTCAGCTTTGGTAAAAAATCCTGATACTTGTCTTTCGCTGGTGTTATCGTCTGCTTAAAAACGGATTATCGAGGCGGTTTTTCTTGAACAGGACTATCGTTTTACTGATTGATACCTGTTTTAGTTATAGTTGTGATGCCATGAATGGTGGATATGGGTGGAGCGTGACAAAACAAGTGGAGTTGGTATATTGGAAATGGATATATTTGTTGTCGATGCCTTTACAGATCGACAATTCAAAGGCAATCCCGCGGCGGTAGTGCCGGTTACAGATTGGCTTACCAATGAGTTGATGCAAAGTGTAGCGGCTGAAAACAACTTGTCAGAAACCGCATTTGTAAAATATATTGACAGCAATCAATACGAAATTCGCTGGTTTTCACCGCTGAAAGAAATTGATTTCTGCGGTCACGCTACCCTGGCGTCGGCTTATGTTTTGTTTCACGAGTTTGGACTTGAGAAAGAGGTCGAATTTATAACGGCTAAAGTTGGTAACGTGCGGATCCAGCTCAATTCGCAAGGTGATATTGAAATGACTTTTCCTTGTCAAAAGCCGGAGGCAGTTTCAGCCGTACCCGAGCAACTTCTGGCGGGTCTTTCCAAACCGCCGGTTGAAGTGTTGAAAAACAGACAAGCCTACTTTGCTGTGTTTGACAGTGAACAAGCTATTGTCGAAATGGGTTATGTTGCCGAACAGCTAAAACAGCTTGCGCCTCTGGATGTTGTCGTGACAGCAAAGTCCAGCCGATATGATTTTGTTTCCCGTTACTTCTGGCCGGCAAATGGTGGTGAAGAAGACCCTGTTACCGGCTCGATTCACGCTGGCTTAGCCCCTTATTGGGCTGAAAAACTCGCTAAAAAAGACTTGCTCGCTTATCAAGCTTCAACCAGGGGTGGTGTGCTGAAATGTGTCGTATCAGGTCAACAGATAGTTGTGTCTGGATCAGGCGTATTGTATCTGAAAGGTAAAATTTATATTTAGTGAAAATCGACTTTCGGGGTGAAAGTCCCTGTCGGGTAAGGGCTGGCCAACCACCCGTATCGAGTCCTGCGCGATGGGCGGGGATATACCGCTTCATGCTGCATACTTTGTACAAGTGGTTGAACCGGCGCAGTCAGCGCAGGAGTTACAATTGGTCCGGACTGAAAGAGATGTTAAGATATTTCCAGATAACCCTGCCGCGAGTCGGCAAACGCGATATCGCAGTGGATCGGTATCGGGGAGCTGGCTGCTCTCTCTGCCATGACGTTTTCGTTTCGCATTCTAGTAAGATCCAGCGAGTGTTGCGGCAGGGCAGGTCAAATCATCATGTCTAGCGATGGGTTGAAAACACTAGTTTAACCGCTAAACCAAAAAGAATGGCGCCAATTACTCGCTCAAACCAGATCAAACGACCTTTGAGCCACGCTAAAACTCTGTTAGACGAAAATACAAAAGCTACAAAGCTGAACCAGATAAAGGATTCCAGGCAAAGAAGTAGAAGTACTGTAGCTGTGTCTGAGGCAGAAGCATGCGGCTTGAGAACTTGAGGCAAAACAGATCCGAAATACAGCATGGCTTTAGGATTTAGAATATTGGTCAAAAAACCAGTGAGATATGCCTTGCTACTGTTAATTTGAATTACTGCCACTGGAGTTTCACCTTTTGACAACAGACATTTTATTGCGAGCCAAGTCAAATAAACTGCACCGGCATAGGCAATAAATCTTGAAAAAAAGGGCAAAGCTGAAAGCAAGACAGATAATCCAAAGGCACATAAGAAAACATAAAAGCCAATTGCTGTAGAAATACCTAACGCGGCCATAACTCCTGATTTTCGTCCGTTGACCGCTGAAAGTTTAGTAACGACGGCAAAGTCAGGACCTGGTGAAACAAGAGCTATCGCATGAATGGACAAGACAATAAGTAAAGAATTTACATCCATAAATATTTCCTATGCATAGGGTTGTACTCAACAGCTAAACAGACAATGCAGCGTTGTAATTCAAGGCCGCACATTGTCTCCTGTCCTCGATGCGGTAATCCGTAAAATACAGTGAATGACCGGATTACGATCTCTTTGCAATTGCCTTGCAGACTTTCGCCACAATCAAACACCACAGCTTGTCGCTATACTTGCATAAATGGAATCGTCATAACAACAGAGACAGCACTCTGACCCCAATTAGCAAATTACTATATGGTAATTTATAATCCCGGCGTCAAATTGATAAATTGTAGCGACAGCGAGATCCTATGTTGCTCGCGGCCTTTGCG
This sequence comes from Gammaproteobacteria bacterium, assembly GCA_002747055.1. Classification (GTDB taxonomy): domain Bacteria; phylum Pseudomonadota; class Gammaproteobacteria; order Pseudomonadales; family Oleiphilaceae; genus LZORAL124-50-18. Next base: position 76,512 of record PDSQ01000027.1, read on the forward strand.
GTGCGCACATCATGGTACTGGTTACAAGTGAGATAACTGGTGCTGTCCGGTGAAATCATTGGTCTGCGTCGTTGTGGAGGGGATCTGCGGGGTGAAGTTTAAGTCAGTTCTTTTTTACGTACTGTTATTTGGTCTGTGTTATTCGGTGTTTCTTGTCGTTACTTTCCCTGCCGCCTTGCTGTGGCATCTGACAGAGTCCAGATTTATGGTGCCGAAAGAGCTGTCTGTCGAGCAAGTCAGTGGTACTGTCTGGTCGGGAAATGCTTGGGTCGTGGTAAATCTGTCACAGTTTAACCTGAATTCCTCCGGTTTGCTGAGTTGGCGAGTCAAACCGGCAGCCTGGCTGCGAGGGAATGTGGCGGTGCAGGTTCGTCTTGAATCAGATATCGGAGATTTGCGGGGAGAGATTGCCGGATCAACAAGTTCGCAGAAGGTGAGAGTGGATTCCGCAAGTCTGCAGCTTGAACAGTTGAATCCGGCACTGCAGGCGCAGCGGGTCAAACTGGCCGGTGTGTTGGCAATGAAAAACATAGAACTAAGTGCTGAAGATGGTGTGATGGCTGGCGCAAGTGGACAACTTTATTGGCCGGGTGGCAATGTGACCTATCCTGCAGGCAGGCAGCTTAGAAACACTGATTTTCCGGCGTTCTCCGGGTTGATCGGTTTTGAGAATGGTTCGGTGACTGTTGGCATAAAAGATCAGGACGCGGCATTTGATAGTATTAGCGGCGTTTTGGACGCTGACGGCTGGTTCAAGACAAAGGTTCGAAAACGCCTTATCGATATAGCGGGAGAGCCTTGGAAAAACAGTGTGTCCGAGAAGCAGGTGATATTTAGTGTCAAAAGAAAACTGTATTGATATGGATAGAGAAGGCTTGAAGTTGTCTGGACTATATTACCTGGTAATGGCTGACTGCGTGGTCGTTCAAAACGAGGACAGGTGTCGTGGCTGAATCCTTGAGCAGGTTGCCTCAGTGGTTATCATGGTTATTTGCGTGTTTGCTTGTGGTTTATATTGCCTGGCAAATGGCCTCTCTTACCTGGATGGTGACCGGTTATTCGCCCGAAATAAAAGCGTTGCAAACAAGTAGCGAGCCGTCGTCTGATACCCGACCCACTTCCGGTGTATCCAGACCCCCGCCTGGCCTGTTTGGTTCAGTAGTCAAAAAGCAACCTGAAAAACCGAAACAGAAACCACCTAAAGCGCCGAAAACAAGACTGAATATCCGGCTCAAGGGAGTGGTCACCTCAGATGTGCCAGACCAGTCCGGCGCGATAGTCGAGGAACCTAACAGACAGTCATCCTACTATAAAGTAGGGCAAACGCTTCCTGGTAAAGCCGAGCTTGTCGCTGTGTTCGAGGATCGCATTCTTTTGCGGCGTTCGGGCAGAGAAGAAATTCTCAAATTTGAAGAGCGGGTGACAGAGAACCGAGGACGTTCTCCGGTAAAGCGAAGTGCCGCAGTTGCGCGTGGTCAACCCAGAGAAAACCGGATCGAATCTGCGGAAGATTTTGTTGAAGAGGCGGAGCGTCGGGTTGGTGAAAATCCGCAGGCGGCCCTGTCATCCGTCGGTTTGAAAATGGTTCAGCCAGGACAGGCAAAAGGATATGTGTTCAATGGCAGAAACCCGATGCTAACTAAATTGAATCTTAGAAAAGGCGATATTATCCGCTCGGTAAACGGTCATCCATTGGGGAATGTACAAAAAGACAGGAAACTGATTCGTGAGCTCTATAATCAAGGATACGTGTCGGTGGAAGTGGAAAGAGACGGCACCTTTTTCTCGGTGGATTATCCGCTAAAATAGCGGTCGCTAACGAGAGTGATCACGTGTTACGCGCTTAGCTGAAGTTTTGGCAAAGCGAAATGTTTGGCCGAGTGCAGAGTAATACCGGTCAGTTCAGCAAGATGCGTTGGGCCGGGCGAGGCAATATAGGCAATATAAAAAGTATAAGAAAATCATTGTGTTTTTTATGAAATCGGGTACAAGATCAAACAAACCGGTGTTAATTGATAATAATGAAGTAAGTGAGGCAAAAAGATGAAAGCTGTCTGTTTAAAATGTGCAGTCATTAAGCGATTTCTGCACTGTTGTCTGGTTTTCGGTGCCTTGCTGCTGTCGATGTCATCTTTCGCTGCGCAAAACGAGCAAACTTGGAAGGTGAATTTAAAGGATGCAGATATCAGGGCATTTGTCAGTCAAGTAGCCGATATCACTGGTTATAGTTTTGTTATCGATCCGCGTGTCAAGGGTAAGGTGACCGTGATTTCCAACGCTTCGATGACACGAAACGAGGTGTATGAAATGTTTTTGTCGGTGTTACAGGTGCATGGTTTTACGGCTATTCCCGCAGAGGACATCATCAAAATAGTTAATCAAAATGAAGCAAAAAAAACGGCCGATAACTTGAGGCTGCTGCGCAGCGTTCCCACTGAGCAAATGGTGACCCGGGTGATTCAGGTGAACAATGCCAACGCACTTGAAATGGTGCCTATTCTCAGGCCCATGGTGGCCAAGTATGGCCATCTTGCTGGTGTGGCCGCTGCCAACGCCTTGATCATCAGTGATCATATATCGAATATTCAGCGTATCACCAAAATTGTCGAAGAGCTGGACAGTCCGTCCAAATACGAGTTAGAGGTGATTCAGCTAGAGGAAGCCTGGGTGGGCGATTTGGTTAAGCTGCTGGAACAACTGGCACCCAATGAGTTAGGCAAAAAGGGATTGAAGGCAAGGGCGAAGAAATACAGCGTGGTCGCTGACGAACGAAGCAATCGTCTTATCCTGCGTGGCGATCAAAATTTCAGAAATAAAATTAAGAAGTTGATTTCCAAACTTGACCAGCCGGCGGCGACAGCAGGCACTACCAAGGTAGTCAAGCTGCAACACGCTGATGCAAAAGACCTCGCCGAGTTGCTCAAGGGGCTGATGGGCGATGTTCAGAAGGAGTCGAAAGAAAAAAAAGGTGCCGGTAAAACCAAAACACTTCCTGCCAGTATCTATGCTGACGAGGGGTTGAATGCATTGGTGATTCGCGCTGAACCATCAATTATGCGTGAAGTGGAACTGGTTATAGCGCAACTGGATATAAGGCGTGCCCAGGTTTTGATAGAAGCGGCGATTGTCGAAGTGAGTGATGAGGCCAATGATGGTTTTGGTGTGCAATGGGCACTGGCTGATCAGGGGGGATTGATCCCGGGCGCGCTAACCAATTTTGGCAATGTGGGTGTGAGTGCTTCTGACGTGTTGTCAGCAATCACCACTGATTCCTTGACAACGCCCGCTAAAGGCGGCGGCGCGGTCGGGTTTGGTGATATCGATAAGGGCGGTATTTCCTGGGGAGGGTTGATTCAGGCATTGTCTACCAATACGGACACGAACCTGCTCTCGACTCCGTCGGTGATTACTATGGACAATCAGGAATCCAGGATCGTTGTGGGCCAAAATGTGCCCTTCATTACCGGCGAGACTACCAACACCAAGGATGGATTATCGAATCCATTTACCACTATTTCACGTGAAGATGTCGGTGTAAAGTTGACGGTAACTCCTAGTGTCAGCGAGGGAGACACTGTTCGGCTCGAGATCGACCAGGAAATTTCAAGTGTTGATGACAGCGTTGAATCTGCTTCCGATATCGTTACCAATACCCGAGAAATCAAGACAGCGGTTTTGGCGGACGATAAGGAAATTATTGTGCTGGGTGGTTTAATTGCCGATGATGTGCGAAGCACGGTAAGCAAGGTGCCTGTTTTGGGTGACATTCCCTATTTGGGGGAGCTCTTTAGAAGCACCGAAGTGAAAAAGTCCAAACGAAATCTGATTGTATTTCTGCGACCCACTATTTTGCGTAATAAAGACCAAAGTCGAGTGGTATCTGAACAGCTTTACAATGGTTTGTGGGAGTTAAACCTCGAAAGGGTGGCAGACAAGAAAGTGCCGGAGAACTTCGATAAACCGAAACTTGAAAGTATATTCAAGAAAAACGGCTTTACCGTCGAGGAATAAGCGGGGGTAGCGGGCAGTCCAAAGTATCTGCCAGGACGCGTAATATTTCGTATTCCCGGTAATTGACTTTTTGGTCGGCTATCACAATATCGACACAGGTTTCCAAGACCGGTCGTTTCAGCAATGGTGACAGATGTTGAATTTTGGTTAGCGCTGTGTTCAATGTTTGGATGGATACATTTTTTATTTTGGTTAACTGAGTGGTGTCTGGTTCTTCCAAATAACCCCAAAGTATGTTGCCTGCACGAGAAAACAATTTGCTTTGTTCATTCGCATCGGGCGATGAGGCTTTGACCAGAAGCCAGACCAAAATGGTCAATTCAGGTCGCACGGCATTGAGTGAACGGTAGCGGACAGCTACAGCTGCGTCGCTTTGCTGTCTTAGATGTCGATTCAGAAAAGTGAGCAACAAAAACTCAAACAGTGAAATTTCCCCGTCTGATTTGGCGTCCTCCAGAAGTTTTTTCAGAAAGGCTTGTTTAACTGTCGGGGGTTGTGATTTCAGCACTGGCAGGCAAAGTTCGACAACCGGAAACCTTAACTCCGGCGGTATTTCCCTCAGCCAGTCTGATACTTGTTGATTCAGGGCGACTTCTTGCTGCGACACCGGGTTCGCGGTGTTCTGGCCAAGCAGTATCAGAAATTCAATACTGTATTTTGCACCAGCCGGGGTGCGCAGTGATTGCCTTATCTGTCCAGGCACATTGGCCAGCAATTGTTTTGCGTAGTCCAGATGCGCCTCATCTAGCCTTCCAACCGTATGGATAATGGCTGAACCCAGCGGTTTTGGGGTAGCCTGCGTCAGGTTTGCCGCCTTTGTTGGGGGAGAGACGGTGCGGGGGTAATAGTCAATGCCTTCGTATCGAGAACGGGTTGTAGTCGCATCACTTTCTGTAAGTGATGCAATTTGCTGGTTAACCAGATCGTTGCCGGAGAACCGCGTAGACAAAAAACCTTTGTTTATACTGGCTCCCGGCAGTTCGATTTTTCCAGATTTGGCGCGGGATCTGAGTCTCGCTAACAGGCCCGGATCCAGGGCTTTGATTCTGTCAGCGATAGGTGGGTGAGATGCCATTAGTTTTCTGAAAGAGATGGTGATTGACTCGCTGAAACAGAGGTGATTGAGCTGTTCTGCATAAAGGGTCGAAGTTAACAGCGATTTTTCGGGGATCATACCAATTTTGAACAGTGCCGTTGCAATGCCCTCCGGGTTCCGAGTGAATTGAACCGCACTGGCATCGGCCAGAAACTCGCGCTGCCGTGACACAGTCGATTTGATAACTCTGCCGCAAAGGACGCCAATGTAGCCGATAATGATCAGCATCAAGCCTAATACCGCGAATCCGCCATTTTGTTTCGACGAGCTGGACGTATAAGACCGACTTAAACCAGAGCGGCGTCGTCTGAATGAGCCTGAAAGAAGCAAATACCGACCAATTTCACCGATGATTGTGATGCCAGCAAGGATGGATATAAGACGTAAGTTGATTCGTACATCGCCATTGAGTATATGACTGAATTCGTGTCCGATGACGCCTTGCAATTCATCCCTGTTCAGCGTTTCAAGTGCGCCGCGAGTGACGGCGACGATAGATTCTCCAGGTTCATAACCGGCGACAAAGGCGTTGATAGCGTGCTCTCGCTCCATAATGTACATTTTAGGTACCGGAACCCCGGATGCGATAGCCATTTCTTCTACCACATGGATATACTTTCGAATTTGCGGCGATGGGTCTGATAAATCAACGGCGGTCGCACCGGCCATTCTCGCTACGGCTTCGCCACCTGATTGCAGTCGATAGAGTTGCTGCAGGGTACCAGCCAGAATGACTGCAATAGTGATCAGTGATGTATAGACAGTCGGTTTTCCCAACCACCAGTTTTTCACGTCAAACAGTTGCGGGTTAAATGAGTTGAAGGTAAAACAGATCGTCGCGTTTACAGCAAGTACGATGATTAGTGTCGCCACAAAAAACAGGCATAACAAGAAGCCGGTTTTCTTTCTTGCCAAGTCTTGGTGTTCGAAAAAGTTCATGTGATGCCGGAATTGTTTGCGATAGGGTTTTACCGTCAACCTTAAGTTTGCCAGTAAGCTCTAGTTAAATGACACTTTTACGGCGGCCCTGACTTCGGGATTTTCTATTTCGAGCAGAGAGGTTTCCCTAAAGGCAAAAAAGCCCGCGATCAGGTTGTTGGGAAAGTGTTCTCGATAAGTGTGGTAGGCCATGACTGCGTCGTTGTAACCCTGGCGTGAAAATGCCACTTTGTTCTCGGTAGCGGTCAATTCTTCCATTAGCTGGTTGATAGACTCGTTAGCCTTCAAATCGGGATAATTCTCCGAAACTGCGTAAAAATTTGCCAGTGCTTTATTGAGCATTGACTCGGCGCCTGCGAGTTTTTTCACCAAAGCGCCATCTTCCGGACTTTTTGCTGCGTTGGCAGTGGCTTGAACCGCAGACGCTCGTGCGTGCATGACCTTTTCCAGTGTGTCTTGTTCATGCTTCAGGTAGGCTTTGGTTGTTTCAACCAAGTTGGGTATAAGGTCGTGGCGCCTTTGCAATTGCACGTCGATTTGAGCGAAAGCATTTTTAAACCGATTTTTCAAACTGACCAGTTTGTTGTAAATGCCGATGAGATACAGCACAAATCCTACGATGACGACAAGTCCGATAATAGTGGTCATATCCATTGCTATTTCCTTCTCTTGATGAGATTGTTGGCTTGACTTTTTACCGAGTAGATCAAGCGCCAAGATGGCATTGGCTGAATGAACTTCGGCACAAGTTTTCAAAAGGTAAAACCAACATTATGCCCGTTTTATCGATGACACCTTGTCCGCGTTGAAGACTGGGTAAATTCAATAAATTCGGCAGGTTTTAACAGTTTGCTGTAAAAATCGCCTTGAGCGAAAATGGTGTCGACAAAGTTTGGCTCGTCTTCGTCAGTCAACACACCTTTGACAAATTGTTTGTCAATTTTAGTTTTATCGATTGGAAGTTTTTTGAGTTAGGTCAATGAAACGTAACCTATGCCAAACTCGCCAGCGGGTCATATTGTGCAAGCTCGAGAATTCGAGCTTGCACGGTTTTGTTCGACGAGGCGTATCCGTGCCCTGTATTGACAGATGTAGGGTGTAAGGCTATCGATCACTCAGACTAGAGCGGAATTCGGCGCAGTCAGGGAGTATGGACTGAATGTTTCTTACTCTCCATATCAGCTCTTCATAGGTCTCGGCGTTGATATTTATATGGCCAATTTTCCTTCCTGCTCTCGCTTGCTTGCCATACAGATGCAGATTGGTATACGGAAACTGCAGAATGTTGCGCAACTCTCCCGTTTTACCGATCAAGTTGATCATGCATGCTGGTCTGGTTGAACGGGTGTTGCCAAGTGGCAGGTCTGCGATGGCTCTTAAATGGTTTTCAAACTGGCTGCAGAGGTCGCTGTTCATGGTCCAGTGACCGGAATTATGCACGCGGGGAGCCATTTCGTTGGCAATCAATCCAGTTTCTGTCTCGAAGAGTTCGAGAGTGAGTACGCCTACGTGGTCAAGCTCATCGAGAAGGCTTTTGATGAATTGTTGAGCCAGTGACTCATTCCGTGGATGCAACTGTGGTGCAGGCGCGATGGAGTATCTGAGTATGCCCTGGTGATGAGTGTTTTCAGTGACAGGGTAGTATTCTACTTGCCCTGATTTCGCTCGCACAGCGATAATTGAAAGTTCTCGTTTGAATTCGACAAAGGATTCTACGATCAGTTTTTTGTGACCGATAGATTGCCATGCGGCCTCGGCTTCGGCGGGCGAACTCAGAACCGCCTGGCCTTTGCCGTCGTAGCCGTCGGTAACTGATTTGGCAACCACAGGGCAAGCCAGTCGCTCCGCTGCATTGTTCAGTTGTTCTGCACTTTCTACCACAAAGTAACGCGCTGTCGGGATGCCGAGTTGGGTAAACAACGCTTTTTCGTATTCGCGGTTTTGGCAAACCAAAATTGACTCGGTTGCCGGGGATAGAGGTTTTTGTTGTTCAACCGCACGGGTTAATTTGGTCGAGATGTTTTCGAACTCATAAGTGACAACATCGACTTCGGACAAAAAGTCATCGAGCAAAGGCAAGCGGCTGTCAGTATCTATGTAGGTTCTTCCAACATTCGCCGTTGGCGAGCCGGATGTGTCGTAAAAAGTAAATGTCATGTCGAGAGGAAACCCGGCTAAAGCCAACATGCGGCCTAGTTGTCCTGCGCCTAATATACCAACTTTCATCAAGCCTCCCGGTGCAATTGGTCAGAAAATAAAGTCAATCAAAAGTATAAAGTAAGTCAAAAACAACGCTTTTCCCGAACCGACAGGCTCAGACGGATGGGTCTGGGGAGGAAAGCACGGCTTCGGTTTGTTCTTTTCTGAATCGTTGTATGTTGTTTTCGATATCGGTGTTGCCTAGCGCGATGATCTGTGCCGCTAGAAGGCCCGCGTTTTTCGCACCAGCGTTGCCAATGGCCAGAGTGCCCACTGCAATACCGCCTGGCATCTGGGCAATGGAGAGCAGCGAATCCATCCCGCTCAGTGCTTTGGACTGAACGGGAACACCCAGTACTGGGAGGTGAGTTTTGGCTGCGATCATACCCGGCAGATGCGCCGCTCCGCCGGCACCGGCGACGATGACTTTTAGCCCTCTGCCAGAAGCGTCTTCGGCATAGCTGATCAACAGGTCGGGAGTTCTGTGCGCAGAAACGACCCGGGTTTCAAAAGGAACGCCAAGCTGTTCGAGCATTTTTGCCGCATTTTCCATGGTGGGCCAATCAGATTTGGAACCCATTATTACACCTACCAGAGGCTGCATCAGTCTTTCACCTTGTTTTGTCACTGGATCATAAAAAAGAGCGCGGTATTCTAGTTGAGCGCCGTTCTGGTTGCAAATGATTGCAATATTCATAATTGTTATAAGGTTTCCGGTTGCGATTTTTAACCACCGCTGTACCTGTTTAAGATGCCGGTTTTGCCTGTATTGTGCCCCTTATCCTGATTTGGCCTTTCGCTATCAGGGTTCGCTAGGCATGATCGAGTGCTCATGGTTTGCCTGTGCAAATTGGACGAATTTCCGTGGGCCTACTGTCCTGACTTTACGTTGTCTGGTACATTACTTGGTGTAATTGTTTCCGAATGGATTGAAGAGTAAAACTATGGATGATTTAAGGCCAGAAAAAGACGAGGTAGACCGGTATCAGTCCCAACGGGGCAACAAGCAAAACAAGACCGCTGCCAAAACGAATACCAAGTCCAGCGGTCGCGGGCAGGAGGTGCCTGCCGGTAGGCAACCTGAACCGCAAGTCGCATTCGCAGCAACCCGAACAAATGGCTCACCGAAACCGGTTCCCCGTGAGCCCAAGCGTAAAGGAAAACTAGGAGTTTGGTTGCTGTCTCTTGGTTTGCTGTGTGTGGCCGGTTTTCTGGGTTTTCATATTTGGAGTCAGTCCCAGGTCATTGCCAAGCTGGAGGAAAACCTGGCTGATGCGACAAATTATATGAAACAAAGTAAGTTGCTGATGGCACGCTTGGAAGGGCGCGTGTATCAAAACGATTCCGAGCTTGAAGAGAGTGGGTCACAGATAGACAAGAAAATTGCGTTTTTCGATTCTGAAATTCGTAAGTTGTGGGGTGTTGCCTATGATCGGAACAAAAAAGCGATTCAAGTGAATGCCAATTCGACCAAGCTGATCGAGCAAAATGTTGCCGCTTTGTCAGGAGAACTTGACAAGATGACCGCTGAATTAGGTAAAACGGGTCAATACCTCAAGTCGGTGGCGGCGGATCTGGATGGAACGACCAAGCGTATGGATAAAACAGTTCAACAGCTGGACGGTGTTGACAAGTCGACTCAGGCACTGCAAAAAAAAATTACCTCCTTGTCGGAACTGGCTGGTTCACTAGGAAAAGCACTGGATAAAGTCGTGGCAGAAGTTGCCGATTTGTCTGCTATGCAGTCTCAGTTGGTCTCTATTCAGTCGCAACTGGGAGCGGTGCAGGGTGATGTCAAGCAGAATATTCAGCGGGTGCAGCATCAGGCCAAGAGCCGACAACAGTCGGCGAAAAGTGCCGAGTTGAAGAAGCTTGATGCCAGACTTCGGTCTATAGAGTCCGCTATGGATTCAGTTGATGGTTTTCGTCGCACATCTAACGAAAGAGTGATTAGGCTGGAGCGCAGGCTGAACGAAATGCAGTTGACTGTTCGTGCTCTGGATGCAGCTCGCTGATAAACCCGATCGGAGCTAAGTTTGTGAAAATGGATACACTTTTCGAATACCAGCCAGCGACCCAGGAGCTCGATCGGTTGTTGGAGGGCCAGAGTCTGCCATTACGGGAGTGGAGCAGGACGCAACAGCGGCGTGCGGAGCTGGTACAGAGCGAGTTTTCCTCCTTGGATCGTAGTTTTTCAATCGGAATGTGGGCTCCTGTGATGGGTTACGCTTTTTTTGCAGGTTATCAAATGGCGATATCCCGGTTGCTGGGGGCTCGATATAGTGCGAAAGACTTATATGCGCTATGTGTTACCGAAGCCTCGGGTAATAGTCCAGCGCTGATAGAAACCATGTTATTGCCTGGTGTTGATTCTGTGGAAGGCTGTCCACAACGTCTACTGCATGGCGTAAAGAGTTTTGTTACCGGTGGTGAATTAGTCGATAAGCTGTTGGTTTTGGCTGTCGATGAGCAGCTTCCAAATGGAAGAAAGGCTTTTAAACTGGTCGAGGTGCCGGTTGCGGATCTATCGGGTCAGAGGTTGCGGACAACGACTCTGCCAGCATTGTCCCTGGTGCCAGAGATTCCGCATTGTGCCATTGGTTTCGATCATTTGCCGGTATCTTCTGACTGGGTATTGTCGGGTGATGGCTATGATAAATATGTTCGAGGCTTTCGCTGGTTGGAGGATACTCATGTATTGGCAGCGCTGTTGGGCTTTTTATATTCGGTAGGCCGCTATTGGCAAAATCGGGATTTGGTTTTATTGTCGTTGGCACTTTTCAACGGTGTATCGTCATTTGCCAGGTCGCCTGACTCTGGCAGCAGCTCCGTTGTTATTTACGGTTGGTTGGTCACAGAGTTGGAACGTGGCTTGTTACGCTTGACGACTGATGTGATACCTGAAAACGCGGTGTTGGCCCGACAAATCAGACGAGACGTCGCTTTGCTGAAGCTGGCGCAGTCAGCGAGAGAGCGGCGCGAAGAAAAGGTATGGCGGAACTGGCAAATTATCCCTTGAATTGTCCGTTGATGATGCAGGCAGACATCCGGATGGTTTCTGCGAGTTTTTCAATGGCAAGATACCTAAATAAACTGAGCGGATCGGGTTTGGTTTGATTCTTTTAGTGCTGGTGGTTGCCGCCAGGATGAGGCCAGTTGTTTTTGAAGAATGATGGGTTTCCCCTTGGTAATTCAGAGGATGGTGAAGGAGGTTTTTTGATCGGAGAAGTCAAAAAAGTTTTATTTGGGGTTTGACATGCGTCTGGAAATGGTTAAAATGCGCATCTCGTTCAGGGCTGGGTGGTTAGCTCAGCTGGGAGAGCATCGCCCTTACAAGGCGAGGGTCGCAGGTTCGATCCCTGCACCACCCACCATATGCTTGCTTGCAAGTGCGCACGGAGTAAGTATAATTTGCAACCCTGAAAGAGTGGCAAAGCTGAAAGATCGGCAAAGCTGAAAGATCGGCAAAGAAACAAAGTGCCACAAAACACGTGAAGCTATCAATGTGGACTGGTAGTTCAGTTGGTTAGAATACCGGCCTGTCACGCCGGGGGTCGCGGGTTCGAGTCCCGTCCAGTCCGCCAACTTTTAGAACGTCTCCAAGACAGGTAAAACTCGCTTAGTATTGTACTTAAGTGATGTAACCGAGTGCTTTGTGCATTGCACTGTACCTGTGTTGGGTGGTTAGCTCAGCTGGGAGAGCATCGCCCTTACAAGGCGAGGGTCGCAGGTTCGATCCCTGCACCACCCACCATCTTGACCCTGTACGATATCGGTTTATCGCTCAGTTCGCGGCTTGACCTGAACAGATCGTCACCAATAGCAAGTGGACTGGTAGTTCAGTTGGTTAGAATACCGGCCTGTCACGCCGGGGGTCGCGGGTTCGAGTCCCGTCCAGTCCGCCACACTTCCTTAGCTTTACATCCTCTTGTTCATCTTCACCCTACTCGATAAATTTATCCGGGTTTTGACCTGCGTCTTTTTGTATCCTGGCCTACACTTGTTTACTGTTGGTAGAGACAGTCGCTGTTTTAATTCACTTCCGTCTTTCAAAGGTCATTCATGGCAAGAAAAAAGTCTGGGCAAAGCTACGAAGCGGTATTTTTCTTAAAAGACCATCAAGTATATCGGCAGATGCTAAAATCCGAGTTCGAGGCTTTGCTCGATCGTTACGTGGGGTTGTCGGATATGGTCGATACCGAGGCTCAGGTCGTTTACGTGGTCATGAATCAGCAGCTATTTGTTCAGGCGATGGTTTTTTTTCTGCTTTACTTTGATGACGAAGGTCGCGCCGATCCTGATTGGAATATAAAAATTGAAGAACTCGCACAGAAAGGAGGGCCCGGCCCGGATTTGGGCGGTGGCCCTATTCGTTTGGCGTGTCGCAGCCAAAATCCGATAAATTGGTATCACCAGGCGTTGTGGGACCCGGAAATGCAAACTGGTGCCAATGATATCAGTGTTGTGAACCAGGCGGTAAAGGGTAACCGCCTGGGGTTTGAAATAGTGTCTGCGCCTGCTCAGGTTACACAGTATGCCGCCGAAGATATTCCTGTGTTACAAAAAGTTGACGACTACCAGGCGGATATGGATAACCAGTCGCTGGCGGCGTTCGAGGATGATTTGGTTGCAATGTCGCTTGGCGATTCAGATCGGCGTGCCAGGTTAGCTGGCATGATTCGTACTCAACGTTTGCGAATACGTACTCTTGAAGGGATAAAGCGAGACCAGCTTGAACAGCAGGAACATGCGCATCGGCTTGAGTTGCAGCGTTTCAAGAACGATCTGCAGGAAATAAGTCAGTCCAATGCTCAGCTCCAGGTTTTGAACGAGCAGCTCAAAAAAAAACTGTTCGATCGTAATGAGCAGTATTTGAGTCTGCAGGATCGGATGATGGAGCAGTCAACGCTGGTGTCCGAGTTGCAGCAAAAGCTCAGAGGTAACGAGAACGTCGAAAAAGAGCGTGCTGAAGCCGTGCAAGTGCGTGCCGAGTTGGTATCGGCCAAAGGAAGTCTGGCAGACGTGCAACATAAGCTCAAGCTGAAGGAAGAGACGGAAGCGGAACTGCTGGAACAGGTTGAGTGGCTGAAAGGGCAAATTGCTGAGTTGCGCAACGAAGGCAGTTTGTTTCAGCGGTTGCGTGAATTGGATGTGGTGTTTATGTCTTATCATCCTGGTGCCGGGCATGTAACTATTCCATTTGTCGATATCAAGCGTTACGCGGCAAACCCGACAAGCTATGTGGCTGCCAAGTGCTTTGTCAAAGAGGAAGAGTACAAGCGTTGGCTGGCGCATTATGACAACCCGGTTTGCCAGTTTACCACAGAAAACGGTAGCCAATGTGGTCAGCCATTGACTGTCGTAAATGTGCCTAATGAGTTCAAGCCCGGAATACACGATCACTGTGCGGTGCACAGAAAACGATTCTGAACTTTCTGGCCTATGAGTCTTGACCCTGCTCCCCTGTTGCATGCTTTTGATTCTGTTACGATAACCCCGTTGTTTGATTGTTCTGGTTCATCGGTCGATATGCTGCGTCTGGATTCAATCGATCCGGTTATCTCTGGAAATAAGTGGTTCAAACTGAAATACAATTTGTATGAAGCGTTCCGGCAGGGCTATCGTGGCATTATGTCATTTGGTGGTCGGTACTCCAACCATCTTCATGCCCTCGCCGGTGCCGGTAGTCGATTGCGCTTTCCTGCTATCGGTTTTGTCCGTTGCCAGGGTGGCCAGTTGCCTGATCCTCTCAATGATACCTTGATCGATTGCAAACGATGGGGAATGATGCTCGAACCACTGACCTACGGTGAATACCGGGGTCGCTATTCGGCTGACTTCTGCGCCGATTTGAGGGCAGAATATCCGGGTTATTTTCTGGTTCCCGAGGGTGGCTCGAATGTCGCCGGTGTCAGGGGTGTTGCGGAAACGTTACAACAGCTCGAGCTACAGAATTATGACTATGTGGTGTGCCCGGTGGGCTCTGGAGGTACGCTTGCCGGAGTGGTGGCCGCCGTTGCCGGGCTTGAGTCGCAACCTGTTGGCTCAGCGAGTGAGAAGCCGACTGTCGTAGGCGTTTCTGCCCTGAAAGGATTGGCGGGTAAGCTGGAACGGACGGTTTCCGAATTGCTCGCTGCGTACGCGGTTGAAAATGCTGTCTTGTTGTCGTGTGACCGGCGATGGCGAATTCTGCATGAGTTCCATTGCGGCGGTTTTGGCAAGGTTTCCCAATCACTCATGGCCTTCAAGGAAAGCTTTCAAGCGCGCCACGGTATTGAACTGGAACCAGTCTATACAGCCAAGATGATGTATGCCGTGTGTGAGTTACTGGATCGACAGTATTTTGCGCCATGTTGTCGTATTTTGGTCGTTCATACCGGGGGCTTGCAAGGGAACCGGGGACTAAATCTATGGTCAGGCATCCAGAGTGATGAACAATCCGAGTAACTTGAGCGCCGGGGGGTGAGAGTTCAATTGCTGATCCGGCTGGGGTATTATGCCTGAGCAACTCTGTGAAACAATTGGCGTCAAAAGTGGGGGACGTGTTACCGCAAAACAGTACAGGCTCATGGTGTAATACTCATGAGGTGATAATTGTATTATTCTAATTTCATCGAGGTTGGTCTACATTGCGTACGGAACAGTTCAGAACCATAGGTATGATAGGCAGAATGGGGAGTGTCCGGGTAGTTGAGACGCTGCGTAAGCTAAAACGGTTTCTGCTTCGAGAAGGCTACGATGTCGTGCTTGAACAAACGACAGCGACCGTACTGCCTGGACACGGTGTTCAGGTGTGCAGCACCAGGATGCTCGGAGAAATTGTCGATCTTGTCATTGTGGTGGGTGGCGATGGTAGTTTGCTGGGTGCGGCCAGACAGCTTGCCAGGTTCGATGTGCCTTTGTTAGGGGTCAATCGGGGGCAGTTGGGTTTTCTGACAGATATTCGGCCTGATCAGCTTGAAAAGGGCATTGGCGAAGTTCTCGATGGAGAGTTTACCGAAGAAGAACGCTTTTTGATGGATACTCTGGTTCGGCGCTTGGGCGAACCTGTTGGTACAGGAGCCGCCCTGAACGATGTCGTGTTACATCCTGGGCAATCGACACGAATGATAGAGTTCGAGCTTTATATCGAGGGCCAGTTTGTTTACAGGCAGAAGTCGGACGGGTTAATTGTCGCCACGCCCACCGGCTCTACGGCTTATTCGTTATCTGCCGGCGGCCCGATTATGCATCCCAAACTCGATGCGATAGTTCTGGTGCCGATGTTTCCGCATACTTTGAGTAGTCGACCTATCGTCGTGGATGGGCGGGCAGAAATAAAAATAATTATCGATGAGGATAGTGAAATCTATCCCCATGTCAGTTGTGACGGGCAAAAACATATATCCGCAGCACCAGGAGATGTCATTACTATTCATAAAAAACCACAGAGAATTCGCCTGATTCATCCCACCAACCACGATTTTTACCAGATTTGTCGTGAAAAGCTGGGGTGGGCGAAGAGTTTACGGGGTAAGGCTTGAGAAATCGTGGATATGATCTGATCGGTGATGTGCATGGGTGTACAAATAGTCTGATACGATTGCTGGACAAATTGGGGTACAGCAAAAAAAACGGTGTGTTCGAGCATGCCGAGCGGCAGGCGGTATTTGTCGGTGATGTGATTGATCGTGGTCCGAGAATACGGGAAGCTTTGCATCTTGTTCGTGATATGGTCGAGCGTGGTTCGGCGCAAATGATTATGGGCAATCACGAATACAATGCACTGGGGTATTGCACTCGGGCTCGACCTGGTAGCGGCAGAACCTACCTGAGAGAGCATACTGCCCGGCATCGCAGGATGCTAAGAGAAACATTGGAGCAATTTGAGGACTATCCTGTCGATTGGCAAGATTTCCTAGGCTGGTTTTACAGTTTGCCTTTATTTCTGGAGTTTGACCATTTTCGGATGGTGCATGCTTGTTGGGATGACAAACTGATTTCTCAATATAAAGCGCGATTTCAGCGCAATACCATAGATGAAGACTTTTTGCATGCATCAGTGGTCAAAGACAGTTTTGCTGGGCAAGTGATGGATCGCCTTTTGCATGGTACCGATCTCAGACTGCCTGATGAACAAAAAATAGTGGGTCGGGACGGGTTGGAGCGAGCGTTTTTTCGAACTAAATTCTGGGCCGATGACCCTCGATCCTACCGCGATGTAGTCTTTCAGCCCGATCCCTTGCCGGAAAATGTCGCCGGCAAGCCTATCAGTGAGCAGGATCGTCAGCGGCTTCTGGGTTATCCACCGAACCAGCCCCCCGTTTTTTTCGGACATTACTGGATGTCTGGCATCCCACGGCCACTCAAATCAAATGTCGCGTGCCTGGATTACAGTGCCGTGAAGTACGGTAAGCTCGTTGCCTATCGTATGGATGAAGAGTCGGTGCTTTCTGCGGATAAATTCGTCTGGGTCGAGGTGGTGAAGGAAATGTGTACAAAAGAGATTACCGGACTGTAAAGATAATTCGCGGTTTACTGTTTCATGGGGGTGCCGGCAATTGAAAAAAGTGGCAGAGTTACCGTTGGACGCAGAGTGTGCTTCCTTCGCCAAATGGCTGAGTGAGCACAATGTCGCTCATCAATTTGTCGAGGAAAGAGGTAAAGTGGTGCTCTATGTGGCCACTGAACTGGCCGTGGATGTGCAGAAGGCCCTTTCGGCATATATGAGTGACTCGCAGGTAAGGCAGCGCATAGATCAGAATGTGGCGTCACCTTCTGCCTCGAGCTTGCTGAGATGGCATATGATGGTTCGGCCTGGCAAGGCTCCTGTCGTCTTTGTCTGCGTGGTGGCGTCGATACTCATTGCCGCTGTTACCGGGTTCGGTGAAGGTGGGCCGCTGTTACGGGCACTGCTTTTTGCCGATCCGTTTCTGGTACTTGACAATACGCCGGCACAGCGTATACAGGCCGTTTTCTATAATTTGGCAGAGGGCCAGTGGTGGCGTTTTTTTTCTCCGGCTTTACTCCATTTCAATGTGTTGCATCTGGTTTTTAACATGATGTGGCTATGGTATTTGGGAGCCAAAGTTGAACTCAAGGAAGGGGGGGGACGAATACTCGGACTGGTGGTTATTTTGTCTTTCGCTTCAAATGCCACCCAGTACTTGCTGACCGGCCCGCATTTTGGTGGTATGTCCGGGGTGGTTTATGGTCTGTTCGGGTATTGCTGGTTGTCCGATAAGGGGAAGCAGCAGCCGGTTTACGATGTTTCCCCTGTGTTGTTTGGCTTTATGTTGTTTTGGCTGGTGCTTGGCTTTACGGAGCTTACTTATATGCTGGGGGTCGGCAAAATGGCCAATGGGGCGCATCTGATGGGGCTGGTTGCAGGTTTACTGGCAGCGCTGATTGTAAAGAAGGCCCGGTTGGGTTGATTGGCAATTCAGCTGGCTTGCCACGGTTTTTTTCTGTATCGTCGTTTCCGGTAAAACCGATTTCTGCCAACGCGCCATCTCTTGTGTTATAGTTTTTTGTCCAAAAAAACGAGGTAGTAAGATGAACGTAAAAGATCTGGTCAATTCAATCACTCATGACACCTATCAGAACCTGAAAAAGTCGCTTGAGCTTGGCAAATGGGCAGATGGCAACAAGTTGACGCCAAATCAAAAGCGACACTGTATGGATATGATTATCATGTATGAAAACTACCACAATATGCCAGAGCACCAAAGAACCGGTTATCTCGGCAATGGCAAAGACAAAAAAACCCCTTGTGGTTCTGAATCAAATAAATTGGCGGCCGTCTTTGAAAGTGTGAGCCAGAAGGTCGATGCCGGGCAGTTTGATGATAGCCAAAAGCGCCACTAATTTCGATAAAAACGCCCGTAAGTACACCATTGACCTACCGTTGGAAATTGATTAACCATGAAAGACGCGCAGCCAAGAACGATTTATCTGAGTGAATACCAACCTCCGCTATTTTTGATCGACGAAACTGATTTGCACTTCGATTTGTTCGAAAAAGGAACTGTCGTTACGGTTCGCCTGTCTATGCGTAAAAATCCCGGGAGAATGGAAGAGGTATCGAATCGACTTGTTCTGTCAGGTATTGATTTGGAGCTGGTATCCTTAGCGGTCGATGGTCAGCCCCTTTCGGCGAGTGATTATCTGATAGCCGGGGAAGAGTTGATTATACATTCTGTTCCAGACAAATTTGAATTTACCTGTACCAATAAGATTAAACCTCAGCAAAATACTTGTCTTGAAGGACTCTACAAAAGTTCGGGTATGTTCTGTACCCAATGCGAGGCGGAAGGTTTCAGGCGCATAACCTATTATCTGGATCGGCCCGATGTGATGTCCCGGTTCCGCACCACCATCGTCGCTGACAAAGAACGTTATCCGGTGTTGCTGTCAAATGGCAATAAAATCAAGAGTGGGAATTTGGCCGAGGGCAGGCACTTCGTCACCTGGGAAGATCCGTTTAAAAAGCCGTGTTACCTGTTCGCGCTGGTTGCCGGTGATTTGTACTTGCATCGAGATCAATTTGTCACCCTGTCAGGCAGAAAAATAGACCTGTGCATGTATGTCGAGCCGCACAATGCCGATAAGTGCGATTTTGCGATGGCATCGCTGAAAAAAGCAATGGCCTGGGATGAGCAAGTCTACGGACGTGAGTATGATCTGGATATTTTCATGATAGTCGCTGTCGATGACTTTAATATGGGCGCGATGGAAAACAAGGGGTTGAATATTTTCAATTCATCTTGTGTATTGGCCAAACCAGATACCACCACGGATAGTGCTTATAAGCGAATCGAAGGTATTGTCGCTCACGAGTATTTTCATAATTGGTCCGGCAATCGAGTGACCTGCCGGGACTGGTTTCAGTTAAGCTTGAAAGAGGGCTTTACCGTTTTCAGGGATTCAGAGTTTTCTGCCGATATGGGCGCACGCACGGTAAAGAGAATTGACGATGTCACTGTGCTTATAACGGCCCAGTTTGCCGAGGATGCAGGCCCGATGGCCCATCCCGTTCGACCCGCTTCCTATATCGAGATTTCAAATTTTTATACCCTGACTGTCTACGAGAAAGGCGCAGAAGTAGTGAGAATGATCCACACTTTGCTGGGCGCCGACGCTTTTCGTCGCGGGACCGATCATTATTTTGCCAAACATGATGGGCAGGCCGTGACCACAGAGGATTTTGTCGTTGCGATGGAGCAGGCAAGCGGGGTGGATCTTAGCCAGTTCAGACGATGGTACGAGCAGGCGGGGACACCAGTTCTGGATGTTTCGGATGAATTCGATCAGACAGCGGGAGAATACCGGATCACTGTTAAACAGAGCTGCCCGGCGACACCGGGCCAACCTGAAAAAGTCCCTTTTCATATCCCGTTAGCGATGGGTTTGCTGGATGAGCGAGGGCAGGATATCCAGATTCGCACCGAGTCCAATGGTACGTTTTCTTGCCAATTGGTGAGCGATGAAGGTGTTTCCCACACCGAAATTTTGCAACTTCGAGAGGCCTCCCAGACATGGCGCTTTTCCGGTTTAAGTGCAAAGCCGCAGCCGTCACTACTGAGGGGATTTTCTGCACCGGTACGGCTTAATTACGGTTATAGCCGGGATGAATTGCTGTTTTTGATGAACCACGATTCGGATGGTTTCAATCGCTGGGATGCAGGACAAAAGCTGGCAACCAGTGTGATTCAGGAATTGATAGTCAAGCAAGTGGAAGGGCTGACTATTGATGGTGCAATGCTGGATGACCGTTTGGTTGAAGCGTACCGGAATACACTCGGAGCAAAAATGGCGGGGACGGTTGAAGAGCGGGCGTTATTGGCCAAGATGATGATTCTGCCTAGTGAACAGTATCTCATTGAAATATCCGTTATCGCCCATGTAGATGAGATTCACGACACAAGAAACCTGGTGTTGGCAACCATTGCCCATCGGTTACGCGCTGAGCTAAAGGAGTTGTATCTTGTAAACAATGACACTACTGAATATCGCTATGATTCGTCATCGGTAGCACAACGATCATTGAAAAACTTGGCGTTATCCTGGTTATTGAAAATAGATGAAGAAGAAGCTCTGGAGTGGGCGTTACGGCAATACTCCAACGCAACCAATATGACAGATCGACTGGCTGCGTTGGCTGCGTTGATGGAATCGTCATTCGTCGCCGAACGGGATGCGGCGTTGACTGCTTTTTACGATGCCTGGAAAGACGACGCGCAGGTTGTCGAAATGTGGTTTGCGCTCCAGTCTGGCCACGCCAAGACGGGGACGCTCAAGCGGGTGCAAGACTTGATGGCGCATCCGGCATTTGAAATCAGAAATCCCAATAAGGTTCGTGCTGTGATTGGTGTTTTTGCCAATCAAAGTCTGGTTAATTTTCATGCACTCTCTGGTGCCGGGTATCAATTTCTTGCAGACCGTGTGATAGAGCTGGACAAACAGAACCCACAGATTGCCGCTCGTCTTGCTATTCCGTTGACTCGTTGGAAAAAGTACAGTGTTGAACGTCAAATTCTGTTGAATAAACAGCTTGACCGAATACTGAAGCAGCCACACTTGTCAAAAGATGTATTTGAAATCGTATCTAAGAGCAAGAACAATTGATCCACTGATTTGCCGTGCCGGTTAGACAGATCGATCTGTCTGCTAAATGTATAATAGATGGGGTGTATATGGAGTGCATATAGATTAGTTGGGGTTTATATATAACAGTCATCAGGGTTTGAATTGGGTCGATATCTCTTTCTTGTTCCGAAATTCCATAGTCGTCCTCACGAAGGTTGTGTCCGTTGGGTGAGGTTTTCGGTATTATTGGCCGATATCTCGAAATTGTAATGAGACTTCAGTTGGTTATGTATCAAGGGAAAACAATGCATACTAAGAAACTTTTCGTTCTGGGCTTTTTGCTGCTGTTCTGTTTTGGTATCTCGGTGGATGCAAAGGTATCCCAGCAGGAGGCTCGCAAATTGGGTAAGGAATTGACGCCGTTTGGGGCAATAAAAAAAGGCAACAAGGCAGGTTCTATTCCACCATGGAAAGGTGGGCTTACAACGCCACCTGCCGCGTATAAGCGTTCCGGTCAGCATCACCCCGATCCGTTCGCCAAAGACCAAGTGCTGTTTACGATCGATGCCCAAAATGTAAAAAACTATTCGGCCAGATTAACCGTTGGGGTCAGGGCATTGATCAAAACCTATCCGGCTTCCTTCGAATTGCCAGTTTACAAAACACGCAGAACTCATGCCGCGCCTGATTGGGTGGTAAAGAATACCGCTAAAAATGCACTGACCGCCAGGTTGGTTGGAGGCGGGAATGGCATTAAAAATGCTTACGGCGGCATTCCATTTCCGATTCTATCCGGGTCCGATAGCGAAAAAGCGTTGCAGGCAATGTGGAACCATATGACTCGGTGGCGTGGAGTTTTTGTCACTCGTCGTTCTTCCGAGGTGGCGGTGCAGCGCAATGGCGATTACACACCAGTCAGCTCTCAGCAAGAGGTATTCTGGAATTTTTACAATCCAGAAGGTTCGGTCGACGATCTTGATAATATTTTGTATTACTACTTGTCCTTTACCAAGGCGCCGGCGCGATTGGCAGGCGGGGCGATTCTCGTACACGAGACCATCGATCAGGTGAAAGAGCCACGTAAAGCCTGGGGTTATAACAAGGGGCAGCGACGGGTGCGGCGGGCACCGAATTTGGCGCATGACTCTCCGGTCGCTGCAGCGGATAATCTGAGAACAGCTGATGATACCGATATGTATAATGGTTCCCCCGAATTATACCATTGGAAATACAAGGGACTGAAAGAGTATTACATCCCTTACAATAGTTACCGAGTGAGTCAATCGACGGTTAAGTATAAGGACTTACTCAATGTCTCGCATATCAATCCAAAGTATACTCGCTGGGAGTTGCACCGGGTGCATGTGGTTGAGGCCAATCTTAAAAGTGAGTCACGGCATATTTACCAAAAACGCGTGTTTTATATTGATGAAGACAGTTGGAATGTCGCGTTGGTAGATCAGTATGATGCCCGTGGCAAACTCTGGCGGGTGAGTATGGCCTTTTTGAAAAACTTTTATGAGCTTCCCGGGGTATGGACTGCAATCGATGTTTTTTATGACTTGCAGGCTCGTCGCTACCACGTTCAGGGTTTGGATAGTGAAGAACGAGATACCCGAGTATTCGAGAACAAGGTGCCCAACCCAAGATATTTTAAGCCGAGACAACTCAGGCGAAGTGGTCGATAATGTCGGGTATGAGCAAAGGTGACCCGAACGCCACTTTCACCTGGCTCGTTGTTATGCGATGATGAGACCAGAGTGCACAATAATTAAAGTCAACTGAAAAGGCGAGTTCTATGAAGAAAAAACCGCGCAGCAGGATGTCATCTGTGGTCTGCCAAGGGATAACGTCAGCGGTTGGTCAGAGGTGGGTGCGTACTATTCTGTCGATCAGTGTCCTGGTGTTTTCCGCCGGTTCGGCTATGGCTCTGGAGGATGTGCTGGAAACGTCTGCAATGGCCACCAGTCTCGCAACAAAATCACTTTTGCTGGACGCGACTCGGGTCGGTGATACCTATGTGGCAGTGGGTGAGCGCGGGCATGTTATTTATTCCAGCGATGACGGTATGACATGGGTTCAGGGGGCGGTACCTGTGTCAACTACGTTAACCTCGGTTTATTTTATCGATGGTACTCAGGGTTGGGCTGTCGGCCATGGGGGTGTCGTGCTCGCGACACGCGATGCGGGCAAAACCTGGGTAAAACAATTTGATGGCCATTTGGCAAATCAAATGGTGATCAAGGCAGCCGAGCAGCGGATTAAAAACCTGGAGTCCGCGCTTGATGCGGCTACCGATGAAGATAAAGCGGATATCGAATACGAGCTGGAAGAAGCGCAATTCAATCTGGAAGATGCGATAGTGGACGCTGAAACCGGTGCAGGCAAACCACTGCTGGATGTGTGGTTCAGGGATGCCAATCATGGCTTTGTGGTTGGTGCTTACGGGTTCTTTTTCAAGACTTCTGATGGTGGCAAAAACTGGGAAAACTGGGCCCATCAAATTGAAAATCGAGAACGTTTTCACTTGAATGCTATTGGCAAGATTACCGGGGATGTTCTTTTTCTGGTGG
This sequence comes from Gammaproteobacteria bacterium, assembly GCA_002747055.1. Taxonomy (GTDB): domain Bacteria; phylum Pseudomonadota; class Gammaproteobacteria; order Pseudomonadales; family Oleiphilaceae; genus LZORAL124-50-18. The sequence continues at coordinate 99,897 of PDSQ01000027.1, forward strand.
GTGAAGCCGGAATTGCCTATGTGTCAATGGATCTTGGTGAAACATGGAAAACCCTGGATGTACCCTATGACGGATCGTTTTTCGGTTTGACGGGAACCGGCAATGTCAATGAAGTGCTTGTTTTTGGTTTACGTGGCAACGTTTTTCGTTCCGTTGATTTAGGGCGAAGTTGGCAGTCGATCGACGCCGGAACGGATGCGTCTTTAACGGGTGGATCTCCGGGCAAAGGTAACAACGTTACCTTGGTTGGGGTTCGAGGTGTCGTTGCGGTCAGCAACAATAGTGGTGAGAGCTTTATTGCGCTAGAAAGGAAAGACAGGTTGGCGCTCTCGGCGGTATTGCATAGAACGGATCAAAGCCTCCTGCTGTTTGGCGAAGGTGGTGTTGTGGTTGCGGATAGTCAAGGCAAAGACCTGTGACAAACGACATTTTTTAGGGGAATTAGGGGATCAATGAATGTCTAACCCAAAACACGATAAGGGTGAACACTTTATACTCACTCCGCAAGCAGAGCCATTTCTGGAGCGGATGATATTCAATAACCGTACTATCATACTGGTTCTTTTTTTGTTGCTTACCGCTTTTTTTGGTTATAACGCTACGCAAATCAAGCCCGATGCCAGTCTTGAACGTTTGATACCGCTTGACCATCCCTTTATCCAGAATATGCTCAGTAATCGAGAGGATCTGGAGAATCTTGGTAACGCAGTGAGAATAGCAGTTTCTGTCAAGCAGGGAGATATTTTCAATAAAGAGTACATGGAAACCTTGCAGAAAATTACCGATGAGGTGTTTTATCTGCCGGGTGTCGATCGGGCCGGCTTGAAGTCAGTTTGGACACCCAATGTGCGGTGGGTGGAAGTTACCGAGGAGGGGTTCCAGGGTGGGCCTGTTATACCTAATGGATACGACGGATCGCAAGAACGCCTGGAGATGTTGCGACAGAACATATTGAAAAGCGGTCAGGTTGGACGGTTGGTTGCGGATAACTTTAAATCGACAATAATTTTTGCCCCTCTGTCTGAATTTAATCCAGAAACTGGAAAGAAACTGGACTATCGGGCTTTTTCGCGCGATCTTGAAGAGAAAGTACGCGACAAGTATCAGGAAATAGACCCGAACATCGATGTTCACATTATCGGTTTTGCCAAAAAAGTAGGGGATCTGATCGAAGGGATCAAGTCGATAGCCCTGTTCGCTGTGGTGACCATCGTGCTTGCGTTCATTTTCCTTTTGGTTTACTCCCGATGTATTGCCAGTACCCTGGTTCCGATATTTGCGTCACTGGTGGCGGTATTTTGGCAGTTGGGAATACTGAAACTACTGGGTTACGGCATGGATCCCTATTCGGTATTGGTCCCATTTCTGGTATTTGCAATTGGCATTAGTCACGGCGTGCAAGTGGTCAATGCCATGGCCGTGGAGGCAGGCAAAGGATTGGATTCCATGACTTCCGCCCGGCTTGCCTTTCGTCAACTTTATATTCCTGGCATGTTGGCATTGGTCAGTGACGCGATCGGCTTTTTAACGTTACTTTTTATTTCTATCGACGTGATCAAGGACTTGGCTGTTGCCGCCGGTGTTGGTGTGGCGATAATTATCGTTACCAATCTGGTTTTGCTGCCAATTGTTATGTCCTATATCGGTATCAGCAAATCCGGTGTCACCCACATTCAAAATCACGGTGAAAAAGCGGATAGAAAATGGTGGGTATTGTCCTACTTCTCGCACCCCAGTGTTGCACCTATTTCGGTGTTGATTGCCGCCCTTGGCTTTGGTTTGGGGTTCTATTATCAGAAAGACCTTAAAGTGGGTGATCTAGATAAAGGTGCACCGGAATTGAGGCCGGATTCGCGGTACAACCTGGATAATGAATACATTATCAGTAACTACAGCACCAGCTCGGATGTGCTGGTGATCATGGTTGAGACCGAGCCTGAGCGGTGCACCACCTATGCCGTTATGGATGCGATGGATCGAATGCAATGGGTTATCGAAAATACCGAAGGCGTGCAAACGACCGCCTCCTTGGTAACTGTGTCCAAAATTGTCACCAAGGCACTTAATGAAGGTAATTGGAAGTGGTATGAGTTGTCTAGGAATCAAACCGTCATCAATTCATCCATCCGGCGTGCTCCCAGTGGTATGATCAATACCGACTGCAGTTTGACGCCGTTAATCGTGTATTTGACCGATCACAAAGCTGGAACACTCAAACGGGTTGTGGCTGTGGTTCAGGATTTTATCGATGACAATCCGTTTGAAGGGTTTCGTTTTCTGTTGGCGGCTGGTAATGGCGGAGTGGAAGCGGCGACCAACGAAGTGATTACCAAAGCGAAGGATATGATGCTGTTCTTTGTTTATGCAGTGGTCAGTACCTTGTGTTTTATCACTTTTCGAAGTCTCCGTGCGGTACTCTGTATCGTGATTCCGCTTGGTCTAACGTCGGTATTGTGCGAGGCGTTAATGGCTATCATGGGAATAGGGATCAAGGTTGCGACTTTGCCTGTGATTGCTTTGGGTGTCGGAATTGGTGTCGACTATGGCATCTATATTTACTCCAAATTGGAGAAGATGCTTCTGGAAGGCAGGCCGTTGCAGGAAGCTTACTTTGAAACACTCAGAACCACGGGGAAAGCCGTCAGCTTTACCGGGGTGACCCTGGGTGTGGGTGTCTGTACCTGGATATTCTCTCCGATCAAGTTTCAGGCGGATATGGGAATATTGCTGTTCTTTATGTTTATATGGAATATGGTAGGTTCGCTCTGGTTGTTACCCGCTTTGGCCAGATTTATGTTACGACCGGAAAAAATGCTTGCAAAGGCAAAAGCTGCCAAAACTGTCGCTTCTTAGTTGAATCTTCAAGGTGTACTATGCCTATCGAAAAAGCCGTGAGATTTTCGCGGTTTTTTTTGCCGCAGCTCGCTAAGACTCTAGCCGTAAGCGGCTTTTTATTGCCAGGCTTTTCCTTGTTGTTACTTTATTTTGTTGGTGTATTAGTATAGTTTGAAGGAGTAAATATCAGGGTATTCTCTGATAAGATCGAATAGACAAACTAGAAAAATAAGGATGGAATAACAGATGACACTAATCAAAAAATTCATGACCCTGATGATGGCAGGAACCCTTGGCGTTGTTGCTGCAGGTCTTCAGGCGGCGCCCAAAGAGCAGCAATTTATCACTATCGGAACGGGTGGCGTAACGGGAGTTTACTACCCGGCCGGGGGCGCAATTTGCCGACTTGTCAACAAGTCAAGAAAGGAACATGGAATTCGCTGTTCTGTCGAAAGCACCGGTGGTTCTATCTATAACTTGAATGCCATCCGGGAAGGGGAACTGGATATGGGGGTCGCCCAATCCGATTGGCAGTATCATGCCTATAATGGCAGCAGCAAATTCGAGGGCAAGGGGCCAAACAAGAAGCTTCGAGCGGTGTTCTCTTTACACCCAGAACCCTTTACTGTGGTTGCGCGCAAAGACTCAGGTATCACCAATTTTAGCCAATTGAAAGACAAACGGGTCAATATCGGCAATCCGGGATCAGGTCAGCGTGGTACTATGGAAGTGTTGATGAACGAAATTGGCTGGACAAAAGCGGATTTCAAGCTGGCCTCTGAGCTGAAAGCATCAGAACAGTCCAAAGCTTTGTGTGATAACAAAATTGATGCGATGGTTTATGTCGTTGGCCATCCATCCGGTGCTATCAAGGAAGCGACCACATCCTGTGATAGTGTACTGGTAGCCGTTGATGGCGATGCCGTGGCCAAGTTGGTGGCAACCACGCCTTATTATCGAACAGCGAAAATTCCTGGTGGCATGTATCGTGGCAACGACAAAGACGTGGCTACCTTTGGTGTCGGTGCGACCTTTGTTTCCTCATCAGATGTACCTGATGAATTGATCTATCAGGTTGTCAAAGCTGTGTTCGAAAATTTTGACAGTTTCAAACGCTTACACCCGGCGTTCGCCAATCTCGACAAGAAAGCGATGATCGCGGATGGTTTGTCTGCACCTTTGCATGCTGGAGCTGAAAAATATTACAAGGAAGTCGGTTTGAAGTAAGTAGCATGCGACAAATACGGCAGCTCTAACACGCCCTTGTTTTCATAAGGGCGTTTCCCTCTTTTGGCTACAAAAAAGGATTCAGCGATGAGCCCCTCGCCGCACCGAGAAATAAGCGATTTGGATAACACAAACCACTCCCAAAGCAATCAGACCCAAAGCAACGATGCTGAAGACCAGGTGAAAACAGACAGCATCGACAACTTGCTGGCCAGTGAAACAGGAGGGCGGGCGAGCGCCGGATTGGCCAGATTGATCCTGACCGCTGTTCCTTTTTGTTGGTCTTTATTCCAGGTCTGGATCGCTTCACCGCTTCCGTTTGAATTCAATATTGGTGTGTTTAACGAAGATGAATCAAAATTTATTCATCTCAGTTTTGCGTTGTTTCTGGCGTTTGCTGCATTCCCTGCCTTAAAAAGTAAAGTAGGCAAGGCCGTGTCTCTCTACGATTGGGGGTTGGCACTGCTTGCCGCCAGCAGTGTTTTGTATCTCCTGGTATTTCGCAATGATCTGGCCGGCCGGGCCGGGGCGCCACTGACAATGGATGTGGTGTTTGCCATTATTGGCATGATGCTGCTTTTGGAAGCGACCAGGAGAGCATTAGGCTTACCCTTGATGATAGTGGCCGCCGTCTTTCTGATTTACACCTTTGGTGGTCCTTATATGCCGGATGTTATTGCACATAAAGGGGCAAGCCTGAATAAGACGATGTCTCACCAATGGCTGACGACCGAAGGTGTGTTCGGTATCGCTCTTGGCGTATCGACCAGTTTCGTTTTTCTGTTTGTGTTGTTTGGGGCTTTGTTGGAAAAGGCCGGTGCTGGAAATTATTTTATAAAAGTGGCTTATTCACTTCTCGGTCATATGCGAGGCGGGCCGGCAAAAGCAGCAGTGGTATCCAGTGGTTTGAGTGGCTTGATATCGGGTTCGTCCATTGCCAACGTAGTCACCACTGGAACTTTTACCATTCCGCTGATGAAGCGGGTGGGTTTTCCACCTGTCAAGGCCGGTGCGGTGGAAGTGGCCGCTTCGACAAATGGTCAACTGACGCCACCCATCATGGGCGCTGCGGCCTTTCTTATGGTCGAGTATGTGGATATTTCCTATCTCGACGTGATCAAACATGCGATACTTCCGGCCCTTATCTCCTATGTCGCATTGGTCTACATCGTGCATCTGGAAGCGGTCAAACTGGGTATGCAGGGAGTTCCAGGGCGAACGACCACCACTACCGTTGCGCAAAAACTGCTGTCTTTTCTGACAGTTTTTATTGGCATGATGCTGCTTACCTTCGCTGTGTATTTTGGGCTTGGCTGGGTCAAAGATGTCGCCGGAGACGTGACCTGGATAATCGCATCGGCTTTGTTCTGCCTGTCCTATATATTACTTGTTAAGTTGGCCGCTACTGTGCCGGAACTCGAAATAGATGATCCAAGTGTTGATATAACCGAACTTCCGAAAGTCGGCCCTACCTTGCGTTCCGGCCTTCATTTTTTATTGCCTGTTGTCGTATTGGTCTGGATGCTTGCGGTCGAGCGATTTTCGCCCGCGTTGTCAGCATTTTGGGCAACGGTAGCGATGATATTTATTGTTTTGACCCAGCGTCCCCTGTTAGCTTTTTTTCGGAAAAATACCCGTTTCGCTGCATCGGTGAAGGTGGGCGTTGTCGATTGTTTCGAGGCAATGGTCAATGGCGCCCGGAGTATGGTTGGAATCGGTGTAGCCACGGCGACCGCTGGAATTGTCGTGGGTACGGTGACGCTGACTGGAATTGGCTTGGTAATGACCGAGTTTGTCGAGTTTATGTCGGGCGGTAATATGCTGCTTATGCTGATCTTTACTGCCGGCATCAGTCTGATTCTCGGAATGGGACTGCCGACAACGGCGAACTATATCGTGGTATCCACGCTGATGGCGCCGGTTATCGTGACACTGGGCGCTCAGCATGGGCTGGTTGTACCTCTGATCGCTGTCCATTTGTTCGTTTTCTATTTTGGTATTCTGGCGGATGACACACCGCCGGTAGGGCTGGCAGCTTATGCCGCTTCGGCCATTTCCGGAGCCGATCCAATCAGAACCGGAATTCAGGGATTTACCTACGACATCCGGACGGCAATCCTGCCATTTATGTTTATTTTTAATACCCAGCTTTTGTTAATTGGTATAGAAAACTGGATCAATCTTGTCTGGACTGTGGTTGGCGCAGTATCGGGGATGCTGATGTTTTCAGCCGCGACCCAGGGCTATTGGTTTATCAAAAACAGGTGGTGGGAGACTGTTTTGCTCTTGCTGGTCGCGTTCAGTTTTTTTCGACCGGGTTTCTGGTGGGATGAAATCTATCCGGCGCACAACAATCATCCGGCAGTCGAGATTTTCGATCATTTGTCTTCGCTTGAAAAAGGCGAGCGCTTGCACCTTGTTATGCTCGGTGAAACCCTGGAAGGGAATGTTATTTCAAAGCATGTGTTGTTCGATGTTGAAGTGGAAGCTGAAACTGCAGAAGAAAAGCTGGCGGCAATGGGTCTTGAACTCAGATTTGATGGAGCTAAAGCTTATGTTGACAATCTGGTATTCGGAAGTCAAGCTGAAAAAGCGAAAATTGATTTTGACTGGGAGATCGTCTCTATCCAGACCGATGCGGAGAGACCGGCAAAAGAGTGGCTGTACTTACCGGTTTTTCTGCTGCTTCTCGGAATAGCTGCACTGCAAAAGCACAGACAAAAACTATCGCGTTAAAAGCACGATAATTTAAGTTCTGATAGATAGCATTGTTCCCCTAACCTTGCTAGAATTGCCGCCCATTTTTATAGCATGTGGTCTGTGGTAGGGATCACCACTGAGTGAAAGGAGCGGTTATGCCAACTATTTCTCTTCCAGATGGGAGTCAACGTCAATTCGATAATCCGGTTTCTGTTGCAGAGGTGGCCGGAGATATTGGCCCCGGGTTATTCAAAGCGGCGATTGCGGGCAAGGTCGACGGTAAATTGGTAGATACATCCTATGTTATGCGCGATGACGCTGAATTGGCGATTATCACGGATCGCGATGAAGAAGGTTTGGCGGTAATTAGGCATTCGACCGCTCACTTGCTGGCAATGGCAACCCAGGCCGTTTTTCCCGAAGCTCAAGTGACCATTGGTCCTGTTATCGAAAATGGTTTCTATTATGACTTTGCTTTCGAGCGTCCTTTTACTCCAGAGGATCTGGAAGTAATCGAAAAGAAAATGAATGAGTTCGCGCAACAGAATTTACCGGTTGAGCGAGTGGTTATGTCTCGCGAGCAGGCGATCGAGCAGTTTTCTTCGATGGGCGAAAAGTATAAAGTCGAATTGATTACCGAGTTGCCCGATTCAGAGGAAATATCCGTCTATCGGCAGGGTGACTGGATGGATCTTTGTCGCGGGCCGCACGTCCCTTCCACTGGCAAATTGAAATCGTTCAAGTTGATGAAAGTGGCCGGTGCCTATTGGCGTGGTGACTCCAGCAATGAAATGTTGCAGCGAATCTATGGAACCGCCTGGGATAACAAAAAGAACCTGAAAGCCTATTTAAATCGATTGGCTGAGGCTGAAAAAAGGGACCATCGTAAACTTGCCAAAAAACTGGATTTATTTCACACTCAAGAAGAAGCGCCGGGAATGGTGTTCTGGCATCCCAATGGGTGGACTATCTATAAAGTGCTTGAAGACTATATGCGCGATGTGCTGAATCGCAATGGTTATCAGGAGGTCAATACACCGCAGTTGGTCGACCGCTCGCTCTGGGAGAAGTCAGGTCATTGGGACAAGTTTAGTGACATGATGTTTACCACCTTTTCTGAAAATCGTGACTTTGCAGTCAAGCCAATGAATTGCCCCTGTCATATTCAGATATTCAATCAGGGTTTGAAAAGTCACAAAGACTTACCGATGCGACTTGCCGAGTTCGGTTCCTGCCATCGTAACGAGCCTTCGGGTACATTGCATGGGTTGATGAGAGTCAGGAACTTTACCCAGGATGATGCACACATTTTCTGTACAGAAGCTCAGATACAAGATGAGGTGTCAGAGTTTATCGATTTGCTTTTTGAAGTCTATAAAGACTTCGGTTTTGAAGAAATATTGCTGAAACTGTCCACTCGTCCCGAAAAAAGGGTGGGTAGTGATGAAATATGGGATCGTTCGGAAGCGGCACTGGAAGAGGCGCTGAACAAGATGGGGCTGGATTGGGAATTGTTGCCTGGTGAAGGAGCTTTTTATGGCCCCAAAATCGAGTTTTCGCTTAAAGACTGCATTGGTCGGGTATGGCAGTGCGGCACCATTCAGGTCGATTTCTCGATGCCAGGCCGTTTGAACGCGCAATATGTGTCTGACGACCAAAGTCGACAAACTCCGGTCATGTTACATCGGGCTATTTTAGGTTCTTTTGAGCGATTTATTGGAATACTGATTGAAAACTATGAAGGCACGTTTCCCCTCTGGTTGGCGCCCAAGCAGGTTGCTATTCTGAATATTACCGACAAGCAAAGCGGGTATTGCCAGAAAATCGCGGAAATATTGCAAAATGATGGATATAGAGTCAATACAGACTTGAGAAACGAGAAGATCGGATTTAAAATTCGCGAGCATACCATCAACAAGGTACCTTTTCTTGTCGTGGTTGGTGATAAAGAAGTTGAAAATGAAACTGTGGCCGTTCGGACTCGGCGTGGGGAGGATCTGGGAAGCATGTCGTTAAAGGCATTGAGGGGACTTCTGGATAAAGAGTGTTCGAAAAAAGGCCGCCTTGAATCGGAGAAATAAAAATTAAGCGCAATAACCAAGCAGGCAAAGGCAGCAGAAACTTAGTCAATGAAGCAATTACCGCACGGGAAGTCAGACTGATTTCCAGTGATGGAGGGCAGGTCGGAATCGTTCCGTTGTCTGAAGCCCTTGAGATGGCGTCTAAAGAATCGCTTGACTTGGTACAAATCACGGATTCTGATCCAGTGGTCTGTAAGGTCATGGATTATGGCAAGAAAATCTTTGAAGAAAAGAAACAAAAGGCTGCAGCCAGAAAAAAACAGAAGCAGTCTCAGGTAAAAGAAATCAAGTTACGACCAGGGACGGAAGAAGGGGATTATCAGGTAAAACTACGCAACCTGATACGTTTCCTTGGACAGGGGGATAAAGCCAAAGTAACGATTCGTTTTCGTGGTCGTGAAATGGCGCATCAGGAACTCGGTATAGACCTGCTGAGAAGGGTCGGCAAAGACCTGGAAGAGTACGGTACTATCGAGCAGGAACCGAAGATGGAAGGTCGGCAGGCCATGATGGTAGTGGCCCCCAAAAAGAAGAAGTAGTGAGAAGTTTGTTATCCCAAAGCAGTCGTTGTCAAAGGGTCGCTTTGAAGGGCGATATCGCTAGGGGGTAATCAGTAGTCACTATATAAAATTACGAATGCGAAGTGGATTATTATGCCTAAAATGAAAACCAAAAGCGGTGCTGCAAAACGCTTTAAAAAAACAGCAAATGGTTATAAACATAAGCAGTCCTTCACGAGTCACATCTTGACCAAGAAGCCTACCAAACGTAAACGCCATCTTCGAGGTTGTAAGCAGATTGCGGCGGCGGATGTGCCATCGGTCAATCGAATGCTGCGTAAGTAAGCTATCTGATCGGTCATTGGGTTATTAGTTTAATTAAGAATTGTCAGGAAGGATTGATATATGCCTCGAGTAAAACGTGGTGTCGTGGCTCGTGCCCGTCACAAGAAAGTGTTAAAGCAAGCAAAAGGTTATTACGGTGCGCGTAGCCGTGTCTTTCGAGTTGCGAAACAAGCGGTAATCAAAGCCGGTCAGTATGCGTACCGCGACCGTCGTCAGCGCAAGCGCCAGTTCAGAGCGCTCTGGATTGCCCGGATCAATGCCGGTGCGCGATTAAACGGGTTGTCTTACAGTCGTTTGATTGCAGGTCTGAAAAAATCGAATATAGAAATAGACCGAAAAATTCTCGCTGATTTGGCAATGAACGAGAAACAGGCATTTACCGCGATTGTAGAGCAGGCAAAAGCTGCTTTGTCCTGAAGCGGAGTCCGGTAGCCGGTGGCCTAGGGGCTGGATATTTTGGCGAATATCTGATAAGGGGAGGGCGAGAGCTCTCCCCTTACTTGTCTTAGGGTTTATTTAGCGCTGAGTAAAGTGATAGCAACGTGAATTTTTAAATGAGATGTCTTTTTCACAATTGGTATTTCAATACACATCTGGAGCGATGGGATGGAAAACTTAGGAAGTCTGGTGCAGGAAGCGTTGGGCGCTGTGGAGTCGGCGAATTCTGTTCAAGACCTGGATCAGGTTCGAGTCGGTTATTTGGGTAAAAAAGGCAAGTTAACCGATTTACTGAAAGGGCTGGGTAAGCTGTCGGCGCAAGAGCGGCCCGCCGCAGGCGCAAAAATCAATGAAGCCAAGGGACGGATTCAAGCGCTGATGACGGAAAAGAAAGCCAGCCTCGAGCATGCTGAGCTTAACCGTAAGCTGGAAAAAGAAGCCATCGATGTGACGCTTCCCGGTCGTGCATCTGATTTGGGCGGCGTTCACCCGGTTACTCGCACTCTCAGGCGAATAGAACAGTTTTTTGCGAAGGCCGGTTACAGCATCGAAGAAGGCCCGGAAATCGAGGATGACTACCATAATTTCGAAGCGTTGAATATTCCATCTTACCATCCGGCGAGAGCCATGCACGACACCTTCTACTTTGATACGAACACACTTCTGAGAACCCATACCTCTCCGGTTCAAATACGCACGATGAAAAATGGCCAGCCACCGTTCAGGATGATCTGTCCTGGTCGAGTCTATCGATGTGATTCTGATCAGACCCACACGCCTATGTTCCACCAGGTGGAAGGGTTGCTGGTAGAGGAAAAAGTCAGTTTTGCCGATTTAAAGAGCACGGTGGAAGAGTTCTTGCGCGTTTACTTCGAGCGGAATTTGGCCGTCCGTTTTCGTCCGTCCTATTTTCCGTTTACCGAGCCGTCTGCGGAAGTTGACATAGAATGGGGACGGGATGAAGACGGCCATACTAAATGGTTGGAAGTGATGGGCTGCGGAATGGTTCACCCCAAGGTGTTTGAGTCTGCGGGCGTCGATTCGGAAAAATACGCCGGTTTTGCCTTTGGTCTCGGTGTCGAGCGTTTGGCCATGCTGAGATATGGTGTCAATGATCTCCGATTGTTCTTTGAAAACGATGTGCGATTTTTGAGCCAGTTCAAGTAATTATAGAAAGGTCGTTTTTGTCTCGATGGCAGAATTTCAATCAATTAATTTTTCAGAAATAGCGGAAGAGCGATGAAATTTAGCGAACAGTGGCTAAGAGAGTGGGTCAACCCGGAGCTGGGTACACAAGAATTGGTTCAGCAGCTTACTATGGCGGGCCTGGAGGTGGATACTGTCGAGCCTGTCGCCGGCGCGTTTCATGGTGTCGTTGTGGCGGAAGTGGTATCGGCTGAGAAGCATCCAGATGCCGATAAGCTGAGTGTTTGCCAGGTATCCGATGGCCGGATGGAATACCAGGTTGTCTGCGGTGCTCCCAATGTTCGGGCCGGATTGAAAGCTCCGTTCGCACAGGTTGGCGCTGTTTTGTTGGGTGATTTTAAAATTAAAAAAGCCAAAATTCGCGGTGTCGAATCGAACGGGATGTTGTGTGCCGAGTCGGAATTAGGTTTGTCTGACAACTCGGAGGGTATCATGGAGTTGTCGCCGGATGCGCCGGTCGGTAGTGACTTCAGGCAATATATGGAACTGGATGATTATGTTATCGAGGTGGATCTGACGCCTAATAGAAGTGATTGTTTATCGCTTGTGGGGCTTGCTCGTGAGGTGGCTGTGCTTAATCAACAAACGTTTCAGCCTAAGGCTATGTCGCCGGTTGCGGCTAGAATCGATGCTACCTTTGATGTAACGTTGTCCGCCCCTCAGGCTTGCGCCAAGTATGTTGGGCGAGTCATAAAGGGGGTAGACGTTTTTGCCAGAACGCCGTTGTGGATGAGAGAGAAGCTTCGCCGCTGTGGTGTGCGAAGCATCGACCCTGTGGTGGATGTGACCAACTTCGTGATGATGGAGTTAGGTCAGCCTATGCACGCCTTTGACCTGGATTTACTGTCCGGTGGCATCGATGTCAGGATGGCCAGAACCGGCGAAAAACTGTTGTTACTCGATGGTCAGGAAGTCGAGCTGCGAGATGATACCCTGGTTATCGCTGATGAAAATCATGCGATTGCGATCGCCGGCATCATGGGAGGCAGTGATACCGGCGTAAACGAGAAGACCCAGGACATTTTTTTGGAGAGTGCGTTTTTTAATCCTGCGGCTATTGCCGGAAAAGCTCGAAGCTATGGTTTGCATACGGACTCGTCTCATCGGTTTGAGCGGGGAGTGGACTACGAGTTACAAGCTGTTGCCGTGGAAAGAGCGACCCAGTTGTTACTGGATATCGTCGGTGGTGAACCGGGTCCGATCATTGTCAAGTCTGACAAGAAGCATCTTCCTGCTCGGCGAGTGGTTAGTTTGCGTTATGAGAAAGTGCATTCTTTGTTGGGGGTGGAAATAGACAAAACCGAAATAGAGGAAATTCTCGCTCGGCTTGGCTTGGTGGTCGATAAGCTGACTAAAGACGGATTCCAGGTGACCGTGCCGGGATATCGATTCGACATTGCCATCGAAGCTGATTTGATTGAAGAAGTCGGTCGCATATTCGGTTATGACAACTTGCCTGTCACTGAGCCAAAGGGGAGCCTGTCTTTGACTGAGATACCCGAAACGAGCACCTCGCTGGAGCGAGTGGTCGATCATCTGGTATCACTTGGCTACCAGGAAGTGGTGACCTACAGTTTCGTCGAACCCAAGTCGCAAGCGGCACTGAACCCCGGTTTTACAGGAATCACGCTGGCCAACCCCATTTCCGGCGATATGTCGGTGATGAGAACCTCTTTGTGGCCAGGGCTTGCCAAGGTGGTAGCCTATAACCAAAACCGTCAGCAAGTGCGCCTCAAGTTGATTGAAACCGGGCTGACGTTCCATACTGAAAACGGTGCAATTGTTCAAAAACCGAAATTGGCAGGTATTCTGGCCGGTCGCAGAAACAGAGAAAACTGGACTGCGGATAAATCCAGTTTCGATTTTTATGATGCGAAAGCCGATTTGGAATCGCTGCTCACTATTCTGGGCGGCGGTTTTACCTTTGATAAAGCCGCACATGAAGCAATGCACCCTGGTCAGTGTGCCGCAATTTCAAAAAATGGTGTGACTTTCGGTTATTTGGGTGCGTTACATCCGAGTTTATATAAAAAACTGGAATTAAATGGTTCTGCGTTTATTTTTGAACTAAGCTTAGATATATTGGATAGTGGTAAGCTACCAAAATTTAAAGAGTTTTCGAAATTTCCGGAAGTTCGGCGAGATTTGGCTATCATGGTAAACGATCGGGTTTGTTATTCCGACGTCGAATCCGTAATCAAACAGACCGCCGGAGAGTGGTTGTCTGACGTTTTGGTATTTGATAATTATCAAGGCGAGGGAATAGAGCCAGATCAAAAAAGTTTGGCTATTGGTATTACCTGGCAACACCCGACACGCACCTTGAACGATGAAGAAGTGTCGGATATATTCAATGGTGTCATTGTTGCGTTGGAGCAAAATTTTGATGCGACTTTGAGGAGTTGATGGACTTTGGTTTGGTACAACGTGGCCGGGTGGAAACCTAGCCTGGTCAAATTTGATTATTCGTAAGAGTGAATGGTATGGGTGCTTTGACAAAAGCAGATATGGCAGAATGCCTGTATGAAGAAGTTGGCCTGAACAAGCGGGAAGCAAAGGAGTTGGTCGAGTCGTTTTTTGACGAAATCAAAAATTCGTTAAGCCACAATGAACAGGTAAAGCTGTCTGGTTTTGGGAATTTTGACCTCCGGGACAAAAAGCAACGGCCTGGTCGTAACCCGAAAACAGGCGAGGAAATTCCAATAACAGCGCGAAGAGTAGTCACTTTTCGACCAGGACAAAAACTAAAAGCGAAAGTAGAAGCATATGCTGGAACCCAGTCACAATGACGAACTGCCGCCAATACCAGGCAAGCGCTATTTTACGATAGGCGAAGTAAGCGAACTCTGTAGTGTCAAGGCTCATGTTCTGAGATACTGGGAACAGGAGTTTACCCAGTTGGCGCCGGTAAAGCGACGTGGTAATCGACGCTATTACCAGCGGCAGGATGTGTTAACTATTCGTCAGATCAGAAGCTTACTCTATGATCAAGGTTATACCATAGGGGGAGCCAAGCAGAAGCTGAGTAGTAGTGACGCAAAAGAGGATTCCAGTCAATACAAACAGCTCATTCGTCAGATGATCATTGAACTGGAGCAAGTGCTGGAAGTGCTAAATCATCCCTGATAACAGGGTGATGTAAAACGGAAAAATCCAGTTGAGGCTATTTATTTCTGATTTTGATATTTATTTCCAGCTTCAAGTGGGGTACCATTTCCCTCCGCTTGAGAATGGATCCCTTTCATACTTTGGCAGTTTTTATCGGGGCGTAGCGCAGTCTGGTAGCGTACATGCATGGGGTGCATGTGGTCGGAGGTTCAAATCCTCTCGCCCCGACCAGTTTTCATGAGGTTTTCAAAGGCCAATGTAGCCTTTGTGCACCCTTGAAATAATCATCGAGTTACTGCCCCCAATCTGCATCTTCAAAATTGGTTCAAGTATAAGGTTTTTCACACTCTTTTACGAAGAGCCCAAGATTATGACTTAGCGATATACGATAGCTCGACCAGCTGCAACGGATTGTTGTTCAACGCGGGGGTAAAGTATGCTGTGTCATGATTGTTATCGTTCAGATTTAACATGACGGTCAGGTATATTTTTCCGTCAATGATCTCACTGCAGCTCAATACCGTACCGGTTTTTTCATGCTCGGAGTTTTCAATTGCCGCTCCAACCACCGACTGACTGGAAGGGGGGGGAGTATTGGCTAATTCGCTTTGCATAACACGCAGCTGTTTCTTTTCTCTGCCCAGGTACTTTATCCTGGCGACTATTTCCTGGCCTGTGTAGCATCCTTTGTTGAAGCTGATTGCGTTCAGGTAGTGCAGATTGAAGTTTTGTGGCACATATTTGTCTATGTGCGTTATTTCAAGCCTGGGTATACCGTAATAGATTTCGATACTTCTCCAAGTGGCATGGTTGCTCGCCAATGTCGGTGTATTTATCGACCGGAAAAACTCAATTAGGTCAGCGGGTGTGCCATAGACCTCGAACAGAGGGGTATGTTGGGCGACTCTGGTTAGTATGATTCTGCCATTGGCGACCGTCGCACCTGATTCCTCGGGCAGCTTGGTATCTGCAATTGACGTATTGTTACCTGCGAACAGTCCGACAACGCTAATTTCTTTGCTTATCGAGACGGATGCCTTGGAGAAAACGATGTATTTGTTGATGTGGGCGAGAAATGAAGCGGCGGTGCTGGTAGGAACCCGGAGTAAATAACCGGGATCGTTTTGTGAGCTATCCATCACGAGTTGGAACAATGCAACCATTTTGCCTTTGGCCGTGCAAGCCGCTCCCATCGATGATTGAGTTGCTGATATTTGCCTGACATCGCAGGTAATTTGTCCCTGCAGGAACTTTTCTGCGTCGGGGCCAGAGAGATGTAAGATCGAGTCATCGGAAAGCGGGCATAGGATGTGGGCATTTCCGTTTATGACTGATGAATCGAGTGTTGCCAATGGCGTTATTTGTGTATTGTTAACTTGCTTCCAGAACTCGTTCATGGCGATTGTCGAATTGTTGAGTTGGCTTTTTTAAGTTATGTCTTTTAGTTTGATGGCAACCCGCAGGCGTCTGAAATCGTCCAATCTACAATTATCACGAGTGAGCAACAAATAGAGTGGCAGCGGTGATGTTTCAGCTTTTAGATTCAATACAGATAGCGTCGGGTGGATGATAGTTGCACTGCCCAGCCTTGCCTTGTGTTTGGTGCCGCTTTTTGTCCAATAATGAAGGCAGTGGTTAGACGCCGTTATTTGTTGTACTGAATCCGGGTGCATCAGCAAACCTTGTTTTATTATCAGGTCAACAGCGACGGTTACAGCCAATAGTGTCGCTGTGACGCTTCCCCAGCCAGGCAAATCGAGGTGAGCGATCGCTACTACTATGGTGACTGGAATCGCCACACTCAACAAGCAGATCCGGGGGGAGGCGGTCAGCTTCAGACTAATCGGGTTGAACACGGTCAACAATCAAGGTAACTATTTTTTTGATATCCGGATCAGCCGGTTCAGTTTTTTTCATAAACCAGCTAAACATATCCTGGTCTTCGCATTCCAGCAACTTTTTATAGCGTTCCTTGTCATCTGGAGGCAGGTTTGGGTAAACCTCTTTGAGGAAAGGAACCAATAGTACGTCCAGTTCCAGCATGCCTCGGCGGCTGTGCCAGAATAGTTTGTTTTCTTCTACGCTCATAGTGAATCCGTCAAGTTGTCAAGTCAGGATTATAACGTGGATGCGTCGTACCGTATATGTTCTTTCATCTTTTCTCAGACCGAGCCGGAATAGTTTGCCGGGGTTAGAATAGTGTCTTCGGCACTGTCCAATCTGGCGGGATAGTCTAACGTATAATGGAGTCCTCGGCTTTCCTTTCTGGTTAGCGCACAACAAATCATCAGGTCTGAAACAGTGACTAGATTACGCAGTTCCAGCAGGTCGTTGCTGACTTTGTAGTTGCTGTAGTACTCACTGATCTCCCGGGACAGCATATCGACACGGTGTTTGGCTCGCTGCAAGCGCTTGGTTGTCCTGACGATGCCAACATAGTCCCACATAAACCGGCGTAATTCGTCCCAGTTATGAGAAATCACGACATCTTCGTCTGAATCCGTTACCAATGATTCATCCCAGTCAGGAACGGCGGGAGGTTCTTGAACCTGGTTCAGTCTGGCAGTGATATGTTGCGCTGCGCTTTTAGCGAATACCAGACATTCGAGTAATGAATTGCTGGCCAGCCGGTTTGCGCCGTGCAGACCGGTAAATGATGATTCGCCGACTACATATAGCTGGTCAACGTCAGTGGCACCGTGAATATCTGTTATAACGCCGCCGCAAGTGTAATGCGCAGCAGGAACGATAGGAATGGGTTGGCTGGTGATATCGATGCCATACTTCAGGCACCCCTGATAAATCGTCGGGAAGTGTTCGGTGATAAATTCCGATGATTTGTGACTGATATCCAGATAAAGGTGATCGGCGCCGGTTCTTTTCATCTCGTGATCGATGGCTCGTGCCACTATATCTCTTGGTGCCAGTTCTTCTCGTTCATCGAACAAGTGCATAAAGCGTTTGCCGTCAGGAAGTTTTAATTTACCACCTTCACCGCGAATCGCCTCCGTTAGAAGAAATGCCTTGGCTTGCGGGTGATACAGGCAGGTTGGGTGAAACTGATTGAATTCCATGTTGGCGACTCGGCAGCCACTTCTCCAGGCAATGGCGATACCATCACCAGTCGCGCCATCGGGATTGCTGGTATACAGGTAGGCTTTACTGGCCCCTCCGGTGGCCAGAACGACGAATCTGGCTTTGACTAGTTCAACGTGAGAGTTACTTCGATTCAGTATATAAGCACCCAGACAACGATTGCCGGGCAGCGACAGTTTTTTACTTGTAACAAGGTCAATGGCTACCCTGTTTTCGAGCAGGTCTATGTTTTCTGCCTGGCGCACTTTATCTACCAAAGCGGTGGATACCGCTTTTCCCGTTGCATCGGCAGAGTGAATGACCCGTCGGTGGCTGTGGCCGCCTTCTTTTGTTAGGTGGTATTCAGTTTTATTGTCGGGCAGCCTGGTGAAGGCAACGCCCTCGTCAATCAGCCATTCAATCGCTTGTTTGCCTCGGTCTATGGTGTGTTTTACTGTATTTGGGTGACATAGACCCGCACCAGCGTCGAGTGTGTCTGCGATATGGGATTCGACAGAATCCGCGTCATTGAGAACGGCGGCGATACCGCCTTGAGCATAGAGTGTCGAGCCACTCAGCGCTTCTGTTTTCGTGATTACGGCTATGCGAACCGAGGCAGGGAGATTCAGTGCAGTGGTCAATCCTGCAGCACCACTTCCGATAATAAGCGCGTCGTAATTAAAGGTAGCAGTCATGGTGAGTCCTGATTTGTGACGGTATCTAACTGGTTATTGAACTAAATATATCGCTTGCTGTCTATTTGAATGTCACTTTTAGGCGGTTAATCGTTTGATCGATCCGTGGTTTGGCTGGCGAGCGTCACGATTGCCTCGCTGGCTGCGGTAAAAGTTGCAAGGAGGGTGCGGAGTCGTTAGGCTAACACAGTATGAGTCGGTATATCGTCCGGTGTTCATTGTAGTTGGAAGAAGTAGGTAAGGTGCTGAAAGAAAACGGTAAAGTCGTCGCTGTTGATGATCAATACGCTTGGGTCAGGGTGGTCAGGCGTAGTGCCTGCGACGCTTGTCAAGCGACTGCTTGTGGACAAAAAACCTTGTCCATGATGTTAAATCAGAAGACAGCGGATATCCCGCTTAGCAATGCCCTTGATTGTGCCGTTGGAGATGATGTGGTTATTGGTATTCCCGAAGTGTCATTGCTGAAGTTGTCTATTTTGACTTATCTTTTGCCATTGCTTTTTATGATTTTGTTTGCCGGTATTGGCGCCTTTGCCGTGTCGTGGTCGGCACTCTCTTCTGATTTGATTGCAGGGTTTGAGGTTGACAAAGTCACTGATTTGGTATCAGTTTTGTGTGGCCTGGGTGGGCTTTTCGCGGGTTTTGTTGGGGTCAGAAAAAAAAGTCGTACGCTGGAGAAAGATGACTCCTTTCAGCCGATATTGTTGTCTCGAAATCCGGCTGAGTTGCGCCTTGTGATGACTCCCCGTCACTGACGTCTTCCCCGCCGCAGCTCTCCGGCCAGTTCCCTTGTTATCTCTCTCCGGCGAGCGGCAGTCGGGATCGCGTTACTAATCTTTAATTTGAATTTCCTTATCCCTTCCCCCAAATTAACCGGCTAACACGTGTTTTTATCTGACACTGCTTTCTATCAATCATAAAATATCGAGGATTACGCATGGCCGTCGATTGTACTCTATTCAATAAACCACGTTCACATTTAATTGGTTGGGTGTTTCACTCTTTGGTAACTTGGATCGGCGTGGCCTGGTTGTTATTGGCCAGCGCGATTGCAAATGCCGCCAGCTTGCCGGATTTTACCGAATTGGTCGAAGACTCATCCCCATCGGTGGTCAATATCAGTACGACCAGTAAACCCGGTGCCGTTCGACGTGGTGCTTTGTCTGAGGAAGAATTAAGGCAGATCCCTGAGTTTTTTCGTCATTTCTTTGGTGCTCCAGGCCAAGGTCAACAACCGATTCCCAGGCATTCAATGGGGTCGGGGTTTATTGTTTCCGATGACGGTTATATCCTGACCAATAATCATGTCGTTGCCGACGCCGATGAAATTATCGTGCGGTTGAGTGATCGGCGTGAACTGGTTGCCGAGTTGATCGGAGCGGACGAGCGATCCGATCTCGCTTTGTTGAAAGTCGATGCTAAACGGCTGCCGGCCGTTAAAATGGGTAGCTCCAAGGAGCTGAACGTAGGTGAGTGGGTGCTTGCTATCGGTTCACCTTTTGGGTTTGACTACACAGTAACCGCAGGCATTGTCAGCGCACTGGGCAGAAGTTTACCTAACGAAAACTATGTGCCATTCATTCAGACAGATGTGGCGATTAACCCGGGTAATTCTGGCGGGCCTTTATTCAATCTCGATGGTGAAGTCGTGGGCATCAATAGTCAGATATACACCCGTTCCGGTGGCTTTATGGGTGTCTCATTTGCTATACCGATCGATGTGGCAATGGAAGTGGTCGACCAGATAAAGGCGAAAGGATTCGTGTCGCGTGGTTGGTTAGGTGTTCTTATTCAGGAGGTAAGCCGGGATTTGGCCGAATCGTTTGGTCTTCGTAAACCTCATGGTGCGTTGGTCGCACAGGTTTTGCCAGACTCTCCGGCGGAACGGGCGGGTCTCGAAGCGGGTGATATCATCATAGTCTATCAAGGAGAGAAGATTGGTCTGTCGTCTGATTTGCCCCATTTGGTCGGCCGGACAAAGGCGGGTTCAACGGTGGAATTAACGGTAGTGCGAGAGGGTAAAAGGAAAACCCTGGCGGTTACAATCGGTGAGTTGCCTAATCAGGACAGGATATCCAGGTCATCGTCAAAAACAGAAAAAGCGATCAACAAACTGAATATCCAGGTAATGGACATTGATCGGAAACTGGCAAAACAACATGCCATAGATGGCGGAGTCAAGGTAGTCGAGGTGGACTCGGGTCCGGCCAAAGCAGGTGGTGTTAGAAGAGGTGATATTATTACCAGTATTAATCACAAGGCAGTGGAGTCGGTCAGTCAATTTGACCAGGTGGTTGACGGGCTGCCTGCGGGCAAGGCTATTGCCATTCGTTTGTTGCGTGATGGTAACCCCATGTTCGTTGTGGTCAAGCTAAATGATTAGTTTGCTGCAAGTGACAGTTTTATCCTGACGGTTTTATTCCGGGAAAGAAAAGGCTCTTCGTGGGCCTTTTTTTTGGTTGTTTGCCGGGCAAAGCCGGCAAACCCGGTGACCTGAAAGAAGGTCTCGTCACCCTGATCGAGGGGAAGACAATCCGAATGGCGAAAGCGTCATTGGCCAACGATGGGGTTTGAAGGAAGCCATAGGAAGTAAGGTGTACATAACGTCAGTGAACCCGATTCGGCTGTGCATAGGGGTTAGCGTGCAGCATGGCGCGAAGCCCGATACTCGGTCAGCTATGTGAAGTGTTTGGGGATAGGATACCTTACAGGGAGCTGGTGTAATAACTGGGGAAGCCTGACACTGAACCCGAACTTTTTCGGGCGCGTTAAGCAAGAGGAGATTCAAGCCTGACGTGAGAGCGAGGTGGCAGATGAGCCCATAGTAGTGATGAAGTTTCGGCCAATGAAAGCGAATGATCGTGTGGAGGATAAAATCGAAACGATGATAAGCGGAGGTCTTGTCAATTCTTGAAAAAGAAAAAGAGAAATTTGATGCAATTGATTATGGGCAACTGGGTGATGATGAAGCCGGTGATGTGGGTGATGAGCATGAAGTTGTCAATGGACTGTTGTCAATGCTGAAGATGGCGTATTCAGACACATTTAAATGAATAATGCATAACCATGTATTCAACCGGACGCGTCTTCGTCGAGCGCGGTTGGTGTGACGTTATTTATTTCTGCGATCGCTGCTTTCAACAGGATGGACGCAGTATCAACAAGTTGGTCAGAAATTTGCCGAAAAATAGTAACACTAACAGAAGTGACACTTTTCTGACGGCTCGACATTCAGGTGAAAAGGAAAGTGGTTGCTCTATCACTCATTGTGATGACCGTTTTGAGGAATGCTTCAATGATCAATTCCATTGACTGGCCCATGATAATCGTTGCCTG
>PDSQ01000040.1 GCA_002747055.1 Gammaproteobacteria bacterium
CGCCACAAAAATTGTGGCTTATTCCATTTGCAAACCGATACGAAGCCTTTTAAAACTTCTTCAATCTCTTTTTCACTGTAACGGCTTTTGGAAACAATTACTGATCGATAGCCTACGTCCAGGTACTCGTTAAACAACGCATTTCCAATCTGCGGATGTAACTGTCTGAGTAAACACAACTCTACGATTCGGAATCTGGCACTAGAGCGGCTTGGACTCAACAGTGCGTTCACTAGTATGTTTGTATCTATGACTACATTCATAGTTTGCATGATAACAATTATGACGTCATCTATGAAGGCATATATGACTTCTGTTGAAGTAGATAATCCAATTATGAAGAAGACAGGGAAAACTTATTCAGGGCAGGTTATACAACAATGGCCAGTTAAAATGCGTGAGTGAGGCGTTTTAGTTTGAATAGTGGTAATGAGCAGGAAGATCGGGGGAGAGCAGTCGCGCCTGTCTGTTTCAGGCGCATCATTGATCGGGATTAGTTGATGGATATCAAATGCGCGTTTTTGCTCAGGATGCTGGCGCCAATACCTTTGACATCTTTTAGCTCTTCGATATGGGCAAAGTGGCCATAGGTGTCTCGATAGGTGACAATTGCCTGTGCTTTTTTCAGGCCGATTCCGCGTAAGGTGCTCGCCAGCGTTTTGGCATCGGCGGTATTTATGTTGATTTTTCCAGTTTCTTGAGAAATCGCGATTTTCGCTGTTGTTATGTCCTTGACGGAATCGGTTACTGTTGCATCGGCGGCGGCCAGATTACACCCGATAAAGGATATCAGTGCGAGTGCGAACATAATTGTGCGAGAAAAAAATGGTTTGATTTTCATTGTGACAACTCCATGTCTTTTGTTTACGAAACGAGCATGCGAGGTTTTATTGCAATAGTGATTTGTCGCTGCTCGATTGAGTGTGAGAGTAGGGCAGGCTCACTATCCTTGTGAGCCTCTGCTTGGAAATCGATGCTTATCCTTAAGCTCTAGTTACTTCCTTGTTATCCCTACAAGTATGCATCCGTTGCATGGGAGGGTATTCTAATGCCATTTCGGGCGTCGAAAAGAGGATATTTGCGATAGTTCGCGTAAGACATTGCTTACACATGCAGCGCCAAAAAACTGGTTTATCGATAAAAGTCGCCAGTTTCAGAATGATACGGAGCATAGTTAAAAAGCGTTTTAACAAAATAATTTGGCCATTTTTTCCGGAATGGTCGCTTTATCTCTGTCATAGCTTTACGTCGGGTTTTTATTTACACTTGCTGTCCAATATATCGATATTCTTGGGGTGAGCAAACAGGCTATGAAATTTTTGATTACCGGAGGGGCAGGTTTTATCGGTTCTGCGGTGATTCGCTTCCTTGTTGGCAATACTGATCATGCTGTGGTCAATGTGGATAAGCTAACCTATGCCGGAAATCTGGAGAATCTGGCGGCAGTTGCTGATTCGTCTCATTATACCTTTTATCACGACGATATCTGTGACCGGGATCGCATGCTGTCTATCTTTTACGAGCAGAGGCCGGATATTGTCATGCATCTGGCGGCCGAGTCTCACGTCGATCGCTCAATAGACGGCCCGGCCGATTTTATTCAGACTAACATTGTCGGCACTTATCAGTTGCTCGAAGTCACTCGGGCTTATCTGGATAGTGTCAGTGACAACCGGTCCGGGCGTTTTGTTTTTCACCATGTTTCGACGGATGAAGTCTATGGCAGTCTGGGTGCCGACGGTCTATTTACCGAAGTCAGCCAATATCAACCCAATTCGCCTTATTCTGCGTCCAAGGCTTCATCTGATCATTTGGTCAGGGCCTGGAGAGAAACCTACGGTATTCCAACCGTACTGACTAACTGCTCGAACAACTATGGGCCTTATCACTTCCCGGAAAAACTGATTCCGCTGATCATTCACAATGCGCTTTCAGGCAAGCCTTTGCCTGTTTATGGTAAGGGTGATCAAATAAGAGATTGGCTGTACGTCGAAGATCATGCCCGTGCGCTGGTCAAAGTGGCACTGGAGGGCACGCTGGGTGAAACCTATAATATTGGCGGGCATAACGAAAAGCGGAATATTGAAGTGGTGGAGAAAATCTGTGCATTGCTGGAGACGCTTCATCCGGAAAAACCGGCCGGGGTGGCTCGTTATCGTGACCTGATCAATCATGTCGCCGACCGGCCCGGGCATGATCAGCGTTATGCCATCGATGCCGGTAAAATTCGACGAGAGCTGGGCTGGTATCCTCAAGAAACCTTTGAAACCGGCATGGCAAAGACGGTTCAATGGTATCTGGACAACCCGTCCTGGGTGCAAAGAGTGATGAGTGGCGCCTATCGCGGCGAGCGATTGGGCCTGGGCGGTGACCCGTCAGGTGTCGGTAAAGGAGACCTGTCATGAAGGGGATTGTGCTCGCTGGAGGTTCCGGTACCCGGCTGCATCCGGTTACCAGAGGGATATCGAAACAACTGTTGCCAATTTATGACAAGCCAATGATTTATTACCCTGTTTCGGTGTTGATGTTGGCCGGTATTCGTGACATTCTGATTATTTCAACTCCTGTCGATCTGCCTTATTTCAAGAAACTGCTGGGTTCCGGGGATGAGTATGCGGTGTCTTTTTCCTATGCCGAGCAGCCACGGCCAGAGGGACTGGCCCAAGCCTTTATTATTGGTGAAGAGTTTATTGGTGACAGTTCGGTCTGTATGGTGCTGGGGGATAATATTTTTTATGGGCCGGGGTTCCGCCATATACTGCTTCGATCCGCTCAGCAGGAAAAAGGCGCCACGGTTTTTGGCTATCGGGTCACCGATCCGGAACGCTTTGGTGTGGTTGAGTTCAATGCTCAGAATATGGCTATCTCGATAGAGGAAAAGCCGGTCTTGCCCAAGTCCAATTATGCCGTTACAGGACTGTATTTCTACGATAACGATGTGGTTGCCATCGCGAAAAGCATCAAACCCTCATCGCGAGGTGAGCTGGAAATAACCGATGTCAACAATGTCTACCTGGAGCGCGGCGAGCTCAGGGTTGAACGATTGGGTCGGGGATTTGCCTGGCTGGATACGGGTACCTACGACAGCTTGCTGGATGCGGCGCAATTCGTGAAAGTCATCGAGTCTCGTCAGGGACTCAAAATAGCTTGTTTGGAAGAGATTGCCTTCGAGCAAGGATGGTTGAGTGCTGAACGGCTTTTCGAACAGGCAAAGGCACTGGAAAAGACCGGGTATGGCGAATACCTATTGGGGTTGTTGCAACAATGAAAGTGATCGAAACCCGTATTGACGGGGTGCGGATTATCGAGCCTGATGTGTTTGGCGATGAGCGCGGTTTTTTTGTCGAAGCCTATCAGGTGAAACGTTACCAGGCGGCCGGTATAGGTATAGACTTTGTTCAGGATAATCATTCCCGGTCAGCCTATGGTGTATTGCGCGGACTCCACTTTCAGCTTGCTAGACCACAAGGCAAGTTGGTTCGGGTCACTCAGGGCGAGGTCTATGACGTGGCGCTGGATATCCGGCGCGGCTCGTCGACTTTTGGTCGATGGGAGGCTGTACTGCTGTCTGGTAACAATCATCGTCAGCTATATATTCCGGCGGGCTGTGCGCATGGCTTTTGCGTTACCAGTGAATCGGCAGACTTCCTCTATAAATGTACGGATTATTATGATCCGACAGATGAGGCAGGAATTATCTGGAATGATCCGGAGCTGGCGATTGAGTGGCCTGTTAGCGAGCCGGTTTTGTCTGAAAAAGATATGCACTGGCCCACTTTCTCGGAGTTCAAGCAGTCTATATGATTATTTTGGTAGTTGGTGCTGGTGGGCAATTGGGTAGTGAGCTGGTTAACAGTGGTGTGCTGGATCGGCATACTGTGCTTCGGGCCGATCGCAATGAGTCAGAAAACTCTGAATCTGACAAAAGTTATGTGCTCGATGTCACTGATTTTGCGGCACTGGCTGATTTTTTCCAGTCTCATCGGGTCGATCTGGTGGTCAACGCGACCGGTTACACCGCAGTGGACAAAGCCGAAAGTGATCGTGACGAGGCTTTTCTCATCAATGCCCAGGCTGTTGCGAACCTGGCGGAAATCTGCGCGCGACATGGCTGCGTCTTGTTGCACTTTTCGACCGATTATGTTTTCGATGGCGAGCGAAAAACACCCTATCTGGAATCGAGCCCGACCTGTCCGCTTAGTGAATATGGCAAGTCCAAGCTTGCCGGCGAGCGATTGCTGGCGGAAAAGCTGGATCGATTTATCATTCTTCGCATCGGCTGGTTATTTGGTGTCAACGGTCATAACTTTGTCAAAACCATGTTACGGCTAGGCGCAGAAAACGGTGTAGTGAAGGTAGTGGCTGACCAAAAAGGAGCGCCGACGGGTGTTCGATCCATAGCCAATGCCGTAGCCAGAATTGTTCAGCATGACGCGTTTGGCAAAGCCGATTTTCCATGGGGTGTCTATCATCTGCCATCGTCACCAGCGGTAACCTGGTATCAATTTGCCGAAACCATTTTTGCCCAAGCCCTGGAGTTGGGGCTGATTTCGAAAACCGTCAAGGTCGAGCCCATCGCTTCGGCTCAATACCCCACTCCGGTAAAGCGCCCGGAAAACTCTGTTTTGCACAGTGAGTTAATGGCCGATGTGTTTGGTATCGAGCCATTCGATTGGCAAACAGATTTGCGGATGATGCTGCAAACCCTGAAAGCACAAGCCCGGCAAGCAGAAAGCTGACCCACGATGGTAGTCACTGTTTTTTTCGCGATCCTGGCTTTTGCGATTGCTTTTTTCGGTACGTTTTTGCTCCGCAGATACGCCTTGAGTGTGGGCCTGATGGACAAGCCCAACCGCCGAAGCTCTCATACCGTTGCAATGCCTCGCGGTGGCGGTATTGCGGTGGTCGCTTCCTTTTCGATCTGCCTGTCGCTGGCTGACCTTTTCGGCTTGATCGATTCTTTCTGGTTGTTCGCTGCTTTGATGCCGGCCTGGGCGGTGGCCATCGTCGGCCTGATCGATGACCTGGGCCATGTGTCCGCGCGTTATCGGCTGGTCATTCACTTTTCCGCTGCGGCATGGGCGCTGAGTTTTCTCGTTTCAGGCCATTCTGGTTTTTCTTCTGCACCAGTGGCTGTCGTTCTGCTGGTGAGCGGGATTGTTTGTGTCAGCATTGTCTGGTTGCTCAATCTGTTTAATTTTATGGATGGTATCGATGGTATCGTCGTGGTAGAAGCATTGTCAGTGACAGTTTGTTCGCTCATATTGATCGCAATAAACGGCGGCCTGGATGTTGTGGGATTTCCGATGTCGCTATTTTTGATGGCGATGATGGGTTTTGGTTGCTGGAACTTTCCAAAAGCGAAAATCTTTATGGGGGATGTTGGCAGTGGTTTTGTCGGCTTTGCAATGGCGATTTTTATTCTGGTTACCGTGCTTAACGATCTGCTCTCCGTTTTTATATGGTTGATACTGCTGGCTTTTTTCTGGGTGGATGCCACGTATACCTTGCTGCGACGATTGTTTACCGGTCAAAATGTCGCCGAGGCGCACCGAAGTCATGCTTACCAGATTCTGGCACTCAGGTGGCGAGCGCACTGGAAAGTGAGCTGTACCGTTGCCGCTATCAATCTGTTCTGGTTATTTCCACTTGCCTGTTTGGCCAATACCTTTGTGCACGCTGAGGCCGTTTCTTTGAAATTGGCTGTTTTAGTGATTGCAGTTTCGCCATTGTTTTTTTTTCAGGTCAGGCTTAGAGCAGGTGAAAAGCCTTGTTAAAAAGATTACAATGCTTTCCTGCGGCTTTTTCGTACAAGAATAAAAAACATAAGAAGAAAAAACGCGATTTGAGCCGTTCTTGTGTTGCTTGCGGCATTGAAATAAATGGAATTTTGGAAATAATTTAGTATACGCATGATAGCACGTCTGTTTGGACTTTCCCGAAAAAACAAACGGCTGGTTTCCGTTTTTGCTGACCTGGTGTTTTTGCCCTTTGCTTTCTGGTTGGCCATGACCCTGAGACAGGGCCAGTTTTTTTTGCCTGACCAAAGCCCATTCTATTTGGCTATGGCGGTAACCGCTGCTGTTAGTATCGGTGTTTTTGTCCGGCTTGGACTGTATCGCGCCGTTATCCGTTACATGAGCAATCATGCGCTGGTAGCGGTCATTACAGGCGTGAGCCTTTCCGCTGCGACGCTTGCCCTTTCCGGGCTGCTTTATGGCGCCCCCATCCCCCGGTCGGTCTGGTTGATTTACTGGTGCCTTGCGTTGCTGTTTGTCGGTGGTTCTCGCATGACAATAAGATCTATCTTTCAACATCAGATGATGAAATCCAAGGAGCGTGTCATTATTTACGGTGCAGGCAGTTCTGGAATACTGCTCAGTTCGCTGCTGTATCAGGGTAAACAATTTCAGCCGGTCGCATTTATTGACGATGACCCGAGACGACACGGCAATATCCTGAATGGCTTGCGCGTTTACCCCCCTGTTTATCTGGCTCTTGCTATAGAAAAATATGGCGCAAAACGGATATTTTTGGCTTTAGGCAACACCCCGCGTTCCAAGCGAAGCATTATTCTGCGTTTTCTCGAAGACTTGCCGGTCCAGGTGCAGACGATCCCGTCCATGTCGGATATTGTCAGTGGCAAATCCACCATTGCCGAGGTCAAGGATGTTGATATAGAAGATTTGCTCGGTCGCGATGAAGTGGTGCCGGACAACAGCCTGATAAAAAGGTGTATCAGCGGTAAAGTGGTCATGGTAACCGGAGCTGGAGGTTCTATTGGAGCCGAATTGTGTCGGCAACTTATAGAGCATGAACCCAAGCGATTGGTTTTATTTGAATTGTCCGAGTATGCGCTGTATCGAATCGAACGAGACTTGTCCAGAGCGATTGAAAACAGGCATCTTTCCGTCGAGCTGGTGACTGTTTTGGGGTCGGTGCAGCAAGAGCATCGGGTAGAAGTCATTATGCGTACCTTCGGGGTGCAAACGCTTTATCATGCGGCTGCGTACAAGCATGTGCCAATGGTGGAGCACAACATCGTCGAGGGTGTGAGAAACAATGTGTTCGGCACCTGGTTTTGTGCAGAGGCGGCGATTCGTGCCGGTGTCGAGCGCTTTGTGCTGGTTTCGACAGATAAGGCGGTTCGGCCCACAAATGTGATGGGGGCGAGCAAGCGAATGGCAGAGCTGGTATTACAGGGGTTGGCAGAGCGACAAAGCAAAACTCGCTTTTGTATGGTGCGTTTCGGTAACGTGCTTGGTTCTTCAGGTTCTGTGGTGCCTTTGTTTCGTGAACAGATCAAAAAAGGTGGCCCGGTAACGGTCACGCATAAAAGCATTACCCGTTACTTTATGACCATTCCGGAAGCGGCACAATTGGTTTTGCAGGCCGGTTCCATGGGTGCGGGGGGGGAAGTTTTTGTGCTGGATATGGGGAGTCCGATCAAAATCGACGACCTTGCCAGAAAGATGATTCACTTGATGGGCTATGAAGTTAAAGATGACGGGCATCCCGATGGGGATATCGAGATTTGTTATACTGGTTTGAGAGCCGGCGAAAAACTGTTCGAGGAAACGCTGATTGGTGGCAGCCCGATGGGAACAGAGCATCGTCGTATCATGAAAGCGCAGGAAACTTTCCTTCCCTGGGAGCAGCTCAAAAGCCTGCTCGATGAAATGGACAGGGCTTGTCACACATTTGATTGCGAGCGTGTTCGTTCGCTTCTGGTCAATGCACCAACAGATTACGAGCCGATCAATGATAATCAGGATCTGGTATGGCAACAAAATCTCGTTCCGGATCTGGACTCAGGCAAGGTCAAAGTGCTGAAGCCGGTTAAAAAAGAAGGTGCGGCATAGGTTTGTCCGGTTTTTCGGGCGACAACATTATTGGAGAAAGGAATTGATTATACCCGTTGTGTTATCTGGCGGATCGGGCACCCGACTGTGGCCTTTGTCGCGCCAGGCTTACCCAAAGCAGTTTATCAATCTAGTTGATGAAAACTCGTTGCTTGGTAATACCGTGGCTCGGTTGGATCATATCGAAGACGTAGCTAATGTGATGATTGTCTGTAATGATGATCACCGCTTTATGGTGGCGGGGGTGTTGCAATCGCTAAACAGGTTATCAGGTTCAAGTATTTTATTGGAGCCTGTCGGCCGCAATACGGCACCGGCGATAGCCTTGGCGGCTATACAGGCCAGTAAGGTCGATAAGGATGCTATTTTGCTCATTATGCCGGCCGATCATGTCATCAAAGAACCTGTGGTGTTCGCGACTGCGGTAGAAAAAGCGGCCCGTGCGGCCCGGTCTGGGAAACTGGTTACCTTTGGTATCGTTCCTGATCAACCTCATACCGGTTATGGTTACATCAAGTCTGGCAAACAAGACGGCGATTGGTCGAAAGTGGCCGAATTTGTCGAGAAGCCCGATTTGAAAACGGCTGAATCCTATGTCAATGATGGCAACTATTACTGGAACAGCGGAATGTTTGTATTTCGGGCAGACCGATACCTCGACGAGTTGGCCAAGTTCTGCCCCGAAATGATCACCTGTGCCGAAGCAGCGCTCGAGCGGAGTC
Organism: Gammaproteobacteria bacterium; assembly: GCA_002747055.1. Classification (GTDB taxonomy): domain Bacteria; phylum Pseudomonadota; class Gammaproteobacteria; order Pseudomonadales; family Oleiphilaceae; genus LZORAL124-50-18. Next base: position 8,585 of record PDSQ01000040.1, read on the forward strand.
AGGCTGACCTGGACTTTATACGTGTTGATCGGGAGGCGTTTGAAAAATCACCCGCAGATTCGATTGATTATGCCGTAATGGAAAAAACGGCAGATGCGGTAGTGGTGCCACTCGATGCAGGCTGGAGTGATGTCGGTTCCTGGTCTGCGTTATGGGAAATACATAATCAGGACAAGCAAGGAAATGTTTGCCGGGGTGATGTGCTGGTTGAAGATGTGACCAATAGTTATATCCATTCAGATTCCAGGCTGGTTGCGGCGATTGGCATTGACAATCATGTGATTGTGGAAACTGGCGATGTCGTATTGGTGGCGGACAAAGGCCGTGTCGAAGAGGTTAAAAAACTGGTGGAACAAGTCAAGGCCCAGGACCGCGAAGAATACCGTTTCCATAAAAAAGTGCATCGGCCATGGGGCGCCTACGAGGGAATAGCGATTAGCGACCGATTTCAGGTCAAGCGTATCAGGGTCAAACCAGGCGCCCAACTCTCCTTGCAGAAGCACCACCATCGCTCAGAGCATTGGATTGTGGTGAGTGGCACGGCGATGGTGACACGGGGAAACGATGAGATACTGCTATCAGAGGATCAATCTACCTATATACCTTTAGGTGTTAAGCATCGCCTGGCCAATCCTGGCGTGATTCCTCTGGAAATAATCGAAGTGCAAACCGGCGCCTATCTGGGTGAGGATGATATCGTGCGCTTTGAAGACACCTATGGTAGGGTCAAGTGACCGATTGGTATAAATAGATTTTTGGGATTATTTCTAATAGTGCGGGGGCGCGTTTTCATCGCCCTTGTCTCCGTAGTCGAGTTCCATTTTTTTTATCTGGTCTTTGAGAATTCGGTTGGCCTGCCATAGTCTGTCGATTTCTTTTTGCTGGTTGGCCAGCGCTTTGTTCAAAGATTCCAGAAGATCCTCCTGAAAAGCGGAGCGTGTTTCCAGTTCTTCGAGCCGGGCTTCAAATTCTGTGGGCATAGATCAGGTTTCCAATAGGTTCAAATTTGCTATTATTAGGGCTGAACCCTGAGTCAGTTTGTTGGTCAGGAGGGTTCATTGTACTCAGTTTGAGTGTATTGTCTTTATGTATTTCGGGGTGGCCCTGTCTCTGTTTCGTTGGATTGTCGAAGTTGTCGGAAAATCAGGATGTGTTGGGGCAGGTGCGAGATTGTCTTGTTGAAAGTGTTATGCCTCCCTGATTGGTGATACCAGTATATTTAATTGTTGAGGTAGCGTTAATGGGAAATGTGTTTGTACGTAAACTAATAACCGGGTTGTTCTTCGCGATACCCGCACCGGTTATTCTGGGGTCGATTGTATTTGCTTTGTCACAATCGATCCATATTAGTATCGATGGCGAAGAAGCAGGGTTTATTGCCTTTCTAGGAACCGGAGAAGGCATTCTTATCTATTTGATTACCGTCGTTTTGTTTCTTGTTCCCCTGATCATGGTTCAATCGTTAAACCTGCCTGTATCGATGGTTGCAGATGATTACGACGATGCCAATGATGGTCGTGAACTGGGAACGGTCAAATGGTTCAATGTCAGTAAAGGCTTTGGTTTCATTACCAGAAGCAATGGCGAAGATATTTTCGTGCATTTTCGCTCGATTCGTGGACGGGGTCACCGCAGTCTCAAACAGGGCCAGGCTGTCAAATTCGATGTTTCCGAAGGTGAGAAGGGGCTGCAAGCGGATAACGTGTCTATCGTTAATTAGTTTCAGGTTTGGTTATCCATCGGGCACTGATATAGTGTCGCGGTTCAAAGTGACACGGCGGGTAAACGGCAAGGACGCTCGCCGGAGGTGTTTTTAAAAGGCCGGTACGTATATAAAGTGTGCCGGCTTTTTTGTTACTTCGTTATTAAATATGAACATGTTGGTGTCGAATATATTTACATATGGGTCGGTTTAGAACTAGCTGATACGAAAAAAATACTATAAGAACAATGGATTATTTATAGTGGTATGTTTCATGCTTATGTAGCGCGAGTGCATCTTTATGCACGTTTGATTAGGACTTAATGTTCAGCAATAAACTAAAGGAAATCTATAATGTTCGAAAAAACGCTATTGGCACTTGCTTTAGCCGGGGTGACCGTGTCTGCTCAAGCGGTTGTTGTTACCGATCTAAATGATCCCGAGCCAAATATCGATACTTGGGGTTATATCGGTTTTGATCACCAATTTGACACTATGCTTGGTTCCGTGAATTCTGCAACGCTTGACTTAAACGTAGCGGATATTGATCGTGTGACAGATCTTGAGGTCAATCTGGGCGGAAACTGGGTGGATTTGGGTAGTTTTGGTACAAACGGGGGCGCCAACGACTTTGTACTATATAGTTTTGACCTTGGTGTTGGGGAAATTGCTGAGCTTGAATCAACGGGTTCTCTAAGCTTCCGCTTTCAAGAGTATTCTTTTTGGCCCACGTCTGCTGTCTATGACTTTTCGTTATTGACGGTGGATTACACTGCTAATCCTGATCCTGCCTCCGTTGCAGAGCCTGCCTCACTGGCGCTGTTGGGACTGAGTCTTGCTGGTTTGGGCGTGGCTCGCCGTCGTAAAGCTCAGGCGTGATCATGATCGGTGGTTGACTCGGCTAGACAGGAGTCATGTTTGGCCGGTTTCAGTTCTGTTGTCAAAGCCGGTACGTGTAAAAGTGTGCTGGCTTTTATTTGTCAGTCCCACCTATTTGTCAGTCCCACCTATTTGTTAATCCCGCCCAAGAAATTGCCGAAAACGAATTATTAGCAGACCAATATAACCGGAAAACGCGATGATTCCACCGACGCCTGCTCCCACCAAGGCGATGAGTGCGTAGATTTCCTGTTCTTTTGAAGGCTCTAGATAGTTATTTAACATAAATACGCCAATCAGGCTGGATATCAACAAAATGCCGCCGGCGAGGAAGCGCTTGAACAACCTGAGATGATGCTCGTTCAGTCTTTGTTGCTTGTCGTTTCGATCTTGTCTTTGCATGGGTGGTTTTCTGTTCTTGATGGTGCTCTATGGCTCGGTATAGTCAGTTCCGGACCCCAGCAGTCGGGTCAATACTTGTTCGTAAACAGCCGTTAATTGATCGAGATCTGACACGCTTACCCGCTCATTGACCTTGTGAATGGTCGCATTGACAGGGCCAAGCTCAACCACTTGAGCACCTGTTGGGGCGATAAATCTGCCGTCAGAGGTGCCACCGGAGGTCGACAGTTGGGCACTGTCGCCGGTTACGTTTTTGATTGCATCGAGAACGGCATCGACCAGATTTCCTGGTTTTGTTAAAAATGGTTGGCCACTGAGTTCCCAGTCAAGTTGATAGTCAATACCAGAGTCATCCAGAATCCGCGTTACCCGACGTTCGATCATCTCCTGCGTTAACTCTGTGCAGTAGCGAAAATTAAAATGCACGGTTTGATCGCCGGGGATAACATTGGAGGCGCCGGTGCCGGCATGGAGGTTGGTAATCTGGAACGTAGTGGGTGGGAAATACGCATTGCCGCTATCCCAGGTTTCAGTTGTCAGCGACAGCAAAGCCGGTAAAGCTTCGTGAACAGGATTATGGGCTAAATGGGGGTAGGCAACATGGCCTTGAATACCCTTTATCTTCAGATGGCCGTGTAGAGAGCCCCTGCGGCCATTTTTGATGATATCGCCCAGGCGCTTGGTACTGGAAGGCTCCCCGACCAGGCACCAGTCAATTTTTTCCCCGCGAGCCTCTAATGTTTCTATCACTTTTTTTGTCCCGTTTTTAGCTGGCCCTTCTTCATCACTGGTGATCAAAAAACCGATAGACCCTGTGTGCTCTGGGTATTTTTTCAGAAAAAGCCGTGTCGATGCAATGAACGCGGCTAAACTGCCTTTCATATCCGCCGCACCCCGGCCGTAGAGAAAACCATCGTCTATGATCGGTTCAAAGGGCGGGTGATGCCACAGTTTTTCGGGACCACTGGGCACGACATCAGTGTGTCCGGCGAAAACGAACAGTGGCCCAGCCTTTCCTTTTCTGGCCCACAAATTGGTGACTTCGCCAAACTGAAGTCGCTCGATACTGAAGCCAAGTTGCTCCAGATGAGCGATGATCAGTTCCTGACAACCTTTGTCATCCGGCGTGACCGAGGGTTTGGAAATCAATTCAAAGGCAAGCTGAATGGTTTCCGACTGAGTGTTGGCCGCAGTATCGTTGCCTGTCATGCTGGAGTTACCTGGTTAGTTTTGTCGTTGTAAACGGGATGCTATCTAAGTGCATTACCTATTGCCGTTAAGGCGATAATACGTAAATGTGCCCAAGTTTGGGCGCAGGGATGCATCAGTTGTGAGCATGCAATTCCTGATTGAGTTCGATAGCGGTTTTATTGGTTTTGCATTCGACCCGGCCATTGCTGGAGTTTCTTCTGAATAACAGATCAGTTTTGCCAGCCAGGTCGCGTGCCTTGATGGTTTCGACCGGGTTGTTTTGGTCGTCGAGCAGCACGACTTTGGTGCCGGCTGTGATATAGAGGCCAGCCTCTACTGTGCAGCGATCTCCCAGTGGAATACCGATTCCGGAGTTGGCTCCCAGCAGTGAGTTTTCACCCACTGAGATAACGATATCGCCACCACCGGATAGCGTGCCCATAGTCGAACAGCCCCCGCCAAGGTCTGAGCCTTTGCCAATCATAACGCCGGCTGAAATACGCCCTTCTATCATGGAGGTGCCCTCTGTGCCGGCATTGAAGTTGACAAAGCCTTCATGCATGATCGTGGTGCCTTCGCCGATGTAAGCACCCAGGCGAACACGTGCGCAATCGGCGATCCGCACCCCCTGTGGTACGACGTAGTCTGTCATCGGCGGGAATTTGTCCACTGATTTTACTTCGATAAACTGGCCCGCTTGTCTTGCTTGAATCTGACGCGACGGTAATTCGTCCAGGTCAATCGCACCGATATTGGTCCAGGCGACATTGGGTAGCAAGCCAAAGATGCCAGCTAGGTTCACTTCGTGAGGTTTGACCAGTCGGTGGCTAAGCAGCTGTAGTTTTAAATACACTTCAGGGGTCGATAGGGCCGGATCGTCTGTTTCCAACAGTGTGGCGACGACGGGCCTCGTGCTGCCTGACAAGCTGCGCGCCAGCTCGGCGAGTTCTGGATAATGGCCGGCGGAGAGTGCGTCTGACAACCTGGCTAGTGAGTTGTCATCTAGTGTTATGGCGTGATTGCCACCATCATAACCAAGGCTTTCTTTTGCGGCATTTACGATGCCTGTTTCCGGCTGGATAAGTGGCCTCGGGTAATAGATTTCCAGCCATTGTCCTCGATTGTTTTGAGTGCCAATTCCTAGTCCAAATGCAAAACTCATAACGGTTTCCTGTGTCTATGTGAATTGAAAGTGAGTCGTACCAGGGTGATTCCGAAAAATGGACGGCGGTGTCTTTATTTGCTGTCAGTTTTCGAAGAAACGGCTATAGTCTGCCTCGGAAAACCCCGATAAGCACGCTTCTCCACGTACAATAATTGGTCGTTTAATCATTGATGGATGGTTTCGTAACATAGTGATGGCATCGGCCGGTGGTTTGCCAGGGCCAAATTTTTCCTTGTCGTTGTCTGACAACTTTCGCCAGGTGGTGCCTCGTCGGTTGACCAGTTTGGCAAGCCCGAGTCGCTCGACCCAGGCTGCTAATGTTTGTTCAGATATTCCAGATTGTTTGTAGTCATGGAAAACAAACTCGATGCCATGGGTGTCGAGCCAGCCCAGTGCTTTCTTCATGGTGTCGCAGTTTTTAATGCCATATACAGTGGTTGTGGTAGCTTTGTCGGTTATTGTGCTTTCGGTCATTGTTGTCTCGGTTGTTGCTTTCGTGGTTATCGCTGTCCAGGCTGCTATCTTTTTGGGGTGGCCTGCCTATTCACTTGTTTGCCAGTTTAAAGGTAATTGGCTAACCGCTTGTCAGTGTCTGCACAAAGCGTTTTATTCGCTGGGCCGCTTCGATACATTCGTCTACGGGTGCCACCAGCGCCATGCGCACCCGGTTTGTTCCCGGGTTTTCTCCAGCCACTTGTCGAGACAGGTATGAGCCTGGCAGTACGGTCACATTTTCTTGCGCATAGAGTTGCTGGGCAAACCGTTCGTCTGATAGCGGGGTTGCCGCCCATAGATAAAAACTGGCTTCGGATTGGTGTACGTCCATAACCGGTTGCAGTAGTGCAAGTACCTGCTGAAACTTTTGCCGATACAAGCGTCGATTCTCTTTTACGTGCTCTTCGTCTTGCCAGCAAGCAATAGAAGCGATTTGATGGTGCAGTGGCAGTGCGCAACCGTGATAAGTTCGATAAGCGAGATATTGCGAGAGCAGGTTGGCGTCTCCGGCGACGAATCCGGAGCGCAGTCCGGGTAGATTGGAGCGTTTTGACAGGCTGTGAAATACCACGCAATTCCGGAAGTCATTTCTGCCTATGTCGGCACAGACTTCAAGCAGCCCGACAGGCGGGTTGGCTTCATCGCAATAGATTTCCGAATAGCATTCATCCGAGGCGATGACAAAATCATACTTGTCCGACAGTGCGATCAGTTTGGCCAATGTTTCTTTATCGGTTACAGCTCCGGTCGGGTTGCTTGGGCTGCACACGAAGAGCAACTGACATCGTTGCCATGTCGCTTCGCTTACCTTATCGTAATTCGGTATAAAATTATCGGCCTGGTCACAGGCAAGAAAAACCACTTCCGCACCCGCCAAATAGGCCGCTCCTTCATAGATTTGATAGAAGGGGTTGGGAGAAATAACGATAGGGTTACTGTGCCGATCGATCACGGCCTGAGTGAATGAAAACAATGCCTCGCGGGTGCCGGCAACTGGAATGATATGGGCGGAGGCGTCAAGGTTTTCTCTCGGGATATGGAACCGTCGAGTCAACCAGTCGCAGACCGCCTTTCGTAACTCCGGCATACCATGCGTTGCGGCGTAGCTGGATGCCTTGGCCAGATTGTCCTGGATTGCCTGCAGTGCAAACGGCGGTGCCGGGTGTTTGGGTTCTCCGATAGACAGCGCAATAGGTGGAGCTTCAGATGTCATTTTTGCCGCTGACTTCAGGTTGTTCAGTTTCTCAAAAGGGTAAGGTTGTAGTCGTTTCAGGTCTGGATTCATAGTATCAGGGATTGCATGAGTGTCAGTGTCGCTTAATGGATCGTTTTATCAATGAGTGTTTCGTCAAGCATCTGGCAAATGCTTTCGCCGAGTGAGATGCAAATGCCCGGATCGCTGATAGGGGCGGCATTTTTGTCGGTAATGAAAAAAATGTCTTCCACCCGCTCGCCAAGTGTCGCGATTTTAGCGTTCACCAGGCAAATGTCATGGTTAAATAACGCCAGACCGATTTTTGCCAGCAGGCCGGGGCGATCTGGCGTGATCACTTCCATCACTGTTCGTTGATTCAGGGTGTCGTTACTGAAGGTGACCTCTGTCGGAAAAGAAAAAAGCCTGAGTTGTCTGGGCGTTCTTCGCTGAATGATTTCAGGGTAGTCGTCCGGGTCGTCCAGTTCTTCCATAAGTCGCTGGCTCACTTTTTCCCTGCGTTCTTTATCGTTGGCAAGAGGTTTGTTGTCTTCGTCCAGAACGATAAAACTACTCAGGCTGAACGGGCCGGAGAAGGCGCTTATTCTGGCGTCGACGATATTCAGGTTGAGCTGTTCCAGTACGGCAGTTGTGGCGGCAAATGCTTCAGGGCCGGAGCGCAGGCTGATCATAATCTGGGTCGCCGTATTTTTTTCCGCTGCACCAATCTCCCTGATCAGTATCAGTGGTTCCGGGTTATCTCCATGGTCGATCAGCGCTGCGGTTTGCCAGGCAATCTCGGTGGTCGAGTCTTGCAGAAAATAATCGTTGTCGAGATGGCTCCAGCAGCGATCGATTTCGCTCTCGGAGTACCTTTGCTGGAGCAGGATATATCGTGCTTCCAACTTGGTGGCATTGATCCATTCGTCTCTGTCGACGGGGGTGTCTGTGCCTCGGCGAATGGCCCGCAGTGCCTCCAGGTAGAGATGCCGAAGCAGTGTCGCACGCCAGGTATTCCAGAGTTTCGGGTTGGTGGCGGCGATATCGGCAACTGTCAATACGAACAGGTAGTCCAGGTGTACCTGGCTGGGAATGTCTCGGGCGAATTGATGTATCACCTCGGGATCCTGGGTGTCTTTTCGCTGAGCGGTCATTGACATGACGAGGTGGTTTGCCACCAACCATTCTACCAGCTGCGTGTCCCGCTCGCTCAAGTGATGGCGTGCGCAAAACTGTCTGGCATCGACGGCGCCCAATTTCGAGTGGTCGCCGCCTCGACCTTTGGCGATATCGTGATACAGCCCGGCTATATATGCCAACTCCTGCTTTGGCAATCGTTTTACCAGCCGGGCAGCCAAAGGGAACTGCTCCTGGTATTTCGGATTATGGAAATTGACCAGGTTTCGGATGACGCGAATGGTGTGGGCGTCTACGGTATAGATATGAAACAGATCGTGTTGCATCTGGCCAATAATCTTGCTGAATTCGGGTAAGTAGCGCCCAAGTACGTTGTATCGCTTCATTGCCGATAGTGTCCGGTGCAAGGCATGAGGGGTGCGCAAAATGTCCATAAAAAGCGACGTATTGGCGATGTCCGCCCTGAAGTCGTCATTGACTAAGTGTCGGTGTTCGCGAATGGCTCGAATGGTAGTCGCCCTGATCCCCTTGATCGAGGGGTGTTGGGCGATAAGTAAAAAAATTTCCAACAATGCATAGGGGGCGGAGGCAAAAATGTGGTTATTGACAGCTTCTATGTAGCGCCCTTTAATAACGAAGCGATTGTTGAGTTTGATTTCCTCTTCTTCGTAATCTCGCAGTATGGCTTCATCAAAATACTGCAGCATGACATCGGTCAGTTCAGCCAGCACGAGTACGGTTCGGTAGTACTCTTGCATCATTAGCTCGACCGCCAGCCGTTGTTCGGTATCATCGAAGCCAAGTATTGGTGCCAGACGTCGTTGGTAATCAAACAGAAGTCTGTTTTCATTGCGCCTGGCCAGCATTTGCAAGCCATAACGCATGCGCCATAAAAACTCTTCGCCATCGCTGAGTATTTGATACTCTTCCTTGGTAAGAAATTGATAGCGAAAGCGCTCCTCTGCGCGGGTAACGCCACTATGGCGCTTGGTAATCCAGCCAATGGTTTGAATGTCTCGCAATGTGCCGGGGGAGGACTTCAGATTAGGTTCCAGGTTGTATTCGGTATCACCAAACTTCTCATGTCTGGTTTTCTGCTCTTCCCGCTTGGCCAGAAAAAAAGCCCGGTCAGTATAGATGTGATCGCCGTAGGCGATTTCGCTGAGTCCAGCGCGTAAGCGGTCGTTCCCGGCAATAGTCCGGGTTTCCAGTAGATTGGTGGCGATAGTGATATCACTCTTGGCTGACTCGACACATTCAGAGAGAGTTCGGCTGCTTTGGCCAATATCCAGGTTGAGATCCCACAAGCGGGTGACGAAGAGTGAAATGTTTTCACTGAACTCTTCGGTAAACTCGGATTCAGACAAAATGAGCAGGTCAATATCGGAATAAGGATGCAGCTCACCTCGGCCATAGCCACCCACCGCCAGCAGGCTGATGTTATCGGCGTTGTGCCAGGAATAGCCATTCCAGATGCTAGCCAGAACGCGATCGATGAACAAAGCGCGGGCGCTGATAAGAATGCGAATATTGGTTCCGGCAAGAAACTGTTTATCGAGAAAGCTGGAAGCTGCCTGCAATCTTTCCCTGATCGCAGCAATTGGCGAGTCATTTTCGTTCACTATTTGATCGATGCTCCGCCTGGCAAACTCGGGGTTTTGATCCAATAGTTGTGTGGCCAATTGTTCTGTGGGGGTCATCATAGGCTTGTCAGTCGTTGCATCGTATTTGTTGTCGGATTCTGTCTGGTTCGAACCATGACGCCGCAAGCTATGCTCAGGATGAAGTTTGCCAGGCGGCATTGGCCAGAGAGTCTTTTTCCTCTTCTCGTAAAGTGAGGATTTCATAGCCTTCGCTGGTTACCAATATCGTATGCTCCCACTGTGCCGACAGCTTATGATCCTTGGTGACTACCGTCCAGTCATCCGGTAGCAGTTTGCAATGCCTTTTGCCCTGGTTAATCATTGGCTCGATGGTGAAAATCATCCCTTTTTTCAGTTCGATTCCTGAACCCTCTTTGCCATAGTGCATCACCTGTGGCTCTTCGTGAAATCCGCGGCCAATGCCGTGGCCGCAGTATTCTCTGACTACCGAGTAGTGATTGGATTCAGCATACTTCTGTATTACCGCCCCGATATCACCAAGGTGCGCGCCTGGCTTCACTTGCTCGATACCCTTGAACAGACATTCCCGAGTAATTTTGACCAGTCTCTCTGCGGCGATACTGGGTTTGCCAACGAAAAACATTTTGCTGGTGTCGCCGTGGTAGCCATCTTTGATAACAGTCACGTCCAGGTTCACGATGTCGCCGGATTTGAGTTTTTTTTTGTCAGAGGGAATGCCGTGGCAAATGACATGATTGACTGAGGTGCAGATGGATTTCGGAAAGCCCTTGTAATTGAGTGGAGCGGGTATCGCATTGTTCTCTTGGGTAATAAAGTCGTGACATATTCGGTCTAGTTTACCTGTGGTGACCCCTGGTTTGATATAAGGTTCAATCATTTCAAGTGTTTGCGCGGCGAGTCGGCCTGCAACACGCATTTTTTCTATTTCGTCGGCGGTTTTAATGGTTACTGTCATGGAGTAATTGGCTGTATCCGTTGGTGGTGACTGAATGGGGTTGTATGGCGCCTTATGGCGATCGGGTAAACATTGTAACAATATGCGGGCCAGGAAGAAATGACCTGATTTTTCTTTATATTTGATGAACTTCGTGGTATAAAGCGCGCCGGAATCGAAATACACGGTTGGAATAGACCACGATTTCTATCTAAATCACACACGTATCGGCACGCTGCTCTGGGTGCCCCATGGTCGGTTTTGACTAGAGGTTGGACGGCGGGATATGTGGAGGACTAACCCACAAGTTTTTGAAAGGTGTAACATGGCAGAAGTATCGATGCGAGACCTGCTCAAGGCAGGCGCTCATTTCGGGCATCAAACCCGATACTGGAACCCAAAAATGGATAAATACATTTTTGGCGCAAGAAATAAAATTCATATTATCAACCTGGAGCACTCCGTGCCGGCAATGAATCAGGCGCTGAGCTTTGTCACCAAGTTGTCCGAGAACAAGAACAAGGTGCTGTTTGTCGGTACCAAGCGAGCGGCGGCGAAAATTATCAAAGAACAGGCCCGTCGCGCTAACATGCCTTATGTCAACCACCGCTGGTTGGGCGGCATGCTGACCAACTATAAAACGATTCGTCAGTCGATCAAGCGTTTTCGTGATCTGGAGACGCAGAACCAAGACGGTACCTTTGACAAGCTGACCAAAAAAGAGGTGCTGATGCGCACCCGTGAAATGGAAAAGTTGGAAAAGAGTATTGGTGGTATCAAGGATATGGGTGGCTTGCCCGACGCTATTTTTGTTGTCGACGTGGATCACGAGAGAATAGCGATAAAAGAAGCCAACAAGCTGGGTATTCCAGTAATTGGAATAGTGGATACCAACAGTGATCCTGACGGTGTTGATTACGTGATCCCTGGTAACGATGATGCAATCCGGGCCATTCAAATCTATGTCAATACAATGGCGGATGCGTGTCTCGAGGGGGCGTCACAAAATGCGGCTGATGAATTTGTCGAATTGAAAGAAGACCCAGCGCCAGAGGAAGAAAAGGCGACTGAGTGATTTTTCCTGTTTTGCGAATAAATATCAGTGCACTAGCGTAGATAAGCCCAAACGGGATGGATCAGTTAAAGCAAAATAGAAAAGAGTCGTATAGCGAAGGGGCAAACTAAATTGCCCCTTCGCTCGTAAATGGTTATGAATTTATTGAAGAGGAAGTGGTATGGCAATTTCTGCCTCAATGGTTAAAGAGTTACGCGAGCGTACCGGTCTGGGTATGATGGAGTGTAAAAAGGCGCTGGTGGCAGCAGATGGAAATATCGACACGGCAATCGAAAACCTGAGAAAAAGCTCTGGTATGAAAGCGGCGAAAAAAGCCGGTCGTATTGCCGCTGATGGCGCAGTGGCAACCCGTGTGTCGGAAGATGGTCAATTTGGTGTGCTGGTCGAAGTCAACAGTGAAACTGACTTTGTTGCGCGGGATGACAATTTTTCAGCCTATGTTGAAAAGGTTGTCGCAAAAGCCTTCGCGACGAAAGAGTCTGATGTTGCCAAATTGATGGATGGTGAGTTGGAAGATGCCCGCCAGGCACTGGTTCAGAAGATTGGCGAAAATATTTCGGTTCGCCGTGTCGAGCTGGTCGAGGCAGCGGAAGGGGTTATCGGGCAGTATGTCCATGGCAATCGTCGTATCGGTGTTCTGGTTGCACTGAAAGGCGGTGATGCCGAGCTGGCCAAAGATGTGGCCATGCACGTGGCCGCAGTTAACCCGCAGTATATCACCACCGCCGATGTGCCGGCGAAGATAGTCGAGAAGGAAAAGGCTATTTTACTGGCGCAGCCTGATCTGGCAGGCAAACCACCTGAGATCGCAGAAAAAATTATTGTCGGCCGCCTTAACAAGTTTCTGGCTGAAAGTAGCTTGACTGAACAGCCGTTCGTCAAAGACCCGGATATCAAAGTAGGCGCTTTGGTTAAGAAATCTGCTGCCGAAATTATCGGCTTTACCCGTTACGAGGTGGGTGAAGGTATCGAGAAAGAAGACGTCGATTTTGCCGCTGAGGTGGCTGCTGCCGCTAAAGGCGACTAATACTTTAAACTATCAATGTCATGTTTGCCGCAATGGGTGCCTGTTTGGCTGGCCGATTGCGGCATTTTTGTTACAGCCCGATTGTTTTCGAGCTTGTTTTGGGCCGCTTTGGCGAGATTGCCGGATTCGTTACTTTCTTTTAAGTTTGTTTCGCTGGCAGTTTTTGGTTTGCCGAGCTAATATGAGCGCCTAGTTGACTATCGTCCGATAGAAATCGTTCAATAGAATGGCAGATGGCCAGAATCTGGCCTGTTCCGCTGTAGGCGGAAACCTTCTATGTCAAACAGAGTGTGTGCGAAGAGAGGGTTGCGGTATGTCTACATTATCGAAGTCCCGGCCGAACAAGTATCAACGTGTTTTATTGAAGCTAAGCGGTGAAGCCCTGGTGGGTAAGGAAGACTTTGGTATCGACCCCAAGGTGCTGGACCGGATGGCACTTGAAATTGGCCAGCTGGTCGGGATTGGCGTGCAAGTGGGGCTGGTTATCGGTGGTGGCAACCTGTTTAGAGGAGCTTCCCTGAGCCAAGCTGGTCTGGATCGTGTCACGGGTGATCATATGGGAATGCTGGCGACGGTAATGAATGCACTGGCGATGCGCGACGCCCTGGAACGATCGAATATTGCGACCAAGGTGATGTCGGCAATTCCGATGAGCGGAGTCGTTGAGCATTACGACAGGCGACGCGCGCTGCGTGATCTCAAGGATGGAGATGTCGTGATTTTCAGTGCTGGAACCGGTAACCCGTTTTTTACCACCGACTCCGCTGCGTGCTTGCGGGGTATCGAAATTGAAGCAGATGTGGTGTTGAAGGCAACCAAGGTCGATGGTGTTTATTCTGCCGATCCAATGAAAGATGATTTGGCCGTCAGGTATGCCAGGTTGACCTATGATCAGGTGCTTGAAATGAAGTTGGGTGTCATGGATTTGACCGCCATCTGCCTTTGCCGTGATCACGATATGCCCGTTCGAGTGTTCGATATGAACAAAAACGGCGCCTTGGCGCGAATTGTGATGGGTGAAGATGAAGGCACCTTGATCGCTGCCCAGGCATTGTGACAGTCAGTGTGGCGGGTAACGCGATATAAGGAGCGACCTGTTCTATTGGGGCATTGCAGGTTGATCGAAGCATAGAATTGAACGGTTCCGCGCAGAATCCGGGCCGATAAAAAGACAAGAACGAAGACAAAAAGGGGATTTGCCGTGTTAAACGAAATCAAACAGGAAGCCGAAGCGAAAATGAAAAAAAGCCTGGAGGCTTTGCAAACGGCATTCAACAAAATCAGAACCGGTCGTGCTCACCCAAGCATATTGGAAAGCGTCTGTGTCTCCTATTACGGCGTCAATACACCTCTGAAACAAGTCGCCAATATCAATATTGAAGATGCGCGCACCCTGGCCATCGTGCCCTGGGAAAAAACCATGATACAGCCGATTGAAAAGGCGATCATGGCCGCTGATTTGGGCTTGAATCCGGCAACGACGGGCGAAGTGATTCGGGTTCCAATGCCGGCATTGACGGAAGAAACCCGAAAAACTTATGTAAAACAGGCGAAAGCCGAGGCAGAATCCGGGCGCGTCTCAGTTCGAAATGCCCGTCGTGACGCAAACTCAGACCTCAAGGAAATGTTGAAGGAGAAAGAAATCTCCGAAGATGACGAGAGGAAAGGCGAAGACGATATTCAAAAGTTGACCAACAAATACATTGCCGAGGTTGACAAAATGTTGGCTTCAAAAGAAAGTGATTTGATGGAAGTCTAGCCAGCTAATGTCCGATTCTCTTGGCGAACAAAGCCTGTTCCAGGCCAATTCCCGACCTCGCCACGTCGCGATTATTATGGATGGCAATAATCGTTGGGCGAAAAAAAATCGTCTTCTTGGTGTGTCTGGCCATAGAGCGGGTGTCGAGGCGGTGAGAGCCGTGGTTGAAACCTGTGTCAACGAGGGCATCGAGGTGTTGACGTTGTTCGCATTCAGCAGCGAAAACTGGCGTCGGCCCAAAGATGAAGTCAGTGCCCTAATGAAGCTGTTTCTTCTGGCGCTGCAAAGAGAAGTCAAAAAGCTGCATCAAAATGGTATTCGACTCAGAATTATCGGTGATCGCTCGCGGTTCAATTCCCAGCTTGTCGAGCATATGGAAAAAGCCGAGCAGCTCACCCGCAACAATACGGTCATGACACTGGTTGTCGCGGCTAATTATGGTGGCCGCTGGGATATCGTGAACGCGGTCAGAAAAATGACCCAGAGGGTGCTGAATGGCGATCTGGGTTTGGCCGAAGTCAATGAAGATACTTTCCAGCAAGGGTTGTGTCTGGGCGAGTTGCCGATGCCGGATTTGCTGATTCGGACGGGCGGTGAACAGAGAATCAGCAACTTTTTACTATGGCATATGGCCTACACCGAGTTTTATTTTTCCGATTGTTATTGGCCAGACTTCAAACAGGAGCAAATGCAGGCGGCTTTGCACGCCTATTCACGCCGGCAACGACGGTTCGGGCAAACTGACGATCAGCTTGCCGAACAGTCTGCCAGCCATAACAATCATAACTGAGTGGATTCTTTTGTGCTAAAGCAACGAATTATTACCGCACTGATACTGGCTCCTGTTGTTCTTGGCGGTGTTTTTCTTCTTGAGCCGCATTATTTCTCCTGGTTTATCGCACTGATCATCGGGCTGGCCGGATGGGAGTGGGCCAATTTATCGCATTTCACCGGGCAAGCCCAGCGCTGTAGTTATGCGGCGTTGGTTCTTTTGCTGATTTTTGTGACTTCTTTTGTTCCTGTCAGCGCTATTCTTGTGGCGGCGGCAATATGGTGGGTTATCGCTTTTCTGTTAGTCACCCAGTACCCTGAAAAAACCGAATGCTGGACGCCTCCGATCGTGCGTCTTCTGATTGGTGTGTTGGTTTTGCTTCCGGCGTGGCACGCTTTGGTATTTATCCGCTCGAGTTCGGTCATCGTGGCTGAAAATCTAAGTAGTCTTTGGGTGATTCTCTATATTATGTTCCTGGTCTGGGGCGCTGATATCGGCGCTTACTTTGCCGGCCGCGCCTTTGGTAACAAGAAGTTGGCACCAAGCGTGAGTCCGGGTAAATCGTGGGCTGGTGTGTATGGTGGTTTGCTGGTGATTGTGTTTTTGGCCTTGGCGGCGGCGGGCAGTATTGGACTGAATCCCGGGCAAACGCTTTTGTTGGTGATCATTTCCCTGATTACCGGGATTGTATCAGTGCTGGGCGATTTGCTGGAAAGCATGATCAAGCGCTATCGCGGAGTCAAGGATAGCAGTCAACTGCTGCCGGGACACGGTGGCGTAATGGATCGAGTGGACAGTCTTACCGCGGCGCTGCCCGTTTTTTGCTTTTGTTTAATTCTGATCGGTTGGTTGGAGTAATTGTTGACAGCGTCAGAGAACAAAAAAATAGTGGTTTTGGGATCGACTGGCTCGATAGGGGTGAGTACGCTTGACGTTATCAGACGTCATCCCGGAATGTTCGATGTGTTTGCACTGGTTGCGAATCGAAGCGTGGAAACCATTTTTCAGCAATGTCTCGAATTCGAACCTGAGTATGCGGCTTTGCGAGATGGTGGTGCTGCCGAACAATTGCACCAACGTTTGGTTCAAGCGAAATGCAAAACACAGGTGCTCAACTCCGAAGATGAAGTCGCACAGCTGGCCTCGCACTCTGATGTTGATTACGTGATGGCGGCGATTGTCGGTGCTGCAGGTCTGAAGCCTTCATTGGCCGCAGTGAAAGCCGGCAAGCGTGTTTTACTGGCCAACAAAGAAGCGTTGGTCATGGCAGGTCGTCTGTTTATGGCTGAGGTCGAGGCATCGGGAGCGCAACTATTGCCTGTTGATAGTGAACATAACGCCATATTTCAGTGTCTCGATACGCATCGGTCAAAGGTGGTTGTCGGGCGTGATGTGCGGCGTGTGTTATTGACCGCGAGCGGTGGTCCTTTTCGTAAACTGAGTTTGCAAGAGCTTGATTCAGTGACCCCTGAGCAGGCCATCGCGCATCCGAATTGGTCTATGGGCAAGAAAATATCCGTAGATTCGGCGACGCTGATGAACAAAGGTTTGGAGTTGATCGAGGCGTGCTGGTTGTTTGATGTCACCCCGGCACAGGTTGAGGTGCATATTCACCCTGAAAGTATTGTTCATTCCATGGTGGAATATCTCGACGGATCCGTACTGGCGCAACTGGGCAGCCCTGATATGCGGACACCAATTGCCTATGGCCTCGGTTTCCCTGAGCGAATATCCTCGGGGGTGAGTTCGCTGGATTTGTTTAAACTCGGGACGCTCACATTTGAAAAGCCGGATTTGCAACGATTTCCCAGTCTTGCTTTGGCAGCAGAAGCCTTTATATCCGGAGGCGCGGCTTGTGCTGTACTCAATGCGGCAAATGAAGTGGCGGTTGAAGCGTTTCTAAATCGGCGTATCGGCTTTCTCGCTATTGCCCAGCTTGTGGAAGCCGTATTGGCGAAAGCTGACCTGTCAACACAGGATAGCCTCGAGCGAATCACGGCACAGGATCGATGGGCGAGAAATGCAGCGCTCGATTGGGTTGAACGAAACAGAACGGGAATGTAGCCTAAAGTGGAAGTGCTTCAGCAGATTGCTGCTCTTATCGTCACTCTCGGGATTTTAGTCACCGTGCATGAGTTTGGTCACTTTTGGGTGGCCAGGCGCTGTGGTGTCAAAGTCTTACGGTTCTCTGTCGGTTTTGGCACACCACTTTTCAGCCATCGGGCCGCTTCGGGTACTGAGTTTGTGATTGCCGCCATTCCGTTGGGCGGCTACGTAAAAATGCTAGATGAACGGGAAGGGCCGGTGCCGGAGGAAGAGCTCGCTCTCGCCTTCAATCGCCAGCCTGTGAAAAGCCGCATCGCGATTGCGGCGGCAGGCCCTGTGTTTAATTTTATCTTTGCCATTTTAGCCTATTGGTTCCTGTTTGTGATTGGTTTTCATGTGGTCGCCCCTGTTATCGGGCAGGTCGAAGCTGGCTCACCCGCTGATCTTGCCGGCTTGAAACCCGGAATGGAAATAGTGGCTCTGGATGGCGAACAAACCTCATCCTGGCAATCAGTGAACCTGTCTCTTGCGAACCGGATTGGTGATACAGGCGAACTGAAAATTACCGTTGTGTCATTTGACTCGGACGCAGACTATCGACCTGCCGAGCAGTATGTCATACCTTTGAAAAACTGGATGGCGGGACGTGAAGAGCCTATGCCACTCGATGGTATCGGTGTCATCCCTTACCGACCGTCGGTTCAGCCTATTATCGGAGCGGTCACTTCGGGCTTGGCCGCAGAAGCAGCCGGATTGAAGGCGGAGGACAAGGTGGTTGCCATCGATGGGCAGGATATCGCGTCATGGGATTCGTTTGTGGCATTGGTGCAAAGCGCCTATGGCAAAAAACTCGCTGTTACGATACTGCGAGAGGACTCGCGCCTGGAGCTAACCATGGTGCCTGGTGCTAAGGTTTTAGAGGATGGTCAAACGATTGGGTATATCGGCGCTGCCGTCAAGCCGGTCAAGTGGCCGGAAAATTTTATCCGAACCGTGCGTCTGGGTGTTCTGGAAGCGTTGCCGGCCAGTATCGTTAGAACCTATGACGATATTGCGCTTACTTTTGGTGCAATAAAAAAAATCGTTGTCGGGGTGATTTCACTAAAATCACTCAGTGGTCCCATTACTATCGCAAAAATTGCCGAGGAATCGGTCAGTTCCGGTTTAGAGAATTTTTTGCGTTTTCTCGCCTATCTCAGTGTCAGTCTTGGGGTGCTGAATTTGTTACCGATTCCGGTTCTTGATGGGGGACATCTGCTCTATTATTTCGTTGAACTGGTCAGAGGCAAGCCGTTGTCTGAAAATGTTCAGATTTGGGGGCTGAAAATTGGTGTGGTTGTCATTTTTTTGTTGATGAGCATCGCGTTCTATAACGACTTGTCGCGAATTTAAACGTCGTGGCTCAATTCGTGGGTGACTCGCTAGCTAGATATTGAAGGTGTTATGCGTTTTTTATTGGGTTTTGTCTTGTTTGGGGTATTGTGCGGTGTGCTAAGTGCCGAACCCCGCCTTAAAGTGGAAGATATTCGGGTAGAGGGGCTGCAGCGGGTGTCTGCGGGTTCAGTTTTCAGTGCTTTCCCTATCAACGTCGGAGATCAGGTGAATCAGGCCAATTTGGCTTTCGCGATAAGGAGTTTGTTCAAAACGGGTTTGTTTACCGACATTCAGGTGAGCGAAGACGAAGGTGTGCTTTTTGTTTTAGTCGTAGAAAGGCCATCTATCAGCAAAATAGAGATAGAAGGTAACGATGCCATCCCGACAGAGGATCTCAAAAGAGGGCTTAACGCGGTTGGCTTGACGGAAGGGCAGGTGTTCAAACGGGTTACACTTGACAAGCTGGAACTTGAAATCTTGCGTTCCTATGTCGGGCAAGGCAGATACAATGCGTCAGTGGTTGCCCTGGTAGAGGATCAACCCAGAAACCGGGTGGCGATAAAAATCGATATTGACGAGGGAGACGTTGCCTCTATCGTTCATATCAATATTGTTGGCAATTCTGTTTTTTCCGATGATGAATTGGTGGGCTTGATGGAGTTGCAAAAGTCCTCTTGGTTTTCATTTGTGCTGAATGATGATAAATACTCCCGGGAGAAATTATCCGGGGATCTCGAGAGAATACGAAGTTATTACTTCGACCGCGGCTACCTTAAGTTTGCAATCGAGTCAACGCAAGTGTCTGTTTCTCCGGAAATGGATGCCGTGTTTATAACGGTGAATGTCAATGAAGGCCCCGAGTTTAAGGTGAAAGCGGTTTCTCTAAAAGGAAAACTCATCGTTCCCGAAGCAGACATCCGCAAGCTTGTTTTGTTAAAAGAAGGTGAACCTTTTTCCCGTATCAAGCTGACTACCACTTCTGAAATAATCGCTAAAAGACTTGGCAGAGAAGGTTATACTTTTGCCAATGTATCAGGTATCCCCTCCATCGATGATGACAATACCACGTCCGTTACTTTTATGGTCGACCCTGGTCGCAGGGTGTATGTCAGAAGAGTTAATTTTCGCGGCAATGTCACGACGAGTGATACCGTGTTACGTCAGGAAATGGTGCAGATGGAAGGCGCAGTTGCGTCAACCGATCTGATAGAGGCTTCCAAGACACGTCTTGAGCGGCTGGGTTTTTTCAAGGAAGTGCGAGTGGAAACGCCAGCCGTGCCTGGTTATGGTGATCTGATCGATGTGAATTATACTGTTGAAGAGCAGTCTTCCGGCAGTATATCTGCGAACGTGGGTTATTCTCAAGGCAGCGGATTTATAATCGGTGGAAATGTGTCGGAAAACAATTTCTTTGGTACCGGACGTCGTGTTTCCTTCGGAATGAATGTCAGCAGGTCAGTTAAAAGTGCCAATTTCTCTTACCTGAATCCTTATTATACCGTTGATGGAGTGAGTCGCGGTTTTAGTCTGACCGCTCGGGAAACTAACTATTCAAAAGACGATATATCTGATTTCTCGCTGGATACGCTTGGTGCCGCCGTGACCTTTGGTTATCCTGTCGACAGTTTTACCCGGTTGAGTTTTGGGTTGGGTGCGAACAACAGCAAAATTACCAAAGGAAATCGTCCAGCTCAGGAAATCAGCCGGTTTGTTGACGAAAACGGTGATGATTTTGATCTGTTTTCACTTTCCGGAAGCTGGACGAGAAATACGTTAAACAAAGGAATTTTCGCGACAAGCGGACTGTCCCAGTCTGTTGCTATCGAGGTGATGGTGCCAGAAATCAGTGACTTGGAATTTTACAAAGTCAGTTATAAGGCCAAGTACTTTTATCCGTTGAATGAACGCCATGACTGGGTTGTCTATTTGCATTCCAAATTGGCGTACGGGGATGGTTACGCCACGACCGATGTATTGCCATTTTTTGAAAACTATTACGCGGGTGGTTTTGGTTCTGTGCGTGGTTGGGAGCATAGTTCGCTCGGCTTGCCTTCGACGCCACATCAAGACGACCCGGGTGATCCCGATCCCTTTGGTGGTAACATGCTGGTTGAAGCCAGCGTGGAATTGATTTTCCCGATCCCTTTCGTCGAGGACGCGCGGTCTATGCGTACCTCTTTCTTTTTGGATGCGGGGAATGTATTCGACACGTCGAGAAGTTATGATCCGAAGGTGGGTGAAGTGAGGTTGTCCGCAGGAATTTCGTTTTCATGGTTGACTGCGATTGGCCCTCTGTCCTTTAGTCTGGCGAGGCCACTGAATGATAAAGTCGGAGACGAAACACAGGCGTTCCAGTTTTCACTGGGGCGGCCATTTTAGAAATTTCAGGTAAGATATGACTAAATCTGTAAGACATGAAATAAAAAGTATTGAGGAGATAAAAGTGCGATTGACTAAAAAAATGGTAGTTTTTGTGTGCTTGTTTATGATGAGCCTGGTTGCAACAGCAGCAGACAAGTATGCGGTGGTTGACGTGCGTACAGCACTCTTCGCTTCAAATGCGGCGAAAGCCTTTAGCGAGCAATTGAAAAGAGACTTTCAGGGTGAGGAAGGCAAAATCAAAAGTGTCGGCGAGCAAGCTAAAAGACTGCAGGATCGTCTTAAAAAAGACGGTGCCATGATGAGCGAAAATGAGCGAACCAAAGTGGCAGAGCAATTTGAAGAGAAAGCCAAGGAGTTTAATTATTTGAAGAGCAAGTTTGAATCGTCAGTCAACAAGAGAAAGCAGAAGTTTCTGCTGGAATCGAAACCTAAAGTTGACGCCGCGATACGTAAAATTGCCAAATCGAACGGGGTCAATGTGCTTTTTCCCAAAGAAGCGACGCTCTGGGTCGATGGCAAGCTCGATCTGACCGCTCAAGTGATTGAAGAGCTGAACAAGTAACCTATTGTTTTGAATGCATTATGGAAATGGATCACGGCCTTTGCTTTACGGCTGATCAGTTAGCTGAGTTGCTGGGGGCAGACCTTGTCGTTCGTAACGAAAACAAGTTTACCGGATTGGCGACCCTGAAGCAGGCGACTTCCTCGCATATCAGCTTTTTGGCCAATCCCAGCTACAAAAAGTATCTGTCATCGTCAGAAGCGGGAGCTATCTTGCTCACTCCTGAAATGGCTGGTTTTTATCTGGCAGAGGTAGCACCGGCAAAGGAGGAGCCTTTGCCTGCCTTGCTGTCTGTTGACAACCCGTATTTGGGGTATGCCAGACTAAGCCAGGAATTTGATACTCAGTATCGATTTACACCCGGGATCCATGAATCGGCGATCATTGCCGAGGATGTCGTTGTTCCCAAAACGACACACATAGCGGCCAATGTCGTCATTGAAAGCGGCTGCACTTTGGCGGAAGGAGTCTATATTGGCGCTAATTGTGTTTTGGCTGGCAACGTTCGAATTGGCAAGGGTACGCGCCTTTGGCATAGCGTCACCTGTTACGCCGGTATCAGCATTGGCAGTGACTGCATCATTCATAGTGGCACCGTCATTGGTTCGGACGGTTTTGGCAACGCCAATCATAATGGCGAGTGGGTTAAAATAGCGCAGTTGGGTGGTGTCGTTATCGGTGACAATGTCGAAATTGGCTCGAACT
The DNA here is from genome assembly GCA_002747055.1 of Gammaproteobacteria bacterium. Classification (GTDB taxonomy): domain Bacteria; phylum Pseudomonadota; class Gammaproteobacteria; order Pseudomonadales; family Oleiphilaceae; genus LZORAL124-50-18. The sequence goes on from PDSQ01000040.1 coordinate 31,009, forward strand.
GTTCTATTGACCGAGGGGCCTTGGCCAATACCGTAATTGCTGATGGGGTCAGGATAGATAACCTGGTGCAGATTGCGCATAACGTGGAAATCGGGAAAAACACCGCTATCGCCGGTTGTGTTGGTATTGCCGGAAGTGCCGTGATTGGCGATCACTGTATCATCGGCGGAGCCTCGGGTATTAGTGGCCACCTCAGTATTGCAAGTCATGTGCATATGACGGGTATGACGATGGTGACCAAGAGTATTCGTGAGCCTGGTTTGTATTCTTCCGGAACCGGTGTCGAGTCAAACCTGAAATGGCGAAAAATGGTGGCGCGAATGCGTAAACTGGATGAAATGGCTGCGCGCCTCAAAGTGCTGGAGTCGAAGATTGATAAAGCGTGAGATCAACACACCCACTGGGACGCATACCTGATGGTTTTGGATATAGAACAAATTCTGGAGTATTTACCTCACCGTTATCCGTTTCTTTTGGTCGATCGGGTGACCGAAGTCGAAAGCGGGGTAGCCATTTCCGGGTATAAGAATGTATCAATGAATGAGGGCTTTTTTCAGGGTCACTTTCCCGGCAGGCCGATTATGCCTGGTGTGCTGATATTGGAAGCCATGGCTCAGCTTTCCGGTATTTTGGGATATATTACCAATGGTATAAAGCCTTCGGAAGGTGTCGTTTGTTATTTGGCAGGGTCAAATCGTGTGCGCTTCAAGCGCCCGGTTGTTCCCGGGGATCAGCTGGTTCTGCAGTCCAGTCTAATCGCTGACAAGCATGGGATCTGGAAATTTGACTGTACCGCGTCTGTGGCGGGGCGAACAGCCTGTGTGGCAGAAATAATGACAGCAGAGAGGTCGGTATAATGGCGATTCACCCTCGAGCTATAGTGGATCCGAAAGCGACAATCGGCAATGGTGTATCAATTGGTCCCTGGACCTGGATAGGGCCAGATGTCGAGATTGGTGCAGGCTCGGAGATAATGTCTCACGTGGTGCTCAAAGGGCCTACCCGGATCGGGGAGAACAACCGGATATTTCAGTTTTCCAGTGTCGGGGAAGAGTGCCAGGATAAAAAGTACGCTGGAGAAGCTACCCGATTGGAAATTGGCGACAATAATGTTATTCGAGAGAGTTGCACGATACACAGGGGAACGGTCCAGGGTGGTGGTCTGACTAAAATAGGCAACGACAATCTGCTGATGGCCTACGTGCATGTTGCCCATGATTGTACCCTGGGTGATAACTTGATTCTTGCCAATGCAGCGACACTTGCCGGGCATGTTCAAGTGGGCGATTGGGCCATTTTGGGTGGCGGTACCATGGTTCACCAATTCTGTCATATCGGATCTTACAGTATGAGCGCGGGGGGCAGTATTGTCTTGAAAGATATTCCGGCCTACGTAATGGCGAGCGGGCAATCCGCGTCAGCACACGGCTTGAATACAGAAGGCTTGAAAAGACGAGGCTTTTCGCCGCAGGTTATCCAGTCACTCAAAACCGCTTACAAGATTGTCTATCGACAAGGTTTAACGCTTCGACAGGCAATTGAAAAAATCGAGGATGAACTGGGCGACAAGCCGGAAATCGCCGTTTTTCTTGATTCGATCCGCAACAATGCGCGTGGTATTGTGCGTTGAGATTTTCCAGGAATTGCGCATAAGGAAGCAGCCTATATGAAACGAAGTGTTCGCATTGGTATTGTCGCCGGCGAAGCTTCTGGTGATATTCTCGGTGCGGGTTTAATTCAGGAAATAAAACAGCGGTATCCCCATGCCGTGTTTGAAGGAATCGGTGGTAGCGGTATGATCGCCCAGGGCTTGCATAGTCTGTTTCCGATCGAGCGTTTGTCCGTAATGGGGTTGTTTGAGGTGCTGCCCCGACTTATTGAGCTGATTGGTATTCGTCGGAAACTGCGCAATCACTTTATTGCCCGGCCTCCTGATTTGTTTATTGGTATCGATTCGCCCGATTTTACTTTGGGTCTTGAAGCCAAACTGCGTCAATATGGAATCAAGACGGTTCACTATGTCAGCCCTTCGGTCTGGGCGTGGCGGCAGAGGCGTATTTTTAAAATCGCCCGGTCGGTCGACTTGATGTTGACATTGTTTCCGTTTGAAGCCCGCTTTTATCACCAGCATAGCGTGCCGGTCAGGTTCGTTGGCCACCCCCTCGCCGATATCATCCCGTTAGTCCCGGATCGGGACGCCGCATTAGCCGTTCTGCGCGATAAACATGAGTTGTCTATCGCATCTGACAGACCTTTGGTGGCTTTGTTACCCGGTAGCCGCAGTGGTGAGATTCATTATCTTGGCAGTGTTTTTCTGCAAGCGGCGCGAAAGGTTTTTCAGATGACTCCGGCTGTTCGGTTCCTGCTGCCCTATGTCAATCAATCCAGAAAAAAACAGATTGTCGAGTTGATAAAACAAGAGGCAAATGATCTGCCCATTGACCTGATTGACGGGGATTCGCGAACGGTGATGGCAGCGTGTGATGTCATACTCTTGGCTTCAGGCACGGCGACTCTGGAAGCGATGCTACTGAAAAAGCCGATGGTAGTGGCTTACCGGATGTCTTTGATTACTTACTACATTATGAGTAAGTTGATGAAGTCGCCTTTTATTGCCTTGCCTAATCTCCTTGCCAACAAGCCGCTTGTGCCTGAGTTGATTCAGGCACAAGCGTCACCGGAAAACCTGGCCAAAGAAGTATTGTTGCGTTTGAATGATCAACGACTGAGGCAGGAGTTGGGTGGACAATTTGTGCGGATTCATGAAAGCCTGAGAAAAGGTGCGAGCCGGGAAGCGGCAGCGGCTGTTTTGCAGTTGATTGAAACTGACCCATCAAGCGAATCTGTCGTGGATATGTCGTAAATGGCCAGGCGATTGGGTAATAAAATGACCCCCTCGGATGACAGTGAGGCACCGTTGATTCCTTATCGAGGGCAACGACTGGCCGGTGTCGACGAGGTGGGAAGAGGTCCGCTGGCTGGCCCGGTTGTGGCTGCTGCCGTTATCCTCAACCCGCTGAACCCGATAGCAGGCTTGGTTGATTCCAAAAAGCTGAGTGAGAAACAGCGAGAATCGCTGTTTAGCCAGATTAAGGAAAAAGCGTTGTGCTGGAGCATTGGCCGCGCAGAAGCCGAAGAGATAGATTGTATCAATATTTTGCAGGCGACGCTGGTGGCGATGCAACGTGCGGTCGCCGGATTGTCGGTGAAACCGGAATTTGTGGTTGTTGATGGCAATCGCTGCCCTCGGTTGACGATACCCTGCATGCCTATTGTTAACGGGGATAATCGGGTAGCGGCAATCAGTGCAGCGTCAATCATTGCCAAGGTAACGAGAGACAGGGAAATGATCGAGCTGGACAAACAATTCCGCGAATATGGCTTTGCTTCCCATAAAGGTTATCCGACCAAAGCGCATATCAGTGCAATCAGGGAGTATGGTATTTGTCAGCTGCATCGACGTTCGTTCAAGCCGGTCAGAGAGGTAATCGAAAGTGCCGGGTAAGGTTTTTTGGGATGAATGCCTTTTTTTGAGTGCTATCTTTCCAGGTCTTTCAGTTTTCCTGTTACGCCATCCCAGTCAGTGGCGTCGGGGAGCGGGTCTTTTTTCTCGGTAATGTTTGGCCATTTTTGACATAACTCGGCGTTGATCTCGATAAATTCCACTTGGTTGTCTGGCAATTCATCCTCGGAGAATATCGCATCTGCCGGGCACTCCGGCTCGCAAAGGGCGCAGTCGATACATTCGTCCGGGTCGATAACCAAAAAATTCGGGCCTTCGTAAAAACAATCAACCGGGCAGACCTCGACACAGTCGGTGTATTTGCATTTGATACAATTTTCTGTAACAACGAATGCCATTGGTTTGATCCCTGTTTGGTTTTGGCGATAGCTAACTGTCGAAAGTTAACCGAAACGCGTATTTTAGGGCTAGGCTATGCGGCAAGCAAGCCTGAAGTTGTAAATTGTGTATAACCAGACAAACCCCATTCAATGAGCGGCAGGGTAGTGACTGAACTACTCGTTAGAGAGCTGGTCTTTAAGCTTATACAGAAGATCAAGCGCCGCTTTGGGTGTGCAATTATCCAGATCCTGATCCAGAATTGTCTGTTCAATCGCAGTTGGCGTCAGTCCATAAAACATATCGGGCTGAACAAAACTGTTCTGGAGGTTACTCGGTTCAGTGCGCGAAAACGGCTGAAGCGGTAGGGTATTCCCGCCTTCGAGCAGGCTGAGTTGTTGTTTGGCGGCGTTGATTACCTGATTCGGTACGCCGGCAAGTTTGGCAACCTGCAGGCCATAGCTTTGACTGGCCGGGCCATCATGGACGGAATACAGGAAGACAATTTTGTCATCATGTTCGGTCGCTGTCAGGTGAACGTTAGCCACATTGTTCAGTTTTTCCGGCAGGGATGTCATTTCAAAATAGTGGGTCGCAAACAAGGTGTAGGCTTGAGTCTGGGATGCCAGGTACTCAGCACTCGACCACGCCAGTGACAGGCCGTCAAAGGTGCTGGTGCCGCGGCCGACTTCGTCCATCAAGACCAGACTTTCGGCTGTCGCATTGTTAAGGATATTTGCGGTTTCAGTCATTTCTACCATAAAGGTCGAACGCCCTCCGGCTGTATCATCGGCCGCACCCATTCGGGTCAATATCCGATCGATCGGCCCGATGACAGTTCGGCCTGTAGGAACATAACTGCCGGTATAGCTAAGCAGCGCGATCAGTGCCACCTGGCGCATATAGGTTGACTTACCACCCATATTGGGGCCGGTGATCACCAGCAAGCGTCTGTTTTGATCCAGGTGCAGGTCGTTGGGGACAAAGGGGGAGTCCAGCAGTTGTTCGACAACAGGGTGCCGGCCTTCCTCGATCAGTATGCCCGGCTCGGTAGAAAGTTCGGGTTTGGTCAAATGAAGCGTTTGTGCGCGTTCAGCCAGATTGCTCAATACATCCAGTTCGGCCAGATGGTCAGCCGTGGTTTTTAGTTTGGTCAAATAGTCATTCAATTGCGCGATAAGCGCATCATACAAGCCTTTTTCTCTCGCTAAAGCCCGGCTTTTACTGCTTAGGGCCTTGTCTTCAAATTGTTTCAACTCGGGAGTGATAAAACGCTCGGCGTTTTTTAAGGTTTGGCGCCGAATATAGGCCGTGGGCGCTTCCGAGGCTTGCAGCTTGCTGATTTCGATATAGTAGCCATGAACGCGATTGAATCCGACCTTCAGTGTAGACAGCCCGGTTTTTTCTTTTTCTTCTTCTTCGAGTTTTATAAGAAAACTTCCCGCATTCTGACTGATGGCGGTTAGTTCGTCCAGTTCGCTGTCATAGCCTTCCTTGATAACGCCTCCATCCCGAATGACGGCCGGGGGATTGTCAACAATGGCGCGGTTGAGCAAATCGGCAAGCTCAGGGTAAGTACCAATGGCGCGGGCGATATCGCAAATATGACTATCCGAAATCTCTGCCAATTCCGTTTGTAATTCAGGCAAAAGATCCAGAGCATCCCTCAGTCGAGCCAAATCTCGCGGCCGGGCCGATTTCAGCGCAATTCGAGTGAGAATTCTTTCAATATCGCCGACCTGTCGCAATGCACCATGAATCGGCTGGTAGTAGCAATTGTCAATGAGTGCTCCAATGGCATTTTGACGAGTGATCACTTTGTCACGTTCGCGCACAGGACTGTTAAGCCAGCGGAGTAACAGGCGGCTACCCATAGCCGTGCCGGTCTTGTTCATCACCCAGGCCAGGGTGTGTTTGGTATGCCCCTGCAGGTTAGTGTCTATTTCCAGGTTTCTTCGGCTCGCCGCGTCGAGAATCACAGTTGTTTCTCTGCGTTCTCTGGACAGGCTGATTATGTGAGGAATCGATGATTTCTGGGTTTCCTTTACGTACTCGAGCAGGCAACCCGCCGCTGCAATGGCCAGGTCTAACCCTGCACAATCAAAACCGGACAAGTCCTTGGTACCAAATTGGTTCAGCAGGGTGCGTGTGCAGGTATCCAGGTCATAGTTCCAGCCAGGTAAACGGCGTACCCCTGAGCATTGGTGGGTAATTTGCTCGTACGGAAATCCTTCGGGAATGAGAGTCTCGACAGGCAGTAAGCGCTGTAGTTCACTGGTCAGGCTTTCTTCACTTTCCGGTTCACAGACCGAAAACCGGCCGCCACTTAAATCCAGTATCGCCAGGCCGAACTGGTTGTTTTGGTGACTGATACAGGCAATTAGGTTGTCTCTGCCGTCTTCCAGAAAAGCTTCATCGGTTAGTGTTCCTGGTGTAATGATGCGCGTGACTTGCCTTGCTACCGGCCCTTTACTGGTTGCCGGATCGCCGATTTGTTCACAAATTGCAATGGACTCACCCATCTTTACCAGTTTGGCTATATAGTTTTCTGCCGCATGGAAGGGAACTCCCGCCATAGGAATAGGGCTGCCGCCTGCCTTACCCCTTGCGGTCAGTGTGATATCGAGTAAATCTGCCGCCTTTTTAGCATCATCAAAAAACAGTTCGTAAAAATCTCCCATTCGATAAAAAAGCAGTTCATTGGGATGTTGTTTTTTGATGGCCATGTATTGCGCCATCATGGGCGTGATCGTCGACGCGGCGGTCGATGTACTGATTGATTTGGCCATGCGGGTTAAAGTTTCTTTCGTTTATCGGGCTGCTTGGTGAGTCAGCCTGGTGAAATTACGTATTGTAATTCGTTCAGCTAGTGTGAAATAATGCTGTTCAAATATACAGTTATTTTCGACTTTTAAGGTTCTATCTTCAATGATTCGATCGTACCAGGTTGAACTGTATGGGTTATATTTCTTGTATTATCGCGGCAGAATGGCTCATTATATTGAGCATATTTGAGTTAGAGATTAACACTAAATTACTACTACGAAATTACTGGAATAGATTTACAGGTTAATAAAAAGATGGATGATAACAAAAAAAAGGCGTTGAGTGCGGCTCTCTCCCAAATTGAAAGGCAGTTTGGCAAGGGGGCAATAATGAAAATGGGAGACCGGCCCCTCGAGAAAATTCCGGCAGTTTCGACTGGTTCACTCGGGCTGGATGTCGCGTTGGGCATTGGTGGTTTGCCATATGGCCGAATTGTCGAAATCTATGGCCCGGAAAGCTCGGGTAAAACAACGCTCACTTTGCAGGTGGTGGCCGAAGCGCAGAAACAGGGAAAAACCTGTGCGTTTATCGATGCTGAACACGCGCTCGATCCGATTTATGCCGAAAAACTGGGAGTTAATGTTGAAGAGTTGTTGGTTGCTCAACCGGATACGGGAGAGCAGGCGCTAGAAATTGCAGACATGCTGGTTCGTTCAAATGCGGTTGATGTTATCGTTGTCGATTCTGTTGCCGCATTGACACCAAAGGCTGAAATTGAAGGTGAAATGGGTGATTCTCATGTTGGCCTGCAAGCCCGGCTTATGTCTCAGGCATTGAGAAAAATAACCGCAAACGTCAAAAATGCCAATTGTTTATGTATCTTTATCAATCAGATCCGAATGAAAATCGGTGTTATGTTTGGCAACCCGGAAACCACCACAGGTGGCAATGCGTTGAAGTTCTACGCTTCTGTCAGACTGGATATCCGGCGCACAGGTGCGGTCAAGGTTGGCGACGAGGTGGTCGGCAATGAAACACGCGTCAAGGTCGTGAAAAACAAGGTGGCGCCACCCTTTAAGCAGGCTGAGTTCCAGATTCTCTATGGCGCTGGAATATATCGTCTGGGTGAGGTGATCGATATCGGGGTCAGCTTGGGCCTGGTTGATAAGTCTGGCGCCTGGTACAGCTATAAAGGAGATAAAATCGGTCAAGGCAAGGCCAACTCTGCAAAATATCTGGAAGAGCATTCAGAAATCGCCACCGAGATTGAAAGTCAGATCAGGCAGCAGTTGCTTCCCGAAGACAAGCCAGTTGAACAGCTACCGGGTGATTTAGAGAGAAATGGGTCGTAATGAATTAATTTTGAACAGCTATTTTAATGGAGTTTGAATTGTAGTTTAATTGTAACTACTTACTCCCTAAAGTTTTTTAAGAAACGCTTGACATGTTTTTTGCGCTAAATTTCGTGTCAAGCCATCCTCCGCAGTAAATAATGATCAAAACTCAACAGCACGTTTGTTACAACGATTCGCCCTTACTTTGAAAATAACAAGTTTATTCGCCTGTCCGCAGAGGACACAATTTCTGCCGAGTTAAAAATTCTGATTAGTGGTTTTTCACTTCGCTCAAGTTCGTGATGCGGCTACACCAAGCTTTGGCGGAATGGGAGAGACACAATTCAACAACTGTTGATAAGTCTGATGGCACTTGCTGTAGAAATAGGGGGTAAGTAGTTGCTTCCAGCCAAACATTGGCAAAATTTGAGGACAACGAATCCGATTGAATCGACTTTTGGCACGATACGATATCGGACGAAGAGGTTTCGTAACTTACTACTTTAAAGAGATTTTTCTATGTTTAAAAAAAAGTTGGCTTATAAAACAATGACAGTTCTCGTTGTTCCTGCTGCACTTTTACTCCTGTATGCCTATGGTTTTTTTAATACAGAGGAAAACTCTGCAAATGTTAAAAAACCGGAAATCCGCTCAGAACAATCCGCCAGTTCATTCAAGCCCGTTTCCATTAAAGATAGTGTGGGAAATATCGTCACAGTGAAAAGAAAGATAGAAAGAATCGTTGTGTCCTATTACGGGTGTGCCGAAGTGCTCAGGAGTCTTTCCTATGCCGGGAAAATTGTCGGAGTGGGGGAAACAATTACAGACCGCCCCTTTTATTTCCCCAAACTCAGCTCCTTGCCTTCAACCGGAAAAACCACTTTCAATGAAATAGAACAGATTCTTGCACTGAATCCGGATACAGTCATACTCAGAACCCGCGCCGGAGATACTGAAACAAGAGTGCCCCGGGGTCGAGCTGGCATGGTAAAATTCTTACCGCAGGCGGTAGAAATATTTACGCAAATGAGCCGGTACCTCTTCCTGTCGTTACTTCCGAGAATATTATCAGCAAGAACCCGGATATCATTGTTAAGGTTGGAGGATGGGGAGTCGATGATTTCGGAGGCTATGGAGTTGACACCCTTTCTGCAATGAAACTGATGAAGAAAGCAATAATGAGCAGGCCTGCATGGGATAACATCGAGGCAGTGAAAGAAAACAGGGTCTGGGTTCTTTACAATGATATTCTGGGTGGCCCGGCTCACTTTGTCGGAATT
>PDSQ01000004.1 GCA_002747055.1 Gammaproteobacteria bacterium
TGGTTGAGTCTGAAGATGGGCGGCATTGGAAGTGGCCCGCCACTATGGTCAGTCTCATCAAAGACGTATAGTCAATGACGTCTTGGTTTGAGCGGTTACCTTTGAACAGCGCCGCAAATTAATCAAAACCAGCCAAATTCAGGTTTGAGCCGCCCGGCGAGACTAACGAACTTCAATGCCCTGAGCGCACATAAACGCTTTGGCTTCGGGTATGCTATGCTGACCGAAATGGAAAATACTTGCGGCTAAAACCGCATCCGCTTTGCCCTCGTTAATACCGTCGACGAGATGCTGAAGTTTACCTACGCCACCTGACGCGATAACAGGAACAGATACCGCTTCACTCACCGCCCGGGTCAAACCGATATCAAAGCCATTTTTCATCCCATCCTGATCCATACTGGTCAGCAGAATCTCACCCGCACCGAACTGCGCCATTTTTTGCGCCCATGTTACCGCATCCAACCCGGTGGGTTCTCTGCCACCATGGGTAAATAATTCCCAGCGTGGCTCGTCACCGGGTCGAGCGACACTTTTTGCGTCAATCGCAACCACAATACACTGACTGCCAAACCGGCTTGCAGCCTCCTCGACAAACTCCGGATTGAATACGGCCGCGGTGTTGATGCTGACCTTGTCCGCGCCGGCATTGAGCATATTTCGGATATCATCCACTGTACGTATACCACCACCCACAGTGAGCGGTATAAACACCTGGCTGGCCATTTTCTCTACTGTATAAACCGTTGTATCACGATTTTCATGGCTGGCAGTGATATCAAGAAAAGTAATTTCATCAGCACCTTGCTGGTCATATCGCATGGCCACTTCAACCGGGTCACCGGCATCACGAATATCGACAAACTGCACCCCTTTGACCACTCGCCCCTGATCCACATCCAGGCAGGGAATAATTCTTTTCGCTAAACCCATAGTCTACTTTATCTCATTGGCACGTAAGCGTTCTGGCTGACAGATAACCACTCTCGCATTACGTTGATCAACACCCAACCAATCCAACGGACATAGCACTATTTGCCATTCCATTGCATAAAGTTTTTCAACAACTGCAACCCCGGACTCTGGCTTTTCTCCGGATGAAACTGAACGGCAAACAGATTATCCCGGCCGATAGCCGACACCAGTTTCTTGCCATAGAGCGTCGTTGCCATCACTTCACGGGAGTCACCCGGCTCTACGTAGTAACTATGCACAAAATAAAAACGGCTCTCATTTTCGATAGCATGCCAAAGTGGATGGTCGATTTGTTGACATACCTTGTTCCAGCCCATATGTGGCACTTTCAGACGCTCGCCAGGATGATCGTCCTGACCGATCAGCGGGTGACCAAAGAAGCGAACCCGCTCGTCAAACAAACCAAGGCATTTTATCCCGTCATTCTCTTCGCTTTCCTTCATAAGCGCCTGCATACCGACGCATATTCCCAGAAACGGGCGATCGACAGCGACATCTTTTACCAGTTTATCTACCCCCAAACGATGCATCTCGGCCATACAATCTCTAATCGCACCGACACCGGGCAACACAACCCGGTCAGCGGCATGCACGGTATCCGGGTCTGAAGTGACCAGAACCTTGGCATCCGGGGCAACATATTCCAGTGCCTTGGCGACCGAGTGAAGATTGCCCATCCCGTAATCTATAACCGCAACAGTATTCATTTATTTCAAACTCGACGAAGACCAGGCAAAATACCTAAAGGCTGCCTTTGGTAGAAGGCATGATGCCATTCATACGCTCATCCAGGGTCAACGCCATTCTCAGGGCCCTGCCGAACGCTTTAAATACAGTTTCGATCTGGTGATGAGTGTTCTTGCCGCGCAGGTTATCGATATGCAGCGTGACCCTGGCGTGATTGACAAACCCCTGAAAAAACTCTTCAAACAAATCAACATCAAAGCCGCCCACCAAGGCCCGGGTGTAGGGTATATTCAGCACAAGGCCAGGACGACCTGAGAAATCGATCACAACACGGGAAAGCGCCTCATCCAGAGGAACATAAGCGTGACCATACCGGCTCATTCCTTTTTTATCACCTACCGCTTTATCAAAGGCTTGACCAAGAGTGATACCCAAATCTTCGACAGTATGATGGTCATCGATATGGAGATCCCCGTTAGCGAGGATTTTCATATCGATCAAACCATGCCGGGCAATCTGATCGATCATGTGCTCGAGGAAAGGAATGCCTGTTTCAATTACCAGCTTACCGGTACCATCCAGATTCACTTCAACCGCTATCTGTGTTTCAAGTGTATTTCGCTCAACCTGTGCAGTCCGGGCAGGTTGCCCAGCCGTCAAACTAGCCATTAACAAGCTCTCCACCATCAGAACAACCCATTGTCAAATCCTACTCCCAAAAACTGTCCGGCCTACCCAAAAAGCCGGATTATACTTAATTTACAATACCAGCGCACCGTATCCGCACGACAGCTCACAAACTCGAATCAGACCAGCGAAGCTTGAAGATTATTGATGTATTTATCCACCAGAGTGCTGAACTCATGTTTCACGATTGGGCTGATCGCCAGCTTCAACAGGTTGGGTAAAGGCAATGTCATCACACCCTTGATGGCATAGACCAGGTGACAACCGGATGGTGTTTCCGTGACCTTCCAACTGCCTTCAACTTCTCCGTTACCAACACCGGGAACTTTTTCCCAGACAATTGAGCCATTCGGCTTGTCCGATGTATATTTTGCAGCATAAACCGTTTGCAGTGAGTACTTATCTACGCCAATTTTAACCATTTCCCAACGAAAGGTGTTGTCTCCCAGAGCAACCAACTGATCAACTTTTGGAAAATGTCTCGCTGACTCTGGTACATTAGCCAATACATCGAATGTCTGATCAAATCCGGCAGACACATCAAACTCTCTTTTGATAACAATCGACACCTTTATCGCCATGATCAACTCCTTTGTTGTTTTTATAACTTTTTGTAGCCATTTTTATAACGATTTTTTAACTGTCTTCATTAACTTTATGTGACATTATTTTTTATGTAAAGCGATAAAAACTCGTTATAGTAGCAAACAACGAGACCGCCTGACGAAATTGAACTATATATCATTAACCCATTCCCAAGTAGAGAAAAAAAATGTTTAAAGCCATAAAATTTCTGATAATCGGTATTGTGATCTTATTCATTTTAGTCACTGCCACACTTTTTGCCGTTACTTCTTTGGTCGATCCCAACGACTACAAACCAGAACTGGAGAGTGCAATTCATGGAGCAACCGGTGTTTCTGTCGAGATCACCGGCAATATCGACTGGTCCATCTATCCCTGGCTTGGCCTGGAGCTGAACGAGGTTCAAGTCAATACAACTGAAGGTAACTCGTTTACCACACTCAATAACATGCAAGCCAGAGTGGCATTTATGTCGCTGATGAATATGTCTCCAAGCGTGGAAAAGTTAGTGGTTGACGGATTGCAGGTCAATCTGGAAAAAGACAAAGATGGCACCGGAAACTGGGAAAAACTATCCAGTCAGCAAACCGCTCACCCAGCGAAGAAACCAAAGACAGAGGAACAAAAGCAGCCAGCCGAAGATAACAAAGCGAATGCCAAGCAGGAAATCAACTTTGCCGTTTCCGAGGTGGCGCTGACCAATATTACAATAAACTATGTGGATAAAGCGGCGAATAGAACATTATTGCTATCACCACTTAACCTTACTGCGACCAATATAACCAAAGACACACCTTTCCCAATCGCAATGGATTTTACTCTAAGCGATGGCCAATCGGGTCTCGATACAGTGGCAAAGATCAAAACCACGGTTACGATGAAAAGGGACTTCAAACACATTACGCTATCACCATTCGCCGCAGATTTTGCGCTTTCCGGCAAACCGTTCGGTGCGAAAACGGTGGCAACGAAAATCGACACCAATATCACCCTGGATCAAGAAACGCACACGCTGTCGATCGCCAATATGTCACTGAATCTGGCAAACCTCGCTGCGCTGATAGATTTACAGGTATCTGGTCTGGATAAAACACCAAGGTTTGATGGCAAGGCAAGTGTAGCTCCATTTTCTTTGCAAAAACTTCTCGGCAATCTTGGACAAAAGCCGATACCGACAACCGACGCTAAAGTGCTCGACAAAGTCGCTTTCAGCTCATCGATAAAGAGTCCGACAAACCGGATTGCGCTTCCCAACCTGGAGTTCACCCTCGATGACACATTGTTCAAAGGAAATATCACCATCGACCAGCGAACTTCCCGGATCATTGCCAAAGTGAATGGTAATGCCATTGATATCGACCGCTACGTAGCACCTAAACAAGAAAAAGTGGAAGGACAAAAACAACAGCGGGCCCAGACAACGCCATCACGTAATACCAGCGATGATGACAACCTGCCGATCAAGATGCTAAAGGAACTCAACTTCGATATATCGGCAAATTTACAACAGCTTGTCGCTCAAAATATGACGATCAAAGATATCACCATCCAGGCCACAGCGAAAAATGGCATTGTCAAATTAGGCAAAGCAGCCGGACAGCTCTACGACGGTAGTTTTTTAGTCACAGCAAATATCAATGTTGCGACCCAAAAACCAACCTGGAAGTTACATAGTGAAATTAACCATATCAACCTGCTTCCAATGTTGAAAGACTTTCGCGAACTGACGTATCTGGCGGGCAATCTGAACTTTAACGCAGACATCGCCTCCACCGGAAAAAACCTGACACAACTGCAAGACAATGCTGATGGCACGGCCTCCTTCAATATCGACCAGGGCGCACTCGAAGGGGTCAATTTTCGAGCTCTGGCATGTTTGGGGGTTGCCAGTCTACTCGGTAAAACCGTTGACATCAGCCAACGGGAACCACGCACGACCTTTAACGCTATGAGCGGAACGGTTAAAATCGATGGCCGCACACTGAGCAACCCCTCCCTACTCGCTTCTTTGGCCGGTATCTCGCTAGGGGGGCAAGGCCAAGTGAACACCGCGACAAAAACACTGGACTATGGCATGGAACTCAAAGTAGTGGGTGAACTGGGTGACCCCAATTGTAAAGTCAACAAGTACCTCAAAGATGTTGCCATTCCGGTTAAATGTACAGGCATTATTGGCGGCGATTCTGCACCCCAGTGCGGACTGGATAGTAAACGCCTGTCAGCGATGCTAGAACAACTCGCAAAACGCGAAGCGAAACGAAAAATCGACAAGGCTATCGATCGAAAACTGGATAAATGGTTAAACAAGAACAAAAACACCGACCCCGGAGCGAATACGGAAAAACAACAGCAAAAAGAGGACGGCAAAGAAGCTGTCAAGGGTTTAATTCACGGGCTATTCCAATAAAGCCCCTGTAAGCGAAAGGATACCGAAAGATACAGAGAAGATACGAAGGACATCCATGGCTACTGGTATCTCAAGGGACAGGTTTTCAAACGCGCTCCTTGACTGGTTTGTCCAAAAGGGTCGCAAAGACTTGCCCTGGCAAACAGATAAAAATGCCTACAAGGTCTGGGTGTCCGAAATTATGCTTCAACAAACTCAAGTAAAAACGGTTATCCCCTACTTCGAAAAATTCGTTCGTCGATTCCCGACTCTCGCCGCCCTGGCAAAGGCCGAACAGGATGAGGTTCTGGCCCATTGGTCGGGCCTCGGCTACTATGCTCGAGGCAGAAACCTGCACGCCAGCGCGATTATCTGCATGACCAAATATAACGGTACGCTTCCCGCCAACCTGAATGATCTTGTCTCCTTGCCTGGCATTGGTCGATCGACAGCGGGCGCCATACTCGCCATTGCCTACCAAATCAGAGCCCCGATCCTGGATGGTAACGTCAAACGCGTATTAGCGCGATTTCTTGGCATTGCAGGTTGGCCCGGGAAAAAGGCCGTTGAAAACCAGCTCTGGCAGGCTGCCGAGCACTTTACCCCTAACGACCAGCTTGCCGAGTATACCCAGGCCATAATGGATCTGGGGGCTACCGTATGTACCAGAACAACGCCCTTATGTGAACAATGTCCAATTAACGATTCATGCATTGCATGGGTCAACGGCCGTATCGCTGACTTGCCCACCAAAAAGCCAAAACGTACAAACCCGACAAAACACGCCTGGCTGCTAATCATTCGAAATCAAAACAAAGAAATTTGGCTGGAAAAGCGACCCGACAACGGCATCTGGGGAGGGCTATGGTCACTGCCACAACATGATACTCAGGAAACCGAGGCACAGATTGTGGCCCAAGTGGCGACCAGGCGACAGCTTGTCATTGAATCCCATCACAGTCTCGATGAATTTAGCCATGTATTCTCCCACTTCACTCTGAAACTGCGCCCGTTAATACTGGAAGTGCAGACGACCGAACAACTCTCCGAACAGACACAGGAGTACCGACACGGCTTGACGAACAAGGGCTGGAAATCAACAATGGCTGCAACGAATTTGGGGTTACCTGCACCGATAAAAAAAGTGCTTTTTTCCATTCAAACCGAAAACAGAGCCAAAAGACAACGGATTCAAAAGAAAACAGAACCATAATAGTATTTTCAGCATAAACCCATTAACATACTGCCAAATTCAATTCGACTAGGTTGCTCCGATGACTCGACTCGTTCACTGCAGAAAATATCGAAAAGAACTCGAAGGTCTGCCGACCCCGCCCATGCCTGGCCCCAAAGGCCGGGATATCTATGAAAACATCTCACAGCAGGCTTGGCAGGAATGGCAACAATTACAAACCATGCTGATCAATGAAAAACACCTTAGCCTGATCGACCCTCGCAGCAGAGAGTATTTAACCGAGCAGATGGATAAATTCTTTGCCAACGCAGATTATGACAAGGCTGAAGGCTACATACCTGCGCCATAAACAATCAAAATCAGAGACGAAAAGAGCAGATAAATTAAATGCAAAAGTCTCTTGACTATTCGACTAAAAAGCTTTTAAATACGCCTCCGTTGCAGGCGCAATGCGACACTTAAAATACCCAAATGCCCGGATAGCTCAGTCGGTAGAGCAGAGGATTGAAAATCCTCGTGTCGGTGGTTCGATTCCGCCTCCGGGCACCATTATTTTTCTGTAAATTTGGTAACTTCGCAATAACCCGTGGCGAAACCCGCCCGCTCAACGATAATTTCGGGTAGCCAGGGAACGGTTTGTTTTCCGATACCAAGACGGTCGGTCAAATAGTCCCAG
>PDSQ01000041.1 GCA_002747055.1 Gammaproteobacteria bacterium
AAAGCAGAGGCTCAAAAAGACAGTGAGGTAATGTGGGTGAAAGTAAAAGCGCCCACATTATCATGATGAAAACTGGATTTTTCAGGGCCGACTAAGTAAGAATAGAGTACCACACATGGTTTTTGTAGAGAGCCTCACTGCTATACAGATCGCCGATCCAGCATTTATCCTGAAAGATAATTAATGCAGATTTTAAGTTTGATCGGTTGTCTACTGCAGCCGGGTAATGGTATCAATACGCATCGCCGACCAACCAAACCAGAGAAAGACGGTAAACAATGACTCTCAGCGACGATTTTGCACAAGTCAATCAGTATTTAACTAAACATATCATTGGCCAATCACACCTGGTCAACCGCCTGTTAATCGCTCTGTTAGCCGATGGGCACCTATTGGTGGAAGGCGCCCCCGGGCTTGCCAAAACCAAGGCAATCAAGGATTTATCGAGAAAAGTGGCGGGTAACTTCCAGCGCATCCAGTTTACGCCGGATCTTCTGCCATCGGATATAACAGGTACCGAAGTCTACCGACCTGAAGACGGATCCTTTCAGTTTCAGCCAGGCCCGATCTTCCATAACCTGATCCTGGCTGATGAAATCAACCGGGCACCGGCGAAAGTGCAATCGGCTTTACTGGAGGCGATGGCAGAGAGGCAGGTCAGCGTGGGTAAAAACACCATGGCACTGGATGACCTGTTTCTGGTTATGGCCACTCAAAACCCGATCGAGCAAGAAGGCACCTACCCTCTCCCGGAAGCGCAACTCGATCGTTTTTTAATGCATGTCAAAATTGATTACCCGGACATTGACGCGGAACGGCAGATTCTTCAATTAGCGCGCAATGAAGCGATAGACCCGGTGGCCGGAAGCAAAGCAGCCAACCCGATCAGCCAGACAACGATTTTTGCTGCCCGAAAAGAGGTCGCCGAAATCTATATGTCGGAAGTGGTCGAGGAGTATATCGTACAATTCGTTATCGCAACCCGACGACCGGATAACTATAGCAAAGACCTGCGCAAATGGATCGATTACGGAGCCAGCCCACGCGGAACCATATCGCTGGACAGATGCGCGCGCGCCCATGCCTGGCTCGCGGGCAAGGCTTTTGTCAGCCCCGATGACGTGCAGGCCGTATTGCATGACGTTCTCCGGCACCGGTTGCTGATCACCTTTGAAGCCGAGGCCGAAGGTCTGACCGCTGATACAATCATCAACGAACTGATTCGTCTGGTACCGGTAGGCTAACAGCAGAATCCAACTACAATGAAACGAAAAAACCACCAGTTCAAAGAACGTGCTTACTGCTCGATAGATGATTTGATGCGATTGCGATTCGATGCCAAAGCACTGCAAATGCCTTCGGCAAAACGGGGTATGCGACAACAAACCGGGCAGCATCGGTCAAAATTCAGAGGGCGGGGCATGGAGTTTGCTGAAGTGCGAGTCTATCAACCCGGCGATGACGTGAGAACCATCGACTGGCGAGTTACAGCCAGACGACAAAAGCCACACACCAAACTGTTTCACGAGGAGCGGGAACGACCGATCTGCATCATTTGCGATCAATCCATATCGCAGTTTTTTGGCAGTCAAATAGCGTTTAAGTCAGTCGTTAGCGCCGAAATAACCGCCTTGTTGTCTTGGGCGGCACTCTTCTATGGCGACAGAGTCGGCGGCATTGTCTTTTCAGACAGTCAGCACCATGAGATAAAACCGGCAAGAAACAGAAAGTCGGTAATGGGCATGATCAAGGCTATCGAACAATACAATCAGGCATTGTCTGCACAACAAAATGACGCGCCGCGCGTTACGCTCAACAAGGCATTGCTGGAAGCGAGGCGAATCAGCAAGCCAGGCGGTTTGGTTTTTATTGTCAGCGACTTTCAGGACAGCGACGCTGACACCCGACGCAACCTGCATCAATTGGCACAACACAATGAATTGATCGCCATTCAAGTCTACGATCCTATGGAACTGCAACTGCCGCCACCGGGTATCTACCCGGTCAGCGATGGGCAGGATATCGCGATGATACGAACAGACGACAAAGCGTTTCGCAATCACTATGCCCAGGCGGCAAAAGAGCGACAACGTCTGGTCAAAGAGATGTGTGATAGTACGACAACGCCGCTCATTCTTATGTCAACCCGGGATGACCCGGTTCGAGTTCTTAAACACGGCTTTTTCCTGCGCTAGGAGAGACACAGCACAATGCAAAATACACCCCTGGCCATTGACCCGTTACAAGTCCAAGCCGCGTTGGCAAAACTTAAGGATATTCAACTACCCGACCCGGTGAGCTGGTGGCCGTTATCAGCTTGCACTGTTTACGCCATTCTCGCGGCCCTGTCGCTATTGCTTGCCGCTGGCGTAATAGCCTGGTTTTGTTGGCGAAAGAATCAATGGCGTCGGTCAGCGTTAAAACAGCTTGACGAGATTCACCATCAGCACAATCTTTCTGCCCCACTGACCAGTGACGGACGACCCACCAAACAACTTCGCAATACCGCTCAGGCCTGTAATTCATTGATAAAACAACTGGTCATTCAAAGACAGGTGCCTATTGCCAAAAAACTTGGCCCGAACAACCCAATGGCTGATCCGGCAAGTCTTTCGGGTGAACCCTGGGTCAGTTTTCTGGCCGCCATCGATGCCAGTCGCCGGCCTGTCATTCTGGGTTTGGATTTGTCTGCACTAGCAGAAGCGGGTTATCAGCCTGACCCGAACTACGACAGCACACGTCTGTTTCACCAACTCGAGCAATGGATCAGGTACTGCCCATGAATTTCTTGACTTTTCACTGGCCCTGGATGCTTGCGTTACTGCCCTTGCCTTTGTTATTCAAACCACAGGCAAGACGCCAAGATCCAAGAGCGAATGCTGCCCGTGTACCTTTTTACCGGGCGATGGTGTCAGCCTATAAACCGGATCATTCAGGCAATGACCAATTAGCAAGCTATCGCCGGGTGCTGATGTTGTGCGCCTGGTTATGCTTGATTATCAGCCTGACTCGTCCGGTATATATCGGTGATCCTGTCGAAGTCGCAATTCCCGGGCGAGACCTGATGCTGGCGGTCGATATATCACCTTCCATGCAACAAAAAGACATGACCATCAATGGCACCCAGGTCAACCGACTGACTGCAGTTAAAACCGTTGTCAGTGATTTCATCAAGCAAAGAGAAGGCGATCGTGTCGGGCTGATTCTCTTTGGCGCCCAGCCTTATGTGCAGTCGCCACTCACCTTTGACCGGCAGACAGTCAATACCTTGCTGGCAGAATCCCTACTGGGAATGGCTGGCAGAGCGACCGCGATCGGTGATGCAATTGGCATGGCAGTAAAACGGTTGAGAGATCGCCCGGCCGACAGCCGGGTTCTGATATTGCTGACCGATGGAGCCAATACAGCGGGCGAAATTCCACCGATCAAAGCGGCTCAACTGGCCGCCAAAGAAGGTATCAAGATTTACACCATAGGGATAGGTGCGGAAGAAATGATAAGAAAAGATCTGTTTTCAAATCTCAGAGTCAACCCCTCTGCCGATCTGGATGAAACCACCTTAAAAGAAATTGCCAGGCTGACCTCCGGTGAATACTTGCGAGCTCGCAGTGCTCCGGAACTGGAATTGGTCTATGAAGCCGTCAACCAGTTTGAACCCACAGAACAAGAAGCGAAAGTCTACCGACCGGAAAAAGAACTCTATTTCTGGCCGCTGGCTACCGGACTCCTGCTATTAATGCTTTACAGTGCCTCCCGGCTTCGCTGGAGGAAACATTATGATCGATAGTTTTTGGGAAGCGCTAATCAACTTCCACTTCCTGCGCCCCTATTGGTTGATTTTAAGTGCTTTCGCCGTCTTGTTACCGCTGCTTTTTCGCCTCGAGCAGCCGGGCGGCTCCGACTGGGCAACCGCCGTTTCTCCGGTATTGCTTGAATACCTGGTACAAAGCTCGACCCAAAACGCCAATCGAAAATCAATTGGGTTAATCAGCCTGATTCTCGTTATCAGCTCGTTAGCGCTCAGCGGCCCCACCTGGGAAAAAGTCGATAAACCTTTGCTCAAACGGACGGATAATCTCGTTATCGTACTTGACCTGTCCCTGTCCATGTATGCGACCGACCTGACGCCCAACCGGATCACCCGTGCAAAACAAAAGATCCAGGATTTACTGGCGCTCAGAAAAGAAGGTAACACCGCACTTGTCGTCTACTCGGCAGATGCGCACGTCGTTGTTCCTCTGACTGATGACAAACGCACCATTCAAGCCATGCTGCAAGTACTCGAACCCTACATCATGCCGGCAGCGGGCAGCGAACCGCAAACAGCGATTAAACTGGCGATACGCCTGCTTAACCAGAATACGGTGGGTAAACAGCGTATCATCCTGATCGCCGATGATATCGAGCCCTACCAAATCGAACCCGTTATTGACCAACTCGATGACATTGAACTTTCGGTTCTCGCTATAGGCACACAAGCTGGCGGTCCCATCGACCTTCCCGAAAGAGGTTATCTGAAAAACGGCAATGAAGTGATTATCGCGAAAACGCGGTTTGATCAGCTACAAGATCTGGCAAAAAAAGCAAAAGGCGATTTTGCCAGGATGACTCTGGATAACCGGGATCTGACTCTGCTTCGCGTCGACGGGTCTGATGACAGTGCGCTTGCTGAACCTGATACCATCGTTGATGCTGACAATGATAACACCCTTAACCTTATTGACTGGAGAGACAGAGGCTATTGGTTTGCGTTAATCCTGGTGCCACTGGCACTTGTCGCCTATCGCAAAGAGCTATTGCTGATTCCGGTCACACTGATTTTATTCACTCACCCGTTGCCTGCTCAAGCCGCTCAAACAGGTCAAACAGGTCAAACAGGTCAAACAGGTCAAACAGGTCAAACAGGTCAAACAGAAAATTGTTTTAAAAACAAAAATCAGCAAGCTATGAGCCACTTTGAAGACAAGCGTTTTGCCCGGGCCGCAGAATTATTTGAAGATAACCAGTGGGCTGCGGCCGCGCACTATCGGGCAGGCAACTATCAACAATCAACACAACTGCTAACGCAGGAAACATCCGCCAACAGTCTCTATAACCTCGGCAACTCACTGGCCTACTCGCACAAATTTGAACAAGCGATTCAGGCTTATTCCCGAGCACTGGAGCAAAACCCGGCGTTAGAGAAAGCCAGGTTCAATAAAAAAATTATTGAAGAGCTAATTGCACAGCAACAGAACGAACAGAATAAACAGAACAAGCAACAACAAGATAACGAACAACAGGGAAACCAGTCGCAGCAAAACGACTCGCAATCTGGGCAAGGCGACGAACAAAACAAAGACAGCCCAAATCAAGGCCAAAACCAGGATCAGAACCAGCAAAACCAGAACAATCAAAATCCGTCGTCATCTGAATCTGAAAACAACGACACACAAAACCAGGGAACCCAAAGCGGCCAGTCTCAGGATCGGCAAGCCCAGGCGGAGCAAGAAGATAACGATGAGTCGCAACAGGCTGCCGAGCGAAATGGCGATGCGTCAGCTGATCAGGAACGAAACCTGCAGACACAAGTACCCCCCGCCACGGATTTGGATCGGCAAGCACCGGAGCATACCGCAGCGGGCCATGTAGATAGCCTTTCAGATGAAGAATCACAAGCATTTGAACGATGGATGCGGCGGGTTCCCGATGACCCATCAGGACTACTACGCAGAAAATTCGCCCAGCAATTTCAACGGAACCAAAACAGGGAATTAAAGAAAGAGGATCGACCGCTATGGTAACCCGAGCACACAGGATTTCGATATTACGCCTCATCAGTTGCCTCTTGTTAACCGGTTTCCTGACCGGTTTCGCAACCAGCTCAAAGTCGGGCGAACTCAAGGTATCCGTCGACAAAGACCGGGTTTATCTAAACGAAACCTTCGAACTTAGAATCAATGGCGAAACCGACTTCGAGTTTAGTTTCGGCAGCCTGCTCAATTTCAACAGCCTCGATATTCCCGAGCCCGACATCACAGACCTGCGTAAAGGGTTCGACATTATGAATCGACAACAACAATACACCATCAGATCGATAAATGGACAGAATAAGGCCGTCATTACATGGATTTATGAGTTAAGCCCAAGAGCAGTGGGCACCACCGAGATTCCGGCGCTCAGCTTCAAAGACCAAGTATCAAAACCCATTCCAATTACCGTATTGGCAAGCAGGCAGGCTACCTCCGATGAACCGCCGTTAGTGTTTGTCGAAACCGAGCTGGACAAAACGGAAGCCTACGTTCAGGAGCAAATAATGCTCACTGTTCGACTCTACCATTTAAACGCCCGCCCCTCGGGCGAGCTGGAATCACCCGAGTTCGACAATGCTATTGTTGAGCAATTGGGAAAAGATGTTGATACCTACCGGATGCGCTACAACCAACGCTATAACGTAATCGAGCGAAAATACGTCATTTTTCCGCAAAAAAGTGGCAAACTTGACATCCCCGCACTCTCTTTCAAAGGCCGGATACTTGACACGCGTCACCGAAAACGTCGTTACACCACGCAGACATCTCAGCCCGGCTTCGTCACAATCAAACCGGTTCCCAGTCAGTTTTCCGGTACAACCTGGCTACCTGCTCTGGCGGTCGAGTTGACTGAAAACTGGTCCAACCCAGTCGATAACTTGAAACAGGGTGACTCGGTTACCCGTACCATTGAATTAACCGCAGTAGGACTACTTGGTTCAGCCATTCCCGACCTGGATATCGGCAATGCCACAGGTCTTAAAACCTATCCGGAGCCGCCCGTTCGCGAATCCACTCAACACAACTCAGGTGTCCAGTCTACCTACACTGAATCAACCGCTTTAGTCGCCATCAATCAGGGTAAAGCCTATCTTCCTGAAATTCGTATCTCCTGGTGGGATACCGTCAACGATATACAACGCGAAGCGGTGATTCCATCCCGCAAGTTGACTATTGCCGGCGCCCCAATCGCCCCTCAGCCTCCCGCTCCTGACCAGATAACCAGACAACCAGCCAGACCCAAAATGAGTGGGCCCGACCACGCAGCGAATGGAATCACTGCCACTGAACAACTAAATAACGGCAATGGTGATAGCACCTCGACTGTTTCCGGCACGTGGAAAATTATTGCTCTGGTCACATCCACACTTTGGTTACTGACATCAGGCATATTGATTTATTTGATCAAAAACCGAACCCTGACCAGAATCAGTCAAGAATCAGCCGCCCCCCAGAATCACCTTTCTTCAAAGAAGGCTATGTTAAAGGCGCTCAGGCAAAAGCAGCCGAATGCGTTACAACAGATAGTTATCTGGGCACAGCAAAACTCACCAAACAGTCATATTGAAAGTATTGGGGATATGATCCAGCATTACTCCACCAACAGTGCTTTGATTGAAGCAATCAGGGAATACGAAAAAGCACTTTTCAGTAAAGAATCAAATGGAGGTGTTTCCGAGCAAACTACCGAGGCATTGATAACCCAACTGACAGCACTAGGCAGACCATCGTCTCGACAGGCAACCCAAACTCGACCTTCAGCAAAACTGTACCCCGCCTGACTGAACAGAATATGCCAAACCTGTTTTTAACTTCTGTTATTAAATTTGAGGATTGATTACGGGATTTTTGGCAGGATGTCGAGGAGCAAATTGAAAAGAACAAAATAAAAACGCCCCCGAAGAATTCGAGGGCGAATGGTCTGTCAAGGCATATCTGATACTAAACCTACTTCAATCGGTAGGTAACACCCATCGTCAAGCTTTTGCTGATTTCATCATTGTCGTTGTCACTGATGTCATCATCCAGATGAGTGAGCTTGCCAGTGAGGTCGAAACTCAGCTCATTGGACAGGTAATAACGGTAAGACGATATCAACGTATTCATCGTAATGTCTCTAGCGCCTTCGTACCCGGAATAATCCAACTGCCAGCCGTTTTCCCAGTCGATACGATCACTGATTTCATAGGTCAATGCCATTCTGTTCTGAGCGTTGAGACTATCTTCACCATCATCGATCACTGTGGTAAGTAAGGTTTCATTAGAAAACTGCAGACTATTGCTGATTGGGTAATGGTATTCAGCACCAACCTCCAAGGCCGGCTTGCTATCGGAACCGTCGTAGTTACTGATTACGGAACCCACGCCAGCCCGAACCAACCAGCCGTACTTTCGAGTAGAAATGCGCTCTTTGTTCAACACATCGTAAATGCGTATTGTACCGCGTACATTCAGGTCTCTGCCTAATGCTGATTCGATATCGGACATCCACTCCATTTGATAATCGGCAGAGCCATAGCGACTACGGTATTCAGACTCTTTTGCAATCACTTCGGCAATTGCCTGATAAGTTGCCACCGAAGGTGCGCCTTGAAGCAAGCCGCGTTCCTGAAGGGCTTCAATCAGCCTTATCGCCCTAATCATGGGCGTCGCGTTGACTACTCGACCATAACCAACACCCAAGGTGACTGCGGTGAAAGGGTCTTCCATATCAGTACGTGCACCTATTTCACCTTTACCATACCAGAATGCTCCTGAACTGCCAGGAGTGAAATATTGATCCGAGGTAATCGATCCCGTTGCCTGGTAGCTCTTTTCGCTTTTGTCGCCTTCATTGGGGCCGCGATTACGGCTGGTATTACCGGAAAAATCAATCTTGGTATTTTGGTCAGGCGAGGAGAAAACACGCTCGTAATCCGCGCTCAGTTCCAGATTGTAGCTGCTTTGATCCTGGTTTCCACTTTGCAGATCGAACTGACCGTTGACGTAGGCATCTTCATAGGCAGAGGTGGCTTCTTTGTAGTCATAGAGTGTGACTGCACTGGCAAGAGTCGCACTGCTGCCAATAACCAACGCAATGCTGCTACTAAGAATACTGTGTTTCATCGATTTTATTCCTTGATGTTTATTGTAAATGTGACTGCCTGTTTTTTTGGATTCGTCCCAACGAGCCAAGGCGAGTGTCACAAGGTCATTTCTTTCTATCCCGACCATTTCAAGAGGGGTACAGAAAAACGGCGAAAAAATCTTAGGAACAACAACACTTCAATTGTAAGGGCAAGATACTTCGCTGGCGTGCACGATACCAGAATTCATCCGAATTGCCAGCTTTTAAACATTACAAAACGGACATTAATTTGTGTTAATTGACTCCGAAACGGCTTGGCACCAACCACCCCCTGTTCCGTTATAATTTTTACCGTCCTCGTTTATTTATAAAACATTCAAGCTAAGCACTGACTGAAAAGCGGGGTGTATCGTCAATCTCAAACGATTGAATCTGGCCACTTTCCTGTATTGATTGTTTGACCCGATCAAACCTTAACGATATGTCATTCAATGCATTGTATTCTCCGTTTGTGCTGACAATGGAGTCGAAAAGATTGTTATTAACTCCATAGGTGTCAGACAGCTTCATTACGTTATCCACATAATCCAGCGTAGGCACATTTGCGCTTAGCCTTGAATAAGCCGCTTTCATCGCCCGGCTGTTGTTGAGATCGGCGGCGATTCGCTGTTTCACAGGTTCGGGAACCTGGCCTTCAAGCTTCAGATTGCCCAGCAAATCTGACGTAATGTTTAACCTTGTACTGCCAGGTAGTTGATATTCGGCAACTTTATTCCTCAAGGTTTCTTTTATGTAGGCGATATCCTGCCCCACATTTTGCCTGTATTCATCGAGCCTGATCCGGGGCGGCTGAGCATACTCAGCATTCTGATGGAGTTTGACAATGTCTTCCGGTAAGATTGATTTAACCTTTTCGCCCTCGCCAGCCGCCATTCCCGCGGCCTGCCTCGGTGAACCGGCACCAGCATGATTCGGTTCTTGAAACGATGTACCGTAAGCCTGTGATGGATTCAATAATGCCATCGCCCATATCCCCCTACGCAAACGCTAAAAATTCGTCGTTACGCAAAACAACAAGCAATGAACGCACCAAAACGGATAGAATTTTTGTGTTTTACTGAAGCGACCGAGCAATACGACAAATCGTAAGTCCAGGTAAACCGACGAGCCCTGAATCAATCCACGCTAAACGGCTCTGGATCACCTTTTCCGCACCGGGTAACCGCGGGGATGTCATCCACTAAATTAACGACAGTTGTCGGCTCAAGCCCACAAAATCCGCCATCGATTACCAGATCCAACTCGTACTCAAGTTTTTGCCTGATTTCATCAGGATCAGTCAAAGGGTCGCTTTCACCGGGTAAAATTAGAGTACTACTCATCAATGGCTCACCCAGCTCTTCCAACAACGACAGAGCGATCGTATTGTCAGGCACCCGAATACCAATTTCCCTCCGCTTGGGGTGTAACAAACGACGCGGCACCTCGTTCGTCGCCTTCAATATAAAGGTGTAGGCACCCGGGGTGTGGTTCTTGATCAATCGATATTGAATATTGCTCACTTTGGCATAGATAGACAGCTCGGACAAGTCTTTACATATCAGAGTAAAACGGTGTTTGTCATCCAGCCTTCGGATTCGGCGTATGCGATCAGCAGCTTTTTTGTCGCCGATATGGCAACCTACGGCATATGCAGAGTCGGTAGGGTAAGCGATCACGCCCCCTTGGTTGATAATTTCCACCGCCTGATTCAACAACCGCTTTTGTGGATTGTCAGGATGAACATGAAAAAACTGACTCATGACTTTGAACCTCCACTACAGTTTGGCGAATCGGCTGCCAGTTGGCCAGATTGCTGCCACTCGTCTGGCGTAAAAGTATGAAGGGCCAATGCATGCACGCCATTTTTCATCTCTTCACCGAGAACACCGTAAACGGCCTGATGACGCGCGACTTTTCCTTTTCCAGTAAAATCCGGGCTAACGACAACCACTTTAAAATGAGTTTCCGACTCAACAGGCACACAATGCCTGTCGCTCTCATTGATCACATTCAACACATGGATATCAAATGCGTTTTGGAGCTTAGCTGTTATTTTTGTTTGAACTTGCATAAAACCAAACCAACCGAAATTATCGATACCATAAAAAAAGCGAACGACAATGCTGACGACTACAACAGTCGGCAAGTTTAATTCTTTTGGCACAGGCGTGCCAGAGGAGTTCAAGGCTATTTTTTTGACATCTGTCAGCTATCTCCAACAAACATTTTGAAACGGTAAAAACGTGAAGCCTTTACATGTATTTTTCACCTTTTTCTACCTACAAAGTCTAATAATCAGCATAAAATTCGGATATTTGCCCGTTATTTTCACCATTTTTGCCCTCTAGCTCTTACAACTTTCGTCGTCTTTCAATATACTGTCTTGTGTGGTTTACAAGACAAGCAGACAATTTCGTTTGTCAGCCGAGGTCTTGTCAATCAAATCCAACCAAACTTTGTCACTTGTTCAAAGAAGAGTCCTCCTCGTGAATACATCAATTGCATCCCCGAATAGCGACCGCCCGGTAAAACCAGCAATAAACTGGGTTAGCACTTCCATGTTTATCGTCAGTTCTGTTATCGGGCTTATCATTATGCCCCTTTACGGTATATTCGTAGATGGCTACGATAGTGTTGAATGGGTCACTTTTGCACTTTTCCTGTTTTTTTCCGGCACGGGTATTACGGCTGGCTACCACAGGTTATGGTCACACAAAGCCTATGAGGCTCACCCAATTCTTAAATGGTGGCTTGCGTTTTGGGGAGCAGCATCGGTTCAGAACAGTATATTAGTCTGGTGCGCTGGCCATAGGATACATCATCGCTACGTAGACAGCACCGAGAAAGACCCCTACTCCATCAAACGGGGGTTCTGGTTTGCCCACTTGGGCTGGATGGTGCGAAACTACGAAAGTGGCCGGTTTGACTTCAACAATGTAAATGATCTCAAGAAAGACAAAGTGGTGATGATCCAACACAATCACTACATCGCCTTCGTTGTCGCTTCGACCATCGCCTTACCACTTTTTTTGGGTTACCTGAACGGTGACATGTGGGGCATGTTCTTGCTTGTTGGCGCATTTCGTTTGGTACTCAACCACCACTTCACCTTCTTCATCAACAGCTTATGCCATATGTGGGGACGACAACCCTATACGGATACCAATTCAGCAAGGGATAACGATCTGCTGGCAATGATAACCTATGGCGAGGGTTACCATAATTTCCATCACTTTTTTCAAACCGATTACAGAAACGGCGTGCGCTGGTGGCAATTTGATCCCACCAAATGGATGATATTTGCACTGGAAAAAGTCAAGCTGGCATACAATCTTCGCCGCGTACCGGAATTTAAAATTCAGGAAGCAATAGTGAAAATGCAGCTGATTCAAGCCCAGAACAGCATTGAAAACAGTTACTTCCCCTCCAAGGAGAACATCAAAGCCAGTATCGAACGTGAATACCAGCAGCTTAGAACAACACTGGATGACTGGACAAAATTACGTTCCGAATGGATCAAAAAACAAAGGGAAACGCTATACCAGACAACGGAGTCGGTTAAGGCAAAACTGGATACCTTGATCACCATGAGTCAATTCAAAGAACTGGAGTACAGCCTTCAGTTACAGAAAAGACGCTTGTATAAGTTGAATAAATTTTTTAACAAGCACCCTCACCCTACGAGCTAAGCACCTCCACAAAAGTGTTTGTTGCCTGTCGCGATTCCCGAAACGCTATTCCGCGCTTCCGGGGAGCGGCAGGCACCGATATTCCCTTCGGCTACAGAAAACGGGTTAGACACCAACCAAAAAGTGCGGAGTATCAACTGCCTTCTTTTTGCTATTATTTTGCAGACACTAAAAAACACGATAAAGGAAACTCATGAAGATAGCATTGCTGGAAGATGAACTCGACCAGGCAGAAAACTTACGGCAACTGCTCGGCGAAAAAAACCACAGTTGTGAACACTTTGTTACCGGACAGTCCTTTTTGTATGCGGTAACTCACAACAGTTACGACTTGCTGATTATGGACTGGCAAGTGCCTGATGCTGAAGGCCCGGATATCCTCAGGCAAATCCGCCAACAGTTAAACTGGCACATACCGGTGCTGTTTCTGACCCAAAGAGATCAGGAACAGGATATCGTTCATGCACTGGAATCGGGGGCAGATGACTATCTGGTCAAACCACCCCGACCCAATGAGTTATTGGCCAGACTGACAGCATTGTTAAGGCGAATTGGCACCGACGAGCAAGAAGTGGAGACCATTAAACGCGGCCCTTTTGAATTGGATCTAAAAGCGAGAACTATCTTATGCCATGGCGAAGCCATCCCCTTGACAGATAAAGATTTTGAACTGACTGCGTTTTTGTTCCAGAATATTGGCAGGCTGCTGTCACGCGACTACTTGCTGGAAAGTGTCTGGGGTGTAAAAGGGAGTATCAATACGCGAACTGTCGATACACATATGAGCCGACTTCGCAGAAAACTAAAAATCAATCCTGAAAACGGTTTTCGTATACGAACTGTCTATCAACATGGATACCGGCTTGAAGAAGTTGATCAAAGCAACACGGAATAACGGCGCCGGTCTGAATACGGCGGTAGTCTGGTTGCGTCACCTAACCTGCGATATATGCTTTTGCGCTCTGCCTGTACTTGCTACCATCTTAGTGCCTGCAGGCTCGCATGCCAAGAATACCCCGGTAGCACAGCCCCACTCAAACGTTAGCGACAACGCGTTGAACGAACACCGGTTAGACCTGAAACCAAAGCCTGTTGAATTATCGAGGATCAGCTCGATAGGAGACTGGCGATACACGCTGCGGCCGTCCGACAGCCTATGGGTGATCGCCAATGACTACCTGAAACCGGGTATAACCTGGATAGAACTGGTTCGCTACAATCATATAGCAGACCCCAATACCATTGCGCCTGGCACAACATTGCGGTTTCCGTTTGGCTGGCTTAAAGTGCAACCGGCACCGGCAATTACCATTTCAGTCACCGGCGAAGCTATGCTGAAAAAAAGCCAGGCAAGCCAATGGCTGCCTCTCTCCCTGAGGCAATATCTGCGGGTCGGCGACACTATCAAGACAGTCAATGGTTCTGTCTTGGTTCGATTTGCGGATGACTCTGTCCTCAGGCTCGACTCGCATACAACCCTGGTATTTAACCGGCTCAGTCAATTTGGCAAATCCGGTATGACTGATACCGGCTTGCGCCTGGAAAAAGGGCGTGTTTCCACCAGGGTCACACCGGTAGAGGAAAATGGCAGCCGATACGAAATATCAACTCCATCAGCTGTGGCGGCGGTTCGGGGCACCGAGTTTCGGCTGCAAACCGATGGCAAACGCACCAACCTGGAAGTCACCGAAGGCAGAGTCAATCTCTCGTTACCCTCGGAGACACTCGATATTCCTGCGGGCTACGCGACAGGCACTACTGACAACGGCACTCTGTCGGCAGCCGCCCGGCTCCCTTTGCCACCTTCGATCAAGCAATTCGTTTCTCCGATTGTTCAACTTCCGGCCACCATAGCCTGGAACCCGGTCAATGGGGCCAAACAATATCAATACAGTTTATTTGAAGGGCAGCGTTACAACGGTAATTTACTGATTCGTGCCACGACAAAGACACCCCAGGTAACGTTAAACCATCTGAAAAACGGAAATTATACGCTAACCATGCGTGCAATAACCGAATCTGGCATTCACGGAATAGATGACATGCAACGACTGCAAGTTAAAGCTCACGCGATAACCGCGACGCTGATTTCTCCTAAGGATGGCCAACACGCTACCGACACCCCTGCTGCATTCCGCTGGCAACCTATGGATTCAAATGTTCAGGCTAAATTACAAGTTGCGGTTGATCAAAACTTTTCCGAACTGGTGATCGACTCCGGCTACAGTTACCAACACAACCGTAGCCTGAGTATCAGCCTAAAACCGAATCGCTATTACTGGCGAGTGGTCACGCAAACAGGAGGGAACAGTATTGCCACAAGCGAAGTGCGTACCTTTACCGTTTCAGGTAAATTGGAAAAGCCAAAGATCGTCTCGATCAACTACACGGGTGACCGTGCAAACGTTATATGGAAAACCATTACTGGTGCCGAGTCCTATACCATGCAGCTCTCTGACAAAAAAAACTTCAGTTCCCTGTTGCAGGAACAAACTACCGGTGCAACAGAGGTTTCAATCCGGCTGAATCCGGGAATGACCTATTATCTTCGCCTGAGGGCCAATGGCTCCCAGTACTATAGTCCATCGATCAGTGACATTACCAAAATTTCTGTGACTTACTGACGGATTACTCGCAATCTGTAACAAATGTAATAGGCTACACACTGTGAATTACACCAGTCTTCGCCAATCGAACCAATCACTTTTGCAACCCTATTTGCTCGCAGTAATCATGATTGGTGTGGTTGTCTTGTTCGAGACCTTTGGTGTTGCCCGTAAACTTGACCAGATTTTTTACGATACCTATATCCAACGTGCTCCTATACCGGTTCCCGAAAATACGGTTATCGTCGCCGTCGATGAGAAGAGCCTTTCCGCTCTAGGCCAATGGCCGTGGAGAAGATCATTGCATGCGCAACTACTGCGTTATTTGTCTTCCGCGATGCCAACGGCAATAATATTTGACATACTTTTCGCGGAATCAGACAAAACCAGTCCGCAAGACGATAAAATGCTCGCAAATGCAATGCGCGAAGCCAACAACGTATTGATTCCAGTTCATATTCACCCTCTTAGCAACCGAAGCGGTTTATCCGAGATTCCACCGATAAAACCACTCGCAGACCAGGCTGTCGGTATTGGGCATGCCCAAGTTGAACTCGATTCGGACGGTATCGCCAGGGGGCTTTACCTGAGAGAGGGAATGGGCAAGGCATATTGGCCGGCTTTGTCTCTGGCTGCACTTAAATGGCATAAAGATGCGAGGACCTCGCCATTCGAATCCGATATCGATGCAACCGATACCTCTCCCTATATCAATGTGCGAGAAGACTTTCGGCTTATTCCCTTTTCCGGAGGGGCCGGATCGATAAAAACTTATTCGTATATCGACGTATTATCAGGTGCCATTCCCGAAGAGGCGTTTCAACACCGGTTCGTATTTATCGGCTCAACCGCCGCTGGCCTGGGTGATTTCCTTTCCACTCCCGTTTCCGGATTGGCCTCACCCATGTCCGGGGTCGAGTTTCACGCAAATGTTTTTAACGCACTCCAGTCCAAACAAACCATTGAACTCGTACCGCCCTTCTGGCAATACTTTTTTTCCATCGCTGTAGTGCTTGTCGCGGTACTGACAATTCAGAGAATCAAACCGGAACGAACACTACCCTCAGTGCTGATCATCCTGATTGGAACCTGCCTATTCAGTTTTTTGCTTCTGTATAGCCTGAATCGGTGGTTTCAGCCATCTACTGCAATCATTGCTATTATCATCGTCTACCCTTTGTGGACATGGCGCAGAATCATGCAGTTAAACAAATTTCTCAACAGAGAGCTGATTGCGCTATCTAAAGAGCCTCACCTAAGCCAATTGTCACTGGAAAAGATAAAACCTGGCGAGCTGATTGAACAATTAGCCTTTGTCCTGCAACCCAGTGGCTGGGTATTGCTGGAAAAAAGCATTGTCCACAAAGCCGAGCACTACGAAGGCCAAATGCCGAGCGTCGCACTCGAGCCAGGATTGTGGAGACACGAAGGAGCAGGTTCCTGGGTTGTCTTTTTCCACCAGGGATCACCATGGACTATCGGACTTTTCTGGCATCAAGACAAGCAAATAGATAAAAAACGTGCCCATCTGCACCGAATACAACTTTCCACTACCAGTACTGCGTCGGGAAAACCCTATATTCCCACATTTGAAAAGCTTGCCCGACGCATCGAGCAAGTCCAAGACGCCATTCACAATATGCAGCAAATGCGGCGCTTTGTATCGGAAGGATTCGACAAAATGCCCGACGGTGTGGTTGTTACCGATCCGATCGGGGGCATTATATTCGCTAACCGTCATAGCGAAAAGCTGTTGGATTCCGCAGCAGGCTCGCTGACAGGTTTACCGCTGATCAAGGTTTTGTCGGCATTACCCGTAACGGATATCAAGCACTGGCAAGAGGTATTCAATCAAGTGTTGCTCAAGAATCGCCCCATCTCGGTAGAGGTCCGGCTATCTCATTCCGACATCATGCTACAATTTGCACCATTTATCCCTGCCGAACCCGGCGAATCCGGAATGATCGTGAATATTTCCGACATCACGGCACTAAAAGAAGAACAGCGAAAGAAAAACGAAACGATCGATTTTCTTTCTCATGATTTACGCTCGCCACTGGTATCTCAACTGGCGCTGCTGGATACGATCTCACGCAATGAAAAGCAATTCACTCCAGAACTTCTGGCTCAGATCCGCTCACACGCCCAGCGAAGCATGAATCTGGCAGAACAGTTTCTACAAGTTGCCCGAGCAGAACAAACAGAAAAAACCAGCTTCTATGACTGCGACCTTGTTACCATCATCTGTAACGCCGTCGACTCGACAATACATAGTGCCAGCCAAAAGCATATTCAACTGGAATTTGAACCCGATATGGATGAAGCGTGGACAAAGGGCAATCCAGAATTACTGGAAAGAGCCTTGATCAACCTGATCGGCAACTCAATCAAATACAGCCCGGGAAAAACCACGATATCCTTGTCCCTAATGTCAGGCCCAAATGAACACTGGTCAATTTTAGTGGCAGACCAGGGACAAGGCATTGACAAAGATGAAATACCCCATATTTTCAACAGTTTTCACCGGCAGAAAAAAACGGAAACGGAAGGCAACCACGGTACAGGTCTGGGCCTTAGATTTGTCAAGATCGTGATTGAAAAACACAATGGCACACTCGAGGTCGAGAGCAAGCTAAACCAGGGAACGATCTTTCGTATTCAACTACTTCGGAGCATCGACTGACCGTCAATAAGTCTTAAATTCCGCTTTGAATTCTTCCAACGTCTGACCGGGTAACAACAAGTACTTGGTAATCATCCTATCCTGCCACTCGGAACTTTGAAACAAACACTCGTAGTGATTCGGGTACGATTGCTTTAACTCCTTTAGACGGCTAACAGCGAGTATTCTGTTAGGATTATGGCTCATTGCGTATATTACACTCTGGTAGTACAACGCTGAGGCCCTGACGCCCTCGCTATTCGCTTTATTACTGGCAATGTCATGTAACCGCGACACCACTTTTTCCAAACCAGTGTAACGATGATCCTTGAGTTGCTGCACGATAGGGTCGATGGGTCGAACCTGATCCGAGCGACAAGGTGAATCAGCCAGTTCATTGACATATTGCTCTACAAGCAATTCAATATTGTGTTTGTTGGAAGAATCCAGGTCTTTCTCATAAATAAACAATGTCGTGGCTATTGACTCGAATGTGCCTGGCACACAGCCACTTAACAACAAAACCAAGGACACGAACAAGGCCAAGCGGCGAAAAACCGAAAGGATTTTCATTATGAACCTCCATTTCATAGAATACGTATAATGACTCCTGCTTCAAAGCCACTAACCATGAAACCACCCTGAACCGGGACAGCAAAAATACAGATAATACAATGTCCCGTTCGCGCTGCATAGGTAACAAACATAACCTAGGTAGGTCTAACTAATAACGAGTAATAAAAATGACAAAAATCTATAGCAAACCTTCCGACCGGGAAATCAAAGCCAGACTGAACGAGATACAGTATAAAGTCACTCAGAAAGAAGGCACTGAACGAGCCTTTAACAATGAATATTGGGATGAAAAGCGCGAAGGTATCTACGTCGATATTGTAACTGGTGAGCCTTTGTTCTCATCCAGACACAAATACGACTCTAACTCAGGTTGGCCAAGCTTTAGCCAACCGCTGGTATCCGAGCATATTGTCGAGAAGAAAGACTTCAGGTTAATGATGCCGAGAGTGGAAGTGCGCAGTAAGTTTGGCGACTCTCACCTTGGCCATGTATTCACGGACGGCCCACAGCCAACAGGATTACGCTATTGCATAAACTCCTCTGCGCTCAGATTTATACCCAAAGAAGAGATGGCGGAACAAGGGTATCAGAAGTGGCTGACTGATTTCGACTAGTCCCATTTTCGGGCAAGCAACGGCATCCAGGAGCATTGATGTGTCAGTCAAGAAAAACATCGAGAATCTTTTACACCAAAGACAAAACATCACCCGACAGCGGGTGATGTTTGTTTACATTTACGCCAATTCCTTCACTTCATAGCCTTTACACAGTTCTTGCTGAACCGCATCGGGCACAGGGTCGAAATGAGACAGCTCCATGGTAAAGGTACCTTCACCACTGGCCAATGATTTGAGGCGATGTGAATAGTCGCGCATTTCACTCATCGGAGACTTGCAACTCAAAATAGCATTGTTCTGTCCATCCATCCGGGTATCGGTAATCACGCCCCGATGGGTGGCGATATCGCCTGATACATCGCCCATGCAATCGCCAGGTACCGTCACGGTCACATTCACTATAGGCTCAAGTATGGTTGGTTTCGCCGCTTTTACAGCTTCCAAAAAGGCTTTGCGACCAGCGGCAACGAAAGCGATTTCTTTAGAGTCTACAGCATGTTGCTTGCCATCATAGACTTCCGCTTCGATGTCCTGCATTTCAAATCCGGCAATAGCTCCTTCCTCCATGATTTGCCGTATCCCTTTTTCAACAGCAGGAATGAAAGTACCAGGTATTGCACCACCCACGACACTATCCACAAAACGAAAACCCTCGCCCCTGGGTAGCGGACGAATACGCAAATACACTTCACCAAACTGACCGGCACCACCTGTCTGTTTTTTATGCCGATGATGACCCTCTGCGGGCCGGGTAATGGTTTCCCGATAATCAATAGAAGGTTCGGAGGTTTCGACAACTAACTTGAACTGCTCTTCCATTCGATCCAGAACCGCTTGCAAGTGTAACTCACCGACTCCTGTCAACAGTGTTTCGTTGAGTTTGACACGGTGCGTAACAACCAGACTTGGGTCTTCCGCGGTCACTTTCCTAAGTGTTTCAGAAAGCTTCTGTTCATCACCCCGACGAGTTGGTTTAATAGCCAGACTGAACATCGGAGGTGGCAGTTCAAGTGACTTCAAATGGAAATGATCCTCATCATGACAATCATGCAACACAGAGTCAAATTCAAGTTCTTCAACCTTGGCAATAGCACAAATATCACCGGCGACGGCTTTTTCAATTTCAATCCGATCCTTACCTTGCATTTGGAACAAATGGGTAACTTTAAACGGCTTGGTGTTATCACCGATATACAGCTGACTGCCGGAAGCAATGGTTCCCTGATGCACCCGGATCATTGCCAGACGCCCCATAAAGGGATCAACTTCAACTTTGAAGACATGCGCAACAATATGGCCGTCCTCAGTCGGGACGAGATCCACTTCCTGATCATGATTCAAAAACAAAGGCGGATTACCCTCTAAGGGCGTAGGCATCAACTCGGTTATAATATGCAGCAACTCCGCAATACCAGCACCGGTTCTGGCAGAAACAAAACAAACAGGAATCAGATGCCCGCTTCGAAGCGCTTTTTCAAAAGGATCATGCAACTGCTCGGGACTCAACTCCTGGCCCTGTTCCAGGTAAATTTCCATCAGCTCTTCATCTACTTCGACGACCTGATCCACTATCGCATCATGGGCTTCTTGTACCGACCCAAACCAAGTACCTGCGCTATTGTCCGGCTTAAAATAACAATCCACGACACCCTGACCAGACTCATCCGGCAGATTTAGCGGCAGCACTTCAGCACCAAACTCGTCCTGTAACAGCTTTAGCTGTTTATCCAGTTGCAACCCTTCAGAGTCGATCTTGTTGATTACGATCAGCCGACATTTATTTCGCCGGGAAGCCACACTCAACATACGCTCGGTCAGTATGCCGCTGCCATTCAACCCATCCACCACCAGTGCCAATGTCTCCACAGCGGGCAGCACACTGATCGATCGCCCGATAAAGTCCGGCATACCCGGTGTATCAAGCATATTTACCTGGTGATTATTATGAGTCAGATGGGTCAGTGTGGGATTGAGAGAATGTTGGCGTTGCTTTGACTGGGTGTCGTAATCACATACAGTGGTACCTCGTTCAACTTCCCCCATATGAGTGATAGCTTTGGTCTCAAAAAGCAAACGTTCGATAAGAGTGGTTTTACCGGCACCAGCCTGACCGGCAAACGCAATATTACGGATGTTCCCTACAGACATAGGCAGATCTCCTGTTGGATTTTTTCTTGTCTCGGGTGACACAACAATGTCACCCGGAGCGAATGGCCTCAGTTTAAACTGATTTCCGGTAATAACCCGGCATTTTTATCTCACAATTTTGCAGATCATACACCGTACTTCTGCTTGGCCTTAATCCGATACGCATGCAAAAGAGGCTCTGTGTAACCACTGGGTTGTTCTACCCCTTTTACGACCAGGTCGACGGCTGCCTGGAAAGCGACACTATCGTCAAAGTTGGTTGCCATGGGGCGATAAGCCGGGTCACCGGCATTCTGCCGATCAACGATGGCCGCCATACGCTTCATTGTTTCTATCACCTGAGCTTCATTGGTCACTCCGTGATACAACCAGTTACACATGTGCTGACTTGAAATTCGCAGGGTAGCACGATCTTCCATCAAGCCTATATCGTTAATATCAGGCACCTTGGAACAACCGACACCCTCTTCAATCCATCGAACCACATAACCCAGAATACCCTGCGCATTGTTGTCTAATTCTTTTTGAATTTCGTCTGCAGTCAATGATTCCGGATTCGCCATAACAGGGAAAGACAAAATATCATCCAAAGAGGCACGTTGCCGCTTTTTCAACTCGTTTTGAACGTCAAACACATTCACTTTGTGATAATGCAATGCATGCAAAGTCGCCGCTGTTGGCGATGGAACCCAGGCCGTATTGGCACCCGCCTTGGGATGACCAATTTTTTGTTCCATCATCATGCCCATTTCATCCGGAATAGGCCACATGCCTTTACCAATTTGTGAACGACCTTGCAGACCACACTCCAGACCGATATCGACGTTCCAGTCCTCGTAGGCCAATATCCACTTTTGTTGCTTCATCTGGGTTTTTGGAATCATCACACCGGCCTGCATCGATGTGTGAATTTCATCACCGGTTCTATCCAGGAAACCGGTATTGATAAATACAACCCGGTCTTTTGCAGCTCGAATACATTCTTTCAGGTTCACTGTCGTACGGCGTTCTTCATCCATGATACCCATCTTTATAGTGAAACGCGGCAAACCAAGCGCATCTTCGACCCGGCCAAACAGTTCATTGGCAAAAGCGACTTCTTCCGGGCCATGCATTTTTGGTTTGACGATATTGACACTACTGGCGGAAGAGTTCCTGACCCTGCCGTTACCCTTCAAGTCATGCATCGCTATCAAGGTAGTGATCATAGCATCCATGATGCCTTCGGGAATTTCGTTGCCGTCCTTATCGAGAATGGCATTTATCGTCATCAGATGCCCGACATTACGTACAAACAGCATGGCGCGGCCTTTCAACGCGAAGCTTGAGCCATCAGGGGCAGTGTACTCACGATCCGGGTTCATACTACGGATAAAGGTGGAGCCACCTTTGCTGACCTGCTCTTCCAGGTCGCCTTTCATCAACCCCAACCAGTTGCTGTAGACCACCACTTTATCATCGGCATCGACAGCTGCGATAGAGTCTTCACAGTCCATGATGGTAGTCAATGCCGCTTCCATCAATACATCTACCACGTTTGCCGGATCATCTTTGCCAATATCGGAGTTGGCATCGAACTGGATTTCAAAATGTAACCCATTATTCTGCAACAACACACTTGTCGGCTCAGCCGCATCACCGGTGTAGCCGCTGAACTTGGTTTTATCTGCCAAGCCAGTGACAGTGCCATCTTTCAATGTTATAACAAGATCGCCATTCTCTACCTTATAGCCAGTAGTGTCTTTATGACTGCCAGCGGCAAGCGGTGCGGCTTCATCCAGGAAATTTCGTGCAAACTCGATCACTTTGTTACCACGAACAGGGTTGTACCCCGGGCCCTTGGTGGCGCCATCTTCTTCAGAAATTGCATTGGTACCATATAGTGCATCGTACAAGGAGCCCCAGCGTGCGTTCGCTGCGTTAAGTGCAAAACGCGCGTTCATCACAGGTACAACCAATTGTGGCCCTGCCATGTTCGCAATTTCAGGCTCCACATTCTTTGTCGACGCTTCAAAAGCCTCACCCTCTGGCAACAAATAGCCAATTTTCTGAAGAAAAGCTTTATACTCGGCCGCATTGTGTACCTGGCCTTTTCTCTCGATATGATAGGCATCGATTTGCGCCTGAAGATCATCTCGTTTGGCAAGCAGTGCTTTATTTTTTGGTGTCAGGTCATGCACAATTGCATCAAACTCTAACCAGAATTTATCGGCTGCTACGCCAGTTCCCGGAATCGCTCTTTCGTTGACAAAATCATAAAGTGCTTTGGCAACCTGCAGGCTACCTACTTGAACTCTTTGTGTCATTTTTGCTCGCCCCTTTTGCTTGCCCGAATACAATTATTTCTATGTTCTATCGAGAAAAAAGCAGATACTTTTTCCCCAAACTGCAGGATCTACCCTCCAGGCACAACCTGTCATTACGAGGCCCGCATTTTACGCCAAAATGCTTATTCTTGGAAGTGATCGGGCATTATTAACAAAAACAACTATCAACAGCAGAAGAAATAGCAAAAGTGGCTGTGCATCAACCGCTGGCATATCAAGTTCATTTATTGTTTGTCAGACTCTTTCAATTACGGTTAAATAGACCTCTAACGCCGACAACGGAAATGGCCACCAGACCCGCTCATTTTCTAGTTAGCCAACTGTCACCTGCGTTTTCTTTTGATGCACAACTATTGGGAACCGAATAACGATGAAACTAAATGGTGGGGAAGTTGTCGCCAGAACACTGGTTGATCTGCATGTTACGCACCTGTTCGCTTTATGCGGGGGGCATATCTCACCTATTCTCACTGGTTGCAATCATCAAGGAATAAGGGTGATCGATGTGCGCCATGAAGCCAATGCGGTGTTCGCCGCCGATGCCACCGCTCGTGTCACCGGCATTCCCGGGGTGGCTGCGGTAACCGCTGGACCCGGCGTAGCCAACACCATTACCGCGATCAAAAATGCTCAACTTGCCCAATCGCCACTGGTGCTGCTTGGTGGAGCGAGTGCCACCGTACTGCGCGGACGCGGCTCGCTGCAGGATATCGACCAAATCAAGTTGATTGGCCCTCATGTAAAATATGCAACCAGCGTGACGAGAGTCAGAGAGATCGAAATTCAGATTAAAAAAGCGTTCAAAATAGCCAGGGAAGGCGTACCGGGACCGGTCTTCGTGGAGTTACCGATTGACTTGCTGTACCCCAAGGCCACGGTAAAGGAATGGTATGGTATAAAAGGCAATGACCAGGCAGCCGGTTCACTGGGTAAAAAAGCGATCCAGATGTATCTGAATTTTCATACCCAGCAAATGTTCAAGGAGCCGGGGCTGCCTCAATTTGCCAGCCATATCGCCACCGGCCTTACCGACACCGTTACGGATCTGGCGCTGGCTGGCAAAGAAAGCCTGCAAAATCAACACTATGCACAAATAGCGGCAGAATGGCTCACTTCATCGCAACGTCCGGTCATGGTGCTGGGAAGCCAATCGACACTCGACCATTCGCGTCTCGATTCATTGATTCACGCTATCGAACATCTAAGTATTCCTGTCTACCTATCAGGAATGGCAAGGGGATTACTTGGCAAGGATCATCCATTACAGTTAAGGCATAAACGAAAAAATGCGTTAAAACAGGCAGATCTGGTTATTTTGGTCGGTGTTCCCTGTGATTTTCGGCTCGATTACGGCAACCATATTTCTTACAATGCCAAGCTTGTCGCAGCCAACCTCAGCCGGGAAGACCTTCACAAAAACCGTAACCCCAACCTTGCCGTCAACGGCAATCCGGCGCAGTTTATCGAATACCTTGCCAAAGCACTGCCTGCGGGCAGCAATAAACTCCCGCATAACAAATGGCTGAAACAGCTTCAGGCCATCGATGCCCAACGAAACCTCGAGATCAACGAGCAAGCAAAAGCGGAAAGTGACCTTATCAACCCCTTGGATTTGTTGAACCAGCTTAATCAATTGCTTCCCGACGACTCGATTATCGTTGCCGACGGCGGCGACTTTGTCGGTACTGCCGCTTACATTTTACAACCCAGAGCGGCACTGACATGGCTGGACCCAGGTGTATTTGGGACTCTGGGTGTCGGCGGTGGATTCGCTCTTGGAGCGGCACTGCATAATCCGGACTCGGAAGTCTGGCTAATATACGGAGATGGCTCCTCCGCTTTCAGCATTGCCGAGTTTGACACTTTCGCGCGTCATGGAATCGGGGTAATCGCACTTATTGGGAATGACGCCCGCTGGAACCAGATTGCGCGGGATCAAGTCGAAATATTGAAAGACGATATCGGCACAGTCTTACGACATACAGATTACCATACTGTCGCTGAAGGTTTTGGGGGTGTCGGGCTATTACTGAACGACCCCAACAAAATCGAAGCGACACTGAAGCAAGCACAACAACTGACCAAACAAGGTAAACCGGTGCTTGTTAACGCTATCCTGGCCACGTCCGATTTCCGGAAGGGATCGATTTCAGTATAACCAACCCGATGGCACGCAGCCCTGCAAACGCCAATTAAACCAAGCGGAATATTGCCAACGCTAGTTCAGCGCAATTCCGCCAGATACTGCAATACTGCTTCGGCATTACCACGAAAAACAATTTGTTGCTGACGTCGCCGCAAACTCCACTGGTATTGCGGATCGTAATACTCCACCAGCAGCTGTTCTATCCATTGACGATGCACACTGGCATCACCTCGCTTATGTGCCTGAATTGCCTGTTCCAATAATTCACTGACAGCCTGATAGCGAACCTTGCCAAGGCGCTTACGGATATTTTG
Source organism: Gammaproteobacteria bacterium (assembly GCA_002747055.1). GTDB lineage: Bacteria > Pseudomonadota > Gammaproteobacteria > Pseudomonadales > Oleiphilaceae > LZORAL124-50-18. The sequence goes on from PDSQ01000041.1 coordinate 25,987, forward strand.
CATCGACTGGCGTAGCTCATCGGCAAAACGATCAAACGCTAATCCGGCTTCACTGCAACACCTCTGCCATTCGACCAGCTTATCGACAATATAATTTCGGAAAGAGTGATCAACGCGTTGCTCCAGGCTGGCTTCTAACACTACTATAGCGGCGCGCTGCATACTGTTGCGCAAACTGATAGGCAACGCACATCGGCCGATTAAGCGTCCTTCGTCTTCGAGAACAATCGGCGCACGGGTTGCGTCGTGTCGCTGTCGTAACAACTGTATTGCCAACGCATTCTCAAAATCAATCTGACTTGGCTGGCCGGAAACCCGCTTGCCAAAAGCGCTGCCTCTGTGATTGGCCAGCGCTTCCAAATCGACACTGTTATCAATCTGCTGTAATAAATCGGTTTTTGCCGCGCCTGTCTGGCCAGCCAACAAAATAAAACGCTTGGGCTGATTCGGGTCGTCAACCTGGTTACATAACTGATCCAGGCTATCGATTAAAAAACGGCGCATGGCTTTGTAACCACCTTTCACCAGGGGGTATTCACAATCCGCTTCAGCCATCCATTGTTGTACCGTCTGGGAACGCAATCCACCACGGAAACAATAAAGATAACCTTTTGGATTTTTCCGGGCGAACTCGAGCCACAACTCTAACCGTTGCTGTTTGGTTTTTCCAGACACCAGTTGATGCCCTAACGCAATCGCGCTCTGCTGACCCTGGTTTTTATAACATATCCCCACCCGCTCACGTTCACTATCCGTCATCAATGGCAAATTAACCGCACCGGGGAAGGCTCCCCGATTAAACTCGATCGGCGCACGGGTATCGATCATCGGTGTATCGGTTAAAAACAGTGCCTGATAGTTATCGGTATCCGGACGTGCACTCACCCAACGCTGTTCGCAGTCAGCCACGTTATTTTACCTCGACCAGAACGGTATCGGAGGCATTGGCCACCACCAGTTTTCCAATTGGCTCGGCATACAACTTCTCACTGTTCAGCAAGGCTTCCAGCTCGGCCTGACCCCGAGGCTCAACTGCAATCAACAAACCGCCACTGGTTTGCGGGTCACACAATAGATGACGCCGATGCTCAGATAATTGCCCCAACTTATGGCCATAGGATTCGAAATTCCGTAACGTGCCACCGGGAATACACCCTTCGTGCAGATAATCTTTTACCGGAGCCAACAATGGAATCGCAGCAAAATCGATCTCAGCTTTTAAATGACTGCCTTCACATAACTCCAACAAGTGCCCCATCAGCGCGAACCCCGTCACGTCCGTCATGGCTTTTACCGCACTGATATCAGCAACCCGAGCACCAATTTTGTTCAAACGACACATCAACTCAATAGCCAAATTCTGGTGCTCCGGTAATAGTTTTTTCTGTTTTTGCGCAGTAGTGAGAATACCGACACCAAGTGGTTTGGTCAGGTACAACTGACAACCGGCCGTCGCGGTATTGTTTTGTTTCAGTTTCTCTTTCGCTACCAATCCGGTTACCGCCAAACCAAATATCGGCTCGGGTGAATCAATACTATGACCACCGGCCAATACAATACCGGCATCTTTACAGACCTGACGCCCCCCTTCCACCACTTGTTGGGCTACTTCAGCCGCTAATTGATCGATCGGCCAACCCAGAATCGCAATCGCCATTATCGGTATGCCACCCATAGCATAAATATCACTAAGCGCATTGGTGGCGGCGATACGACCAAAATCAAAAGGATCATCAGCAATCGGCATAAAAAAGTCCGTCGTACTCAACACCACCTGACCATTCCCGATATCATAAGCCGCCGCGTCGTCTCTACTACTATTGCCGACTAATAACGCTGAATTCATCGGAACGGCCAGCTGGGTGGCCAGAATGGTATCGAGCACTTTCGGAGATATTTTACAACCGCAGCCGGCGCCGTGGCTGTATTCGGTCAGTTTAATTGAACAAGACATAGAAGATAGCAAACCTGAATAAATACTGAGTTGAAAACCATGATAATACGGGATCAAAGTGCGACAATTCCCACTAAAAAACAGAAATCGGCAATAACAAGTGATCCAGAGCAATTTAAAATAAAGTTTTCGTAAATATTTTTATAAAATTCAATCGAGTATTCCCATAATATAAGGGTAGCCGTGAACGTAAGACAGCGGCAGAAGTTTGGCCACTGGTGTTTTCACGGAGTCCCGATGAATCGCGTTTCTTAGGATATCGCAACCGTTTGTCTGATCAAAAAGCAGATGGCGTCAACTATCCTGCCAGATAGGGGAATCCCAGGCCATATTTTTCGATTAATTGATTGAAGATTTCCCGATTCCAAATCGAAAAAGCGGTTGTTTTTAGATTAATTGGACTATAGAATACCAGCTGTTATCAGCAATGATTAACACTTCGCTTACTATTTAGATTACCGTATTCTTAGCGGTCAATCGGACGTAAGCCAATTATTTTCTATAATCGGAAAGCCGCAGGTTTTCATATGCTTAGAAAAACTCCGTTTATTCTGTTTATTTGTACCCTCACCGCTCTGCTTTCAGGATGTGACCTGGCGTTATTTGACCCCAAAGGCCCGGTCGGAGATCAGAATAGTCAGTTACTGGTTCTATCGATAGCGTTGTTATCGATCATCATCGTGCCGGTTTTATTTATGTCAATCTACTTCCCTTACAAATACAGGGCGAGTAACAAGAATGCCGAATACAAACCCGACTGGGAGCATTCAACCAAGATTGAATTGGTAGTGTGGCTGGTACCTTGCGCTATCATTTTGGTACTGGCGATAGTGACCTACATTACGTCCCACAGTCTTGATCCTCGTAAGCCCTTAGGTAAAGACGAGAATACGTTGACCATTCAGGTCGTCGCGCTGGACTGGAAGTGGCTGTTCATCTACCCCGAAGAGCAAATTGCCAGTGTCAATGAACTGGCTATGCCAGTCAATAAGCCGGTAGAGTTTCTGATCACTTCTGATTCAGTCATGAATTCCTTTTTTATCCCGCGCCTGGGTAGTCAGATTTACGCTATGGCAGGCATGGAAAACCGCCTGCATCTGATGGCCAGCGAAGCGGGTGTGTACCGTGGCATGTCGTCGAACTACAGTGGTTTTGGTTTCTCCGGCATGAAATTCAAGACCCACGCATTGTCTGATGAAGATTATCACCAATGGTTGGCCACCGTTCGTGCCTCCGGGCAAGTACTGGATGCCGATCGTTACAAAGCACTCGCCATGAAAACCAAAGATCACCCTGTTGAATATTTTGCAGACGTAGATCCACTTCGCTTCAAAAAAATTATTGAAAAATACACTGGGGAACAAAATGGTCAATAAAGCCACGATTATTACTGATCCCGACCCAATTACAGGCAAGCTGACTTGGGATTCGATACCCATCCATGATCCGGTCATTCTGCCGGTGATGGCTTCTGTTGTGATAGGTGGCCTGTTTCTGCTAATTCTGATCACCAAAATGGGCAAATGGAAATACCTCTGGCAAGAATGGTTTACCTCGGTAGATCACAAAAAAATCGGCATTATGTATATAATCGCCTCACTGGTGATGATGGTGCGCGGGTTTGCCGATGCCTTGATGATGCGCTCTCACCAGGCACTGGCAACCGCCGAAAGTGTCGGGGTTGCCGGCTATCTTCCCCCAGAACACTACGATCAGATTTTTACCGCTCATGGCGTCATCATGATTTTCTTCGTCGCGATGCCGCTGGTGGTGGGCCTGATGAACATTGTGGTGCCATTACAGATCGGCGCGAGGGATGTAGCCTTTCCATTCCTTAACTCATTAAGCTTCTGGTTGTACGCAGTTGGCGCGATACTTGTCAATATCTCACTGTTTCTCGGAGAATTTGCCGCTACCGGCTGGCTGGCCTACCCACCCTTGTCAGGCATTGAATACAGCCCATGGGTTGGGGTCGACTACTGGCTATGGGCATTACAGATTTCCGGAATTGGCACCTTGCTGACAGGGGTGAATTTCTTCGTCACCATTCTGCGCATGCGCGCGCCCGGCATGAAATTAATGCAAATGCCTGTGTTTACCTGGACATCCCTGTGCGCCAACGTGCTAATTATCGCTACCTTCCCTATCCTCACCGTTACCATTTCACTGTTGACGCTGGATCGTTACCTGGGCACTCACTTCTTTACCAATGATCTGGGTGGCAACCAGATGATGTATGTCAACCTGGTCTGGGCCTGGGGGCACCCTGAAGTATATATTCTGGTACTGCCGGCATTCGGAATTTTCTCTGAAGTTACCGCCACGTTTTCGCGCAAACGCTTGTTCGGCTATACCTCGCTGGTCTGGGCGACGGCCGTGATTATGCTGCTGTCCATGATCGTTTGGCTGCACCACTTTTTTACCATGGGGGCCGGTGCCAGTGTCAATGCGTTCTTCGGTATCGCTACGATGATTATCTCCGTGCCAACCGGGGTAAAAATGTTCAACTGGCTATTTACGATGTACAAAGGTCGTGTCGAATTTACCAGCCCCATGTGGTGGACCTGCGCCTTCCTTTTTACATTCACCATCGGTGGTATGACTGGGGTCATGCTGGCAGTACCGGCAGCTGATTTTGTCCTGCATAACAGCCTGTTTCTGATCGCCCACTTCCATAACGTCATTATCGGCGGTGCCGTATTCGGTTATTTTGCCGGTTTTTCCTACTGGTTCCCGAAGGCTACCGGCTTCAAGCTGAACGAAAGGCTTGGCAAGCAAGCCTGCGCATTGTGGACGATCGGCTTCTTCGTAGCATTTATGCCGATTTATGTTCTCGGCTTCAATGGCATGACCCGTCGCATCAGTTACTACGACAATCCGGAGTGGGCGCCTTATCTTTGGGTTGCCGCCATCGGCGCGCTTATTGTGCTGGCTGGCATTCTCACCCAATTCTACCAGCTTTACGTTAGCATCCGCGATCGTGAACAGAATCGCGACGAGACAGGCGACCCTTGGAACGCTCGAACTCTGGAGTGGTCTACCTCTTCACCACCTGCGTTTTACAATTTTGCGACGCTGCCAACCATCCACGATCGTGATGAGCATTTCTATAAGAAGGAACACGGTTTGGCCTACCAAAAACCAGAGAAGTACAAGAAGATTCATATGCCCCAAAATACCTGGGCGGGTGTCGTGATAAGCGGCTTCTCACTGGTGATGGGCTTCGCATTTATCTGGCATATCTGGTGGATGGCCATTTTAGGGTTGGTCTGCATGGTAGGCTCCTGGATCGTCTATTCGTTTGATCGCAATAAGGATTACTACGTAGAAGTCGATCAAATCGAGGAAATCGAATCGAAACATCTTGCTGCAGCCCAGCGGCAACTAACTGCTTAAGCAATCAAGAATGCGTAACACTTAACCATTAACAATGAGTGACAACGGTATGTCTCACGAAGCGACACACGATCTATACGATCACGACGACCACGATCATCACGATACGGGTGGTGACACTGTTTTTGGCTTCTGGATCTACGTAATGAGCGACTGCATATTGTTCGCATCTATATTTGCGACCTTTGCAGTATTGAACCAAAGTTTTGCCGGTGGCCTGACACCTAAAGACCTGTTCGATTTGAATTTTGTCGCCGTCGAAACGGCGCTACTGCTGTTCAGTAGCTTCACCTTCGGCATGGCAATGCTTTACGCCAACCAACAAAACATGAACCAGATGATGATCTGGTTGATCGCAACACTGGCACTGGGCATCGGCTTTCTGGCGATGGAAATCTACGAGTTCTATCATTTCAGCCACGCAGGTGCCACGCCACAAAGCAGTGGCTACTGGTCCGCATTTTACGGCCTGGTCGGAACCCACGGGTTACACGTATTCTCGGGCTGCATCTGGATGCTAGTACTTTTCGGTCATTTCAGACGCGACGGTTTTTCTGAAGATAACATGGTACGGCTTTCCTGCCTGAGTCTGTTTTGGCACTTCCTCGACATTATCTGGGTCTGTGTATTCAGCGTCGTTTTCTTACTGGGGGTTATGTAATGAGTCACGATAATCAGGGGCAGCACTCGCACGGTGGTGCAGCACACGGTAGTGTCCGAGAATATGTTATAGGCTTGATACTGTCTATTGTACTGACCGTCATTCCTTTTGCTATGGTGATGACCGGCGCGTTATCGACCGCGCCGACATTGGCTGTCATTCTTGTGTGTGCCATCGCCCAGATTTTTGTCCAGCTTATTTGCTTCCTGCATATGAGCGGTTCTTCCGAAGAGTTGTGGAATAACACTAGCGCTGTTTTTGCGGTCACAACGGTTGCCATTCTGGTTGTGGGTTCTATCTGGATTATGCAGCACCTTAATCACAATATGTTGATGGGCCACTAATCATGATTAAACGTTATTTATCCGTCACCAAACCTGGCATTGTCATCGGCAACTTGGTGGCTGCCATCGCAGGTTATATGCTGGCAGCCAAAGGCGATATCGAAGCAGCACCGTTTCTCGCGATGACCATCGGTATCGGCTGTGTTATCGCCTCGGGCTGCGTATTCAATAACGTGGTCGACCGCGACATCGATGGCCTGATGCGACGCACTCGCAACCGAGTCATGGTACGTGGTCTTATCCCGATTCATTACGCACTGATTTACGCAACCGTACTGGGTGTTACCGGCTTTGCCGTTCTAGCCATATTCAACACCGTGCTGGCACTGGTTTTTGCTCTGCTGGGGTTTGTCGTGTATGTTGGCTTCTACACTTTACACTTCAAACGCGAATCTGTATTCGGAACACTGATTGGCAGTATTTCCGGTGCTTGCCCGCCGGTAGTCGGGTACTGTGCCGCGTCCAGCGGTTTTGATGTGGGAGCACTGGTATTACTGGTAACCTTCTGTTTGTGGCAAATACCTCATTCTTACGCAATAGCGATTTACCGCTTTACCGACTACAAGGCAGCAAAAATTCCGGTACTGCCTATCGTTGGGGGTGTCGCTACCGCACGTAAACAAATGATCGCCTACATTGCAGCTTACACCATGGTCGCTCTGGCCTTGTTCGCTTTTAACTATGTAGGTTATGCGTACGCCATACTTACCACTTTGATCGGTTTACTATGGCTAGGCATTACCGTCTTTGGTTATCGTCGATACGATTCACACATTTGGGCACGTCAAGTATTTATTGTATCCATTATTGCCATTGTATCGCTCAGTGCCGTGATATCGACAGATTACACCTCTGCCGTACAACCTGTTGCAAACCTTGTTGCCATGATGACATAAAACCATGGGTAAACTAAATCCTTCCCGAGCCCTTATTTTTGTTGGTCTGTTTTTTGTCTTGGGCCTGGTTGTCACTTATTTTGCTACAACGACACGTGATTACTCACGCCCGGTAAAACAGTTTTCCGAGCTGGGGGGTGATTTTACGCTGCAAAGTTATCAAGGTGAGGTTTCCCTATCCAGCTACCAGGGAAATGTGGTTGTTATGTACTTTGGTTACACTTCCTGTGCAGAAGTGTGTCCAGAGTCGCTCAGTGTGATGAAACGCGCAATGGATCGTCTGGAAGAAGAAGGGATAAAAAACGTCCAGGGCGTTATGATTTCAGTCGATCCGTCTCGTGACAACGTTGAAGCTCTGCGCAAATTCACACGCCATTTCAACGAACGTATTATTGGTTTAACCGGAACCCGACAACAGATCAAGGCCGTGGGTGAGCTCTACGGTGTTTATTATGATGATGCGAAGATCAGGGATATAAAATATTCGGTCGAACACGCTTCCCGTTTTTATATCATAGACACACAAGGCAACCTGGTCACTGCCATGAGTCATACCACCACACCCAATGAACTGGCCGCCCAAATTCGGGAATTGATTTAGTGCCTGCCGTCCCGCTGTTAATGGTTATTCTGTCAATGATTTTACTGGCAAGCAGTACAACCCAGGCAGCAACCTCGATGAACCGTGTTCTGGCAGATTACGCTAAAGATACCTGCCACGATACACTGATAGCGGCAGCCGATGCTACCATCAAAAACAATCCTCATCGTTTACTTGCTATGCACGCCGGATCTGGGCCAAACCAGACACTGTCTTTTATTGCCGGGATCATCGAATACAAAGACCGCCAAAGTCATGCACTTTATGCATTACACCGTGGTGAGTATGGTTGTTCCGTGGCGTTCAAAGAAAGCTTTACGTTTAAATCACCCTGCATAAGAATCCGCGAAGAAGTGTTCAGTCACTGGCAGCTAGAGGGCAAGCTCAATGAAGAGACACTTGTACTAAAAAACACCCGCAACCCAAATCGAACAGCCTTTCTTACCGATGCCGCTGACGGCTCTTACTGTCTGGTAACCCGTCACCATCACTTTTCTCGATAGGCAACGATAGAAACGGTGGCAAGCAATGGTTTTATGTGAATACGTTAACGATGTCGGAGCACTACACCGGTTTCGATATGATGCGTATACGGGAACTGATCAAATAGGGCTAAATGTTCGATGCAGTGAGTTTGATTCAATGTTTCCAAGTTACTCGCCAGTGTCTCCGGGTTGCACGAGATATAGATAATACGCTCATACTGCTGTATTTGCCTAACCGAATCCTGGTCAAGCCCGGCGCGAGGAGGATCGACCAGAACCGTTTTAATGTCATAGTCGGCAAGCTCGATACCTGCCAGTCGCCGGAATTGGCGAACTCCCTTTATTGCCTGCACCAATTCCTCACTCGAAAGGCGAATCACGGTAACATTAGCGGCCGCGTTTTGCTCGACATTCACCTGTGCCAAGGCGACCGATGTTTTAGAAATTTCAGTGGCCAGAACGCGATGATATAAATCTGACAGGGCAATCGAAAAATTACCGTAGCCGCAATACAACTCTAACAAATCACCATTCAACTCTCTGTACTGAACCGGATTCAATGCACCGGCATCAACCGTACTCACGCGCCGGGTCCAAGACAACATTTTCTGATTGATATAACCATTCGGCTGAGTGAACCCCCCTTCAGTTTGGCGATACTTCAGTGACTTACCTTCCACCACAAGTGTTTCATTGACATAATCACGTTGTAATACGCGTTTTTGTTTACGAGAACGGCCGATAATTGGAAAACCGAGCGTATCCTGCAAATGCTCGGCCTGCTTCTGCCAGTTATTATCCAATGGTTTATGATAAATCAGTGTCACCAAAGCATCGTTGCTCAAGGTGGTCAAAAACTCCACCTGAAACAATTTGCACCTGAGTATCGGCTGCTTGTGCAATTCTAGCAACAGCCTGGCCATCAGCGTATTGATAAGCTGCGAGCCAATCGGAAACTCGGTGATTTCAATCGGTCGACGCTTGTCCTCGGGCGAAAACATGGCGTAAAAACAACGGTCACCGGAGTGCCAGATACGGAATTCAGCGCGCAGACGAAAATGCAAAGCCGGGCTGGCAAACACCTCCAACTCCGGCAGTTCAAAGGATGACAACCTGTCTAAGAGAAAACCACGCTTTTGCGCCAATAGCGCGGAGTATCGCTCAACTGCTATTTCGTGCATAAGTATCGCCTGTTGCCTCTTTTTCTATCAAAAATTCGGCAAGTCAAACTGGCCCAATTTTCGAAAAAGCAAGTATACGACCAGGGCGTCGGCATGTCACCGACGAACCGCCTCTGCTTTCAATTCAGTATTGCCCAGAACATCCCGACCCGTTTACCCGCGACCAAATTAACCTATCGTTCGATTAAAACCGATCAGTTTTGGTAACAATCCATTTTCGTTCCAGATACTGATTTGCGTTCGGCTGGCATAGTCGACCTGCAATCGCTGAAAGGGAATAGCGGCCAACTCATGTTGATTGGTAAAATCAAGACCTAAGCACCAAGCCACAGCACACCGAATCACGCCACCGTGAGTCACTATTAACAGCTTTTGTTCAGGGTGTTTTTCGACGATCTGATAAATGCCACGAATCACCCGAGAATGAAAATCAACGAGTTTTTCTGCATTGGGAGGCATTTTTTTTATTGGGTTAGCCAGGAATGAAGCATACTCCTTCGGATATTGCCGAGCAATCTGTTGATAGTCCAATCCATCCCAGTCACCAAAATGGTATTCTGACCAACAAGTATCGGTCTCGCAAAGGAGTTTGTTGGCCAATGCAAACTCGCGGGCATATCGACAGGCTCTTTGCAATGGACTGGAAATGACTTTAGTGATGTTTTTGAGCGAACCAGTGGCCAGACGCAATTGCGACAGTCCTTCTTCTGACAGAACTGCATCGGTATGGCCTAACAAACAATCCGGTTGCACCGTTTTACCATGCCTTAAAAAAACAAGCTGAGTCAGCATGCTTGCCTGCCACTGTCTTTGACGGTCTCTTTTGACAGGTTCCGGGAATATCCTTTTAGCGTGATCGGTAAACCCGCCACCACTAAAACCACTTCCTCGGCAACAGCGGCGATGGCCTGATTGAGCCAACCGGCCTGATCGACAAACTGACGACTGAGTTCCCCCATAGGCACAATGCCACTACCAACTTCATTGCTCACTAAGATAATCGGACAAGTCGTTTTTTTTAGTTGCTCGATAAAACTGTTTTTTTCGGCAGACCAGCTATCAAAATCAGCCGAATCAGACTCGGAAAGACAAAGCCAATTGGACAACCACAGAGTTAAACAATCGATCAATATAACAGACCCGGAAGCGGTTTGGTTCGTCTCGCTGTTAACGACTATCCGCTCCAATTCACGACTTAAAAAGAACTTTTCTTCAATCAGGCCCCAATGTTCGGGCCGTTCAGATTGATGCAGGGCAATTCGCGCCCGCATTTCAGGGTCTTCGGCGCTGGCAGTAGCCATATAGACCACCTTGTCTGACAGTCTTTTAGCCAGCGACTCAGCATACGAACTTTTTCCAGAACGAGCACCACCCAGTACAAGATAAATCATATTGCCACCCCAAAGGAAGATGAAACAATAACGAGATACACCACCACCTCCGAAATCTGTTGGGCAGCCCCCAGGGTATCACCTGTGAATCCGCCGATCTGCTTAAAGTAAAGTGTTCTCAGAATACAATAGACGGTCAAAAGAACGATCAATAACAGCCAGCTAATGTCAATAACCAGAAACAAACTGAAAGCGGCAATCAAAAAATTAAAACCCAGTTCCCCGACAGTCAACAACTCTGCCAAAGGCTTCACTTTGGCGGTTTCTGGATCACCGACATAAGGCATAGTAACGATCAGTGACGTGGCCAAAGCGCGGCTTAAAACATGAGCGACCAATAAACTGGTGATTACCGCTTCAATCTGAATCAATGCCATATATTTCAACATCAGCACCATCCAGATTGCCACCGCACCATAAGTCCCCAAACGGGAATCTTTCATAATGGTCAGCTTTTGCTGTTTTTGCCAGCCACCGGCAAAACCATCACAGGTATCTGCCAATCCGTCTTCATGAAAACAGCCAGTTAACACGACACTTACCAACATAGAACCCAAGATTGCGATATCGATCGGCAAAAATTGACTCAGTAACCAGTAAGCCAACGCACAAACGCTACCCACCAGCCAACCAACCGATGAGAAATAGCGACCGGCCCGGTTCAACTTTTGTCGGCTAAACTCTAACGTATTCGGTACTGGGAGACGGGTAAAAAACCCAACTGCAATCAGCAACAACTCCAACTGCTGTTTCAATTCATTCAAGGTTTTTTTTAACGGAAAATGGTCGGAACCGGATAACTTCATATTAAACGACAGTGACTCCTGCGGATTCAAAACTGGCCATTTCATTATAAAAACCGGCAGCAGCCCGCAGCAACGGGACAGCAAGCGCCGCGCCGGTGCCCTCACCAAGTCGCAGACCTAACTGCAACAAAGGCTCGACCTCCAGCTCTTGCAGCATCAATTGATGGCCGTGCTCCCCGGATTCATGGCAAAACACCATATAGTCTTTACAGTGTTTGTTTATCCTGATTGCCAACATCGCTGCAGCGGTAGCAATATAGCCATCCACCAATATCACCTTCTGGTGCAGAGCGGTAGCTAACATAGCTCCCACCATTTGCACGATTTCAAAACCAGCAAACGATGCCATGACTTCTAACGGTTTGCTGGCTAACTCTTTCACTCGTCTCCGGTGAAAAGCCAGGGCTTTATTGACTAAATTAACTTTTTTATCGAACTGATTGTCATCAATACCGGTTCCCCGGCCAACACAGGTTTCTGCCGCCAGGCCCATTAAACAACACTGAATTGCCGACGCAGAAGAGGTATTGCCTATGCCCATTTCACCAAAACCCAGCAGGTTGCTGCCTAATTTTATGTTTCGCTCAGCGGCAACCTGCCCCAACGATAAACCACGTTCGACTTGCTCCATAGACATGCAACAGTCTTCTGCCATGTTGTTGGTGCCCGAACCCAGCGACTGACACTGAATATGCTCATGCTCAACAGGACAGAGCATTCCAGCATCGATCACTTCGAGCTGAATATCATTGGCGCGACAGAAACAGTTAATGGCAGCACCACCCTGTAAAAAATTCATTACCATTTGCTGGGTCACTTCCGGAGGAGCAATACTGATACCTTCTCGAGCAATACCATGGTCACCAGCAAAAACCAGCATCGCGGGCCGATCAATCACAATCGGATCAAAAAGCGATGACTCAGCTATGCCACCTCCTCTTTCTTTCTGGCTAGCTTGACCCGAAATCAAAGCCAGCCGGAGCGCTAATGCTTCGAGCCGCCCCAGTGCACCGACCGGCTTGGTTTTATTGTCAATGATGGCTTGCAGTTTTTGACTGTTGGTCAGATCGAGTGGTTTTATATCAAACATTACATTTCCTGGAAGGCCATCAGATTACCCGGAAGGCTCTGAATTATCGCAAACACTCTTTCCAACGGATCACTTGGAAGAGCGCAAAAGTCTGAAACTACCACATTTGGAATGTAATCACCACCTGCCCCCCCTCGAAACAGGGCAATCGGGCTTAATACCGCTTGAATTTAGAAACGAATTGAGGTAATCAGTTTATCTTTATGATTTATAATAAAGGATTGATTTCATCGAATG
>PDSQ01000028.1 GCA_002747055.1 Gammaproteobacteria bacterium
AAAAGCTTCAAGTTGTTTTTTATTCATTTTTCTGCCTTCCCTTAACCCTGTAACTAGGGTACTAGTGAAAGGCAGTTACACAAAATAAATTACAGTCTCTATGAAAGTGAAATGATGCTGATGAAAAAAGTTGCTTAACCGAGGTGTACAGATTTGCTTGACCACGTCAAGGCGTCCCACTAAATGTCAAAATCCCCACTGAACCTGATAATGTGGCGTTACCATTTTGATCTGCAGTCAGCTTTGCATTCCCTTTTTTAGCCATAATTTTGACAGTCATTCCTTTGTCCTTGAAGTATGCCAATTCAATAAGTTTTGCAATAGTTATCTTTGCTTCAGTTCTTTTAAGAACCATAGATTTCTCCTTAGTTTGATTATGAAATGCTAACGCCTGAATTAAGCTGCGGCGCATATGCGACGTCAGCTTGAATGATTTGTGTACGCCCAGCATGGGCATGAACTAATGAGGTGAAAGCCCTCTCTAGGAAAATTACCGTCGAAAACCATGTTGTGATTAGACGATAAACTACTAGGGGCTGTTGACTTTTCGTTATAAGAGGTTGATTTAAAATAACAAACCCGCGATATTGTAGTTCCAACACAACGATACAGCGAGTTTGCTATGCCCCGACTGTTGCTCAGTGATGAACACTGCTCGAAGTTAAGGTCAATCATGCTTCAACTTGGTATCTACGACAAGCGCAATCTTCGAACCACGGTGGAAGGAATACTGTATCGCTTGCGTACCGGATTACCCTGGAGAGAGTTACCCGAATACTTCGGCCATTGGAATAAACCACCTGTTTGGCAGCACCCGGTAAAGTGTGGGACTCGCACTCAGTCGCCATAGCCAGCTAACATCCTATGGCTGTCACTGGTTCTTATTGATTTCTTCGAGAAACATCCGAGTGCGTCATATCTATAATCCGATTTGCGCAGGGGGCAATTTCTTCGCAGTGATGGGTTACCATAAGTACCGTTTTTTGCTTTTGTCTGGCCTGTTCGACCAACCATTTGCATGCCAGTTGGCGAGTCTCCTGATCAAGCCCGGTAAAGGGTTCATCCAGCAAGACAATGGGTTCCGGGCGCAGTACGGTTCGTATCAGTGCCACTCTCTGGCGCTGCCCCCCTGACAACTGGCCGGGATATTTCGCCAATTGATTGGCTACCTGCAGTTCACCGGCCGCTTCCAGTAAGGTTGTCCAGGGCACGCTGCCACGAAAACCAAGCGCCATGTTCTGCCTGACGCTGAGGTGTTCGAAAAGATTATTGTCCTGAAATAAATAGCATACCGGCCGGGCTTCCGATTTCATGTTATCCAGTCTTGTGTCAAACCAGTTGATACGGCCTTTTTCTAACTTGACAAAACCCGCTATCGCCTCCAGCAAAGTGGTCTTGCCTATACCGCTTTTCCCCTGCATGGCAACCAGAGCGCCCTCTGCGATCTGGAGATGGTAATGAAGGCGCTGCTCACCCCGAACAATTTCCACACCAACAATATCAAGCATCATTCCCCCCGGGCCGGTTGCCAGCGATTAAACAAGGTAAGCACTCCCAGACAAAGCACGAATAAAAGCAAAGACACCAGGCTGGCTTCGGCCAGCCGATAGGTGCCTGCATAGCTGTAGATCAACCAGGGCAGGGTGGGCCACTGGTAGTCGCCAAATATCGAAAAAACCGCCACTTCGCCCACCGCCAGCATCAGTGTCAGCGAAAATGAGGCCATCACTGCCGGTTTGGCGTAATGCCACTCGACCATGCAGCGCTGTCGGGTGGTCATTTTAAGCGATGCCGCCAGACGTCCATAGGCTTTGTCGTACACATACAGCACGGGTTTGAGTTTCTGCAAAGCGAAAGGGACAAGTAAAAATGCATTGATTAGCAGCACACATACCAGCCACCACTGTTCGATATCGATTCTGCGCAGGAGATAGATATACAATCCGACCGAAATGACCATTGCGGGTGCAATCAATGCGTGTCCGGCCCACCACTCCAATATAACCCGCCGCTTTTCCTGACCAAGCAAACCACTGGCCCGGGCAGGATAGAGCGAAAAATATGCGAGTAACAATGCCAGCGCCGCTGAGAACACCGCCAAACCAACCGTTAGCAAGAAAGACTTGGCAAGCAGTAAAAGGTCGAGTGACAGCAGGCTTGCCTGCCAGGCAGTCGCGACTATCGCCCCTATTGGCAACAAAAGTAACAGCGCGGTGAAATAACACAGGCATTGCATGCCTCTCTTTACCAGAGTACCTGGCAACGGACGCCACAGGCTTTCATGCTTATCACCACCCAACCAGGAAGGCACTCCCCACTTCGATACCAGTAGAAATGCCAGCCCGGCAATCACAAATTGCACCCAGGCATAGACCAGTGCCTCGGGAATATTGAAGTCGTACTTGAGAGCCTGATAAATCGCGACCTCCAGCGTCGCAGATTTTGGCCCTCCACCCAGCGCCAACACAATGGCAAAACTATTGAAACAAAGCACAAATATAAAGCCGGTAACGATAAAAAGCGTGCTACGCAAGGAAGGCCACTCGATGGCTCGGAACCGGGTAAAGCGGCCCAGTTTCAACTGCCGCGAAAGCTTCCAGCTACTGTCCGGGATCACCTCCAGCTTCAAATAAAGCACTCTAACCGCAAATGGCATATTCAGATAAACGTGCGCCAGCAGAATGCCGCTCAAGCCATACAGATTCCAGGTCTCGCCGACCAGCCGGTCGACCCAGGGCGATAACACACCAGTCGAACCGAACAGTACGACCAGCCCGGTTACCACCACCAGCGTTGGCATCACAAAGCAAAGCAGGCAAAGATTGAGCAAGTGCTGTTTGCCCGGTAGCCCTGGCAGGTAATACAATGACCGGGCAACCGGCCAGGCCAGCGCCACTGAAATAACGGCACTTAAACAAGCCTGAGTAAGCGAAAATACGACAATATGATGGAAATACGAATCCGTTAACAGCCGCCAGTCAAATCCCTCTGACTGAAAGGAAACAAGCCCCCAAAACGCCATAAGAGTAGCGCAACTCAAGCATGCCAGGCTGCCCCACCCCAATTGATTCACTGAAAAACGAGCCCTTATTTGCTGGCTGCGGCTCGCCATTGTTTCGCCCATTGTGCTCTGTTTTCGCTAAAGCCTGGTGCGTCGTAATCCAACTTGACGGGTTTAATCAGCTGCGAAAATATAGCCGGCAACTCGATACCATCAATTACCGGCAACATCCAGTTACCAGTAGCGATGATTTTCTGTGCTTCGGGAGTCAGCAAAAAGGCCAGAAATGACTGGGCAAGTTCAGTATTCTTGGCGGTTCGGGTGAGCGCGGCCACTTCCACTTGCATGATATGGCCTTCAGTGAATTCTGCCGCCTTGTACTGGTGTTTGTTTTCCGCCACGACATGATACGCCGGTGACGTGCTGTAACTCAGTACATAGTCGGCGTCTCCCTGCAAAAACAGGCTATAGGCTTCCCACCATCCTTTGGTCACAGTAACTGTATGCTTGGCCAGTTTCTGCCAAGCCGCTTCTGCGCCATTGCCATAGACCTGATTGACCCAAATCATAAAGCCCTGACCAGGTGTACTGGTACGCGGATCCTGATAGATCACTGAAGCATCCGATTCAATCAGACCCTTGAGTGAAGTGGCAGGTTGGTTGATTTTGGTGCTGTCATAAACAAACGCGAAGTAGCCGTAATCAAATGGAACAAAGAGGTTATCTTGCCAGTCCAACGCTTTTACCAGGGAGGGCAGTTTTAGCGAATGGGGTTTGACCAGGTTTTCTCGCTGTGCCGTTGCCATAAGCGCATCATCGATTCCAAGCAGCACATCGGCTTTTGTTGCATCACCTTCAATGCGTAACCGGTTGAGTATGCTGACACCGTCTTCGGCGGCGATAAATTTAATATCACACTGACATTGCTGCTCAAACAGTTTTTCCAGTTTTGGCCCCGGCCCCCATTCCGAGACGAAAGAATCATAGGTGTATATCGTCAAGCCGGCAGACCAAGCCAGAGACGAACATAGTGCAGATACCAGTAATGAGAAAACAGGAAAGTAGCGGTTTTTCATAAACACTCCAATAACAATGCGGAGCGAATATGAGACGAAAGCGGTTTGCTCTTGCACTCATTCCCTCCGCTGGTATTAACCAGATCAGGTTGCGGGTATCATCTCAGCCGACTTTGGTCAGCACCCCGATAAGTCACATCAAACAGTAACGGCAGGATGGTAACACAACCGTTATCAGGAAACTATCTCAAGCTCAAGCAAATAGTTAAACGGTATTCAATCCGTCACCTGAGTTAACCTTTCAGGTAGAAATCGTTCCCGCTCATCGAACATTTTTCGCGCAGCCAACCAGGTCGCACACATCACCCCGAAGCCTGTCCCGGCGGCAATCAGAAAGAGTATCATTATCTGGTATTTAACCGCATCGAAAGGACTGACGCCCGATAAAATCTGTCCGGTCATCATGCCAGGCAGGGAAACCAGCCCCGCCGTCGCCATTCCGTTAATCGAAGGTATCAAACCGGAGCGCACGGCTTCTCTTCTGATAGCGGAAATAGCCTCGAACCAGCGTTCACCCAGCATTAAACGCTGCTCGATCACAGCGACCTGAGATATGGCAGTCTGAGACAGTCTGTCCAGTGACAATGCGACACCATTCATGGTATTGCCCAACAGCATTCCGAGCAGTGGAATGGCGTATTGCGGCTGATACCAAGGCTCATAGCCAACAATAAAATACAGGGCAATAAAACTGAGTACGAAAGATGAGCAAAACATTGCAGCCACGGATAGCGCAAAGCCATAGTAGCCCCGCAAACGATGCCGCTGCCGGACATTGACTTCCCGGCCCGCAACCAAGAGCATAATCAGCGCCCAGACGGCCAGCCAGGCCGGATTGTTCAACTCAAAGAGGAAACCAAGCATAACGCCGATCAGTAGCAACTGCACAAACCCGCGCAAGGCCGATACCATCAGAGTTTGTTGCACACCAAGGCGCTGCCGCCAACTCAACAAGGCAAGGGCAAGTACACTGAAGGCACTCATCGCTAAATCAATCGCTGTCAATTGAATCAACTGCATGATTTTTCACACCCGAATTTTATTTCGACACGACCTTCGGCAATATAAAGCTGTTTACTGGCAAGCCTGGTAGCGAGAGCGCTATCGTGAGTGACCCATAGCGCACAGGCATTCCTGCTCACCACATAGTCTTTGACAAAAGACTCGACAATGCCGCTGTTTTCAGCATCCAGGTTCGATGTCGGCTCATCGAGCAAAAGCACCAAAGGATTGCTTTGCAGCCCGCGAAGCAATGCGATCCGCTGTTTTTGTCCCGAGGATAATTGGTAACAAGGCTGTTGCAAAAGCGCAATCGACAATCCGAGACGCTGGCAGGAGGCAGGTTCGGGTCGTGTTGTGAAGTGCATCGCGCTATTGCTAAACCACCACTGGCTCTCGGTGGCAAACAACTGCACCTGCCTTCGCCACTCATAAGGAGCACAAGCCTGTTGTGGCACCCCCAGTAACGAAGCACAGGTCTCGTGGGGCATCAAATCGGCGAGAGCTCTCAACAAACAGCTTTTGCCACTCCCCGACGCGCCCATCACCGGCACACAGTCGCCGGCAAACAGATCAAAAGCACCGGAACGCAACGGGCCGGCAGACACATCGGATACGGCAAGCACAGGTTCAGACAGGGGTTGATTCATTGTCGAGACACTAACCAAATCGCTGTTCGTCCAGCACGTCGTTGAACGCTTGCAACAGATCGACCGCCGACAGCATACCCACCAATGCCTGGGTTTTATCCAAAACCGGGGCGGCGCCTATTTTGTGCTTCAGAAGCAGTTTAACCGCCTTACTCAAACTTTCATAGGTGTGCACGCAATGGACATGACGAATCATGATATCAGCGACTTCAAGATCGTTGTTTAGGTCATAGATATGGCTGATATCGGGCGCTTCATCCACCCAGTTCGGGCGACGCAGTTCCCGGTCACTCACCAGGCCGATCAACGCCCCTTTATCATCCACAACAGGCAAATGCCGGACATTTTTCTCACGCATAAGAAAAAACGCCTCCCGAATACTGAGGTCAGCGGTAACGGATACCACTTTGTCGGTCATATATTTGGACACTTTTGTAGGCATAGCAACTCCTTTTTCCAATTTCTGCACAAACCTATCATACCGCGAAATTTACTCGATAAAGATAGCCTTAAGTAACGCGAGATCAACCCCTGATAATAGTTCGACATATCAAACGCAATTTCTTACCATGCCAAACGCGTTAACTCAACTTGCCGGGGAAAGTCATGATTAAAGACAAGTCACCTGTGAGCCTGACAGGCCACTTTACCGGACAGGTCTGGTGCGAAAATGGTTATTCTCCTAGAGAAATGGGATCGCTGCTGGGCAGAGTGTTGTACCGAATACACCGCCCGGCAGGCTGGCTCAATGAAAGACTGGCCGGACACAGCCTGGAAACTATCCTGCTTGCCCGCCATCATTTGATCGACAATCTGGTTTGCGACAGTATCGAGCAAAATGGTGTCACTCAAATTGTGGAGATGGCCAGCGGCCTCTCCGGACGCGGGCTGAGAATGCTGCATCGCTATCCAGAGCAAATCACCACCTATCTCGAAGCAGATTTACCACCCATGGTAGCCTGGAAAAACCGGAAACTACAAAACTATTGCTACCGGGACAAACGTCACATCGTGGCGCCTGTCAACATTTTACGCTCAGAGGGCAGGCTAAGCCCGGCAGGCGTATTTAAGCAGAATATAGACCCTGGCCAGAACACTCTCGTTATTACCGAGGGGCTGGTAAACTACTTCCAGCTCGATACTATCGAAGCATTCTGGCGACGCCTGCAGCAACTGCTGAACAACTACCCGGCTGGCATTTATTTGTTTGAAGTCTGGCCTGAACTTGCAATCTACCGGGAAAAAATTCACTATCGTGGCCTGTTGAAAATCATTGAATGGTTAACCAGGCAACAGGTGCCTTTGCATTACCACTCCGATGAGAGCATTGTGCAGGGAGTCGAAGCATGTGGTTATCATTCAGCCCAGATCTACTCGCCTGATATCAGTGCATTTGGTATGAACCAAAGGAACAAAACAAATATCAGTCCATTCAGAGTGGTGAAGGCGATGGCATAGGGCCACCATAGCGTAACCGGCTTTATCCCATGGCTCAGAGCCTGTATTTAGACGGAGTTTGTATATCACTTTACTATCGAATTCGAAGGAATTGACATTAGTTTAAAAAATTTCTTAGCCATAAAACCTTGTCCTAAGCTGCTCGGATGTTAAACTGACGAGCAATTGAGTAACCATTCAGTGGAATTATGGCTAGGATCGATACAAAAAACGACGAAAAAAGAGCTGATCCAAACGACGACTCGCTCCAACAAGAACCACAGCCTTCAAGATACGACAATTCTCAACCAACCATTGCCCTGGCACCAGGATGAGTGGCTTATGGTTGACGCATCTTTCGACACAGCAAATCAGGACGCGGTTAACCAAACTAAGTTAACTGAGTTTTTGCGCCAACAGTTTTCATTCTCCCAATGCCAGTTGGAAAAAATAGCATGATCCTAAAAAACTTTATTGATGGGGAATATCTTGATAATGCAAGTGGTAACGTATTTGACGTTATCAATCCTGCTACGGGTGCTTTGGCCTATCAAGTTCAAGTTGCTGATGAGAAAATTCGTGCCGCCGCCATTGAAAGCAGCCAGCAAGGTTTTGCAGCCTGGTCTGCGATGACCGGGTTTGAACGTAACCGTATTCTATTGCAAGCGGTAGCGCTATTGCGTGAGCGTAATGACGAGCTGGCCAGGATAGAAGTGATGGATACCGGCAAGCCCTGGCAAGAAGCGTCGGTTGTCGATGTTGTTACCGGTGCCGATTCCATCGAATACTTTGCTGGGCTGGCATTGAGTATCGAGGGTACTCAGCAAAACTCGGGCGGTGATTTTTATTATACCCGCCGAGAACCGCTCGGTATTTGTGCTGGTATCGGAGCATGGAATTACCCATTGCAAATCGCCTGCTGGAAAGCCGCACCCGCCCTGGCCTGTGGCAACAGTATGATTTTCAAACCATCTGAAGAAACTCCACACGGGGCGTTAAAGCTGGCAGAAATCCTGATGGAAGCTGGTGTTCCGGCTGGAGTGTTCAATGTCGTTCAGGGTGCTGGAGAAGTGGGTGCCTGGTTAGCGACCCATAATCAAATTGCCAAAGTGTCTTTTACCGGCGAAGTCGGCACTGGCAAAAAAGTGATGGCAGCGGCCGCTACCAATCTGAAAGAAGTCACCATGGAACTAGGTGGCAAATCAGCACTGGTCGTTTTCTCTGATGCCGATATCGATGAAGCGGTTGCTGCTGCCATGCTGGGTAACTTTTACACCCAGGGCGAAATATGCACCAATGCAACACGTGTTTTTGTTGAAAAGGATATTTATGCCCCCTTTATGGAGCGCTTAAAACAGCGCACCGAAAACAACATCGTTGCCGGTGATCCAATGAATCCGGCCACCAACTTTGGCGCCCTGATTTCGGCCAGGCATCAACAACTCGTTTTAGATTATATCGAAAAAGGCATCGCCGAAGGCGCGTCATTAGTGACCGGGGGGCAGGCTCTTAAACCAAAAGGAGTCGAAGGTGGCTATTTTGTCGCACCGACAATTTTTACTGACTGCACAGACACTATGACCATAGTTAAAGAGGAAATCTTTGGCCCGGTCATGTCTGTATTAACCTTTGAGTCGGAACAAGAGGTGATTCAACGAGCCAATAACTCGGATTTTGGTCTGGCTGCCGGCGTCTTTACACGTGATATTCGTCGTGCTCATCGGGTAGTCAACCAGATGCAGGCTGGTATTTGCTGGATTAACACTTACGGCGCATCGCCGGCAGAAATGCCCGTCGGCGGATATAAGCTCTCGGGTATTGGCCGTGAAAACGGCTCATTTACCGTACATCAATATACTCAAATCAAATCCGTCTATGTCGGTATGCTGCCACTGGAAAGCCCCTTTTGATGGTTGCTGGGATGATAAATCAAGCGAAAATATAAGTTCATGAATAACCAGGCAAGCAGTACAAGTTACGATTATATCGTTGTTGGCGCGGGATCAGCGGGCTGTGTGCTTGCCAACCGCCTATCTGAAGACCCTGATGTCTCCGTTTTATTGCTGGAAGCCGGTGGCAGTGATCGCAGTATTTTTATTCAAATGCCAACCGCGTTATCCATTCCAATGAATACCAGAAAATATGCCTGGCAGTTTACCACAGAAGCTGAACCCTATTTGGGCAATCGGCAAATGCATTGTCCCAGAGGCAAGGTATTAGGCGGCTCATCATCAATCAATGGCATGGTTTATGTTCGTGGCCATGGCAAAGATTTTGATGAATGGGTAGCGCATGGGGCAACCGATTGGGATTACGCACATTGTCTGCCCTATTTCAAAAAGGCTGAAACCTGGGCACTGGCGGCAGACAACCCTGACAGCGAAGCCTACCGTGGCACCGAAGGCCCACTTGGGGTGAACAATGGTAACCGAATGCAAAACCCGCTCTATCAAGCATTTGTCGACGCCGGTGTAGAAGCGGGCTACATGGACACCCCGGATTATAACGCCGCGCAGCAAGAGGGCTTTGGCCCGATGCATATGACTGTAAAAAACGGCGTTCGCTGGTCAACAGCGAATGCGTATCTAAAGCCGGCATTGGCACGTCCTAATTTGACGCTGGTAACTCAGGCGCAGGTACATAAAGTATTACTATCGACAGCACCTGAAAACAAAACCGCTACCGGCATACGCTATGAACGCAAAGGCCAAATACTGGAAGTTCAGGCAACAAGAGAAGTCATACTTTCTGCCGGGGCGATCGGATCACCGCATTTATTGCAACTGTCCGGTATCGGTGACCAGGAAAATCTGGGAAAAGCAGGCATTGAATGTCAGCATCACTTGCCGGGAGTGGGTGAAAACCTGCAAGACCACCTGGAATTCTATTTTCAGTTCCGATGCAAGCAGCCGATTACATTAAATGGCAAATTGGACTGGTGGCACAAATTAATGATTGGTGCCCGCTGGTTCTTTCTCAAGACCGGATTGGGAGCGACCAATCATTTTGAATCTTGTGGTTTTATTCGCTCCAAGGCGGGTGTTGAATGGCCCGATTTACAATACCATTTTTTGCCCGCGGCAATGCGTTACGATGGTAAAACGGCATTCGCAGGTCATGGCTTTCAAGTCCATATAGGCCACAATAAACCGTTGAGTCGTGGCAGGGTCAAAATAGTCAGCTCAGATCCCAGAACCGCCCCGAGCATTCGGTTTAATTATCTTGCCGAAGAAGCGGATAGAGAAGGCTTTCGCGATTGCGTAAAGCTGACTCGTGAAATTATCAATCAACCGGCATTTGATCAATACCGGGGCAGTGAAATCCAGCCAGGTGAGCAAGTGCAGACGGACGAAGAAATAGATGCATTTGTGCGGGCCAATGTTGAAAGTGCCTACCATCCGTCCTGTTCATGCAAAATGGGAACAGATGAGATGGCCGTCGTCGATCCGCAAACCCGGGTGCATGGCGTTGCCAACCTGCGAGTCATTGATTCGTCTATTTTCCCCACCATTACCAATGGCAATCTAAACGCGTCCACTATTATGGTGGCCGAGCGGGCGGCTGACTTAATTAAAGCAAGTGAGACCCTGCCGCCCAGTGATGCAGAAATCAAAATGGCTTCCGATTGGAAAACTGTGCAGCGAAGCAAATTTTGACAATAAACTGGCCACGCTCGTGCGTTGGCCGTCACTTATATAAGGAAATGAAAATGAAAGCACTATTATTATCAGCGAGCATGATGTTGGCGGCGGTAGCCAATGCCAACCAATGTTATACGGTTCGCTTTGCCGATGTAGGCTGGACCGACATTACTGCCACGACGGCTTTGGCTTCAGCCGTATTGGAAAGCATTGGCTATAAAACACAGACTCAAGTTCTGTCTGTGCCGATCACTTATAAGTCGCTTGCAAATAAGGACATCGATGTATTTCTAGGTAATTGGATGCCGACGATGGAAGCGGATATTAAGCCGTATCTTGACAACGGGTCGGTAGAAAGTATCAAAAAGAACCTGGCCGGTGCCAAATACACACTGGCAGTGCCCAAAGCTGTTTATGATGCGGGCGTTAAAACCTTTGCCGACATCGCTAGATATTCCGATAAATTCGGTCGTAAAATATACGGTATTGAACCAGGTAATGATGGTAACCGACTGATTCAATCCATGATTGATCAAAACGCATTTGGTTTAAAAAACTTTGAACTGGTTGAATCCAGTGAAGCCGGCATGTTGTCGCAAGTCAAGCGTCAGACCCGTCGTAACAAATGGATTGTATTCCTGGGTTGGGCGCCCCATCCAATGAATACCAATTTTGAATTGGCATACCTTGAAGGTGGAGACGATTTTTTTGGCCCCAATCTCGGTGGCGCGAGCATTTATACCAATGTACGTAAAAATTATACGGCTGAATGTTCAAACCTGGGCAAGTTCTTAAATAACCTTAGCTTTACTTTGACAATGGAAAACGAGGTGATGGCTGCCATTTTGGATGAGGGTAAAAAACCGGATGTCGCAGCCAAAGAGTGGCTTAAAAACAACCCATCCATTTTAGATACTTGGCTAAAAGAAGTCACCACACTTGATGGTAAGCCTGCTTTGCCAGTGGCCCGTGCCGCCCTTGAGTAGCCTGTCTCAAGTGGCCTGTCACCACCTGGTTTTCACCAGGTAAACGGAACCCGAGCAAAACAAAACCATATAAAGACAGTAAAAATAATTGTTGATCACACGAGGCTGCGAGCAATAATAACTGCTCGCAACAAGAGAGCTCATGGAACAGTTTAAATTACCTTTGGGCAATTATATTGAAATATTTGTCGACTGGTTGGTGGATAACGGCGCATCATTTTTTGATACCATCTCTGAATCATTGGAATGGATGATACGGCTATTCACTGACGCGCTACTCTGGCTAAATCCTGTGGCCTTTATCACTTTGGTTGCCGCCATTGCATTATACTTTCGACGCTCTGCCGGTCTTGCCATTTATTCCGTTTTGGCACTGACTCTAATCTGGAATTTAGGGTATTGGGTTGAAACCATGCAAACTCTGGTTCTGGTATTGTATGCCACTTTATTTTGCATGCTTATTGGTTTACCAATAGGTATTTATTCAGCCCATCATCCGGTTTTTTATCAGTTTTTGCAGCCAATATTGGATCTGATGCAAACAGTGCCTACGTTTGTTTATTTAATTCCAACACTGACTCTTTTTGGCCTGGGTGTTGTGCCTGGTTTAATTTCTACCATTGTTTTTGCGATTGCCGCGCCAATAAGATTGACTTACCTGGGTATATCAGGGGTGCCTGAGGATATTATCGAGGCAGGTCAATCATTTGGCGCAACCAAGCGTCAAATTTTATTCCGTATCGAGCTTCCAGCAGCAGCAACCAGTATTGCAGCAGGTGTCACGCAATGTATTATGCTATCACTATCAATGGTTGTTATTGCCGCACTTGTCGGTGCTGACGGACTCGGTAAACCTGTTGTGCGCGCGTTGAATACCGTTGATATTGCCAGTGGTTTTGAAGCAGGGTTAGCCATTGTACTGTTGGCCATTTTACTTGACCGAATCTTTAAATCGAGACAAGAAAAATGATTACTATCAGAAATCTTGATGTGGTATTTGGCGATCAACCGGAACGTGCTTTAGCACTATTGGATCAAGGCCTAGATCGTGAAGAAATACGTGACAAGACAGGACTGGTGATAGGGGTTAACAAGGCAAATATACACATCGACAAAGGCAATATTTGCGTATTGATGGGACTTTCCGGTTCGGGCAAATCGAGTTTATTGCGCTGTATTAACGGCTTGAACAATGTCACTCGAGGTTCAATTGAAATAGACCACAAAGGTGAAACTCTCGATTTAGTGAGCGCCGATGCCAATACATTAAGGGCCGTTCGCACCAGGCGTATGTCAATGGTTTTTCAGAAGTTTGCATTGATGCCCTGGTTAACTGTCGCACAAAATGTTGCTATGCCGCTTGAGTTGCAGGGTATTCATAAAAAAGAAATTAGACAACGAGTTAAAACTCAACTTGAACTTGTCGGCTTGCAGGAATGGGCGAAGCTGAAACCTGGCGAACTCTCTGGCGGTATGCAGCAGCGTGTTGGCTTGGCACGAGCACTGGTGACCGAATCGGATATTCTGCTAATGGATGAGCCATTTTCGGCTTTAGATCCATTGATTCGCAATCAGCTACAAGATGAACTGATTCAGTTGCAGGAAAAGCTAAATAAAACCATTATTTTTGTCAGTCACGATTTGGACGAAGCGTTAAAGCTGGGTACCAATATTGCGATTATGAAAGATGGCAAAATTGTGCAGCAGGACAAGCCGGAAAATATCGTATTAAATCCTGTCAATGATTACGTAAAACAATTTGTTGCCCATACCAACCCGATTCATGTCCTGCTGGCAAAATCGATCATGCGACCAATTGCCAGTATGGCATTGACCGAAAAAGGTTTTTGCTTGAGCAAGCGTCATGATTATTGGTTGAGTGCAGATCAAAAACAAGTCTACTACCGAGGCAATGAGTTTTCTCCTCAGCTTTGGCAAGCTGGTCAAGAAATTGTCAAGTTAACCGCCGCACCAACTTGTGTTGCAGCGGATACAAAAATGCAGGATGTGATGGAAATTCGTTATCATACTGGTCATTCCGTTTTTATACTGAAAGATAACGATGATGATATTGACCCTTATGAAAAGACTCATCGGGACAAAAAAATTCTGGGAGTCATCGGTGATAAAGAGTTATATCACAGCCTGCTGGGTAAAATGATGTTAGATGACTAAACGCCCCTCGCAACCTACTTTTTCACCTATCCGGCCCGCACAAATTAGATCTGCGCTTGCTGCCAGGCCAGTTCAGCTTTGACTATATCCTCTTCCTCGATTTGCTGTTCAACGGGTCTGGACTGAGAATACAAATAGGTCAGTTGAATGACACGCGCGTCGGTACTTGCTCTGTGCCGCTCGAGTTGCAGCTTGTCCAACACCTGTTGCCGGGTATCCGACCAACGCTTCATTTGATCGTCACTGAGTATGGTGGTAAGTGATTCTAACCTGAACATCTGCGGAATTTCGGCTTCTTCAAACAGTTTACCCAGCCAGGATAAGTCATGGCTCCAGGCATCTGAATAAACGATATGATCGCGCAGGTTCTGATTCAGCCATTGCGCTACCTGGCGACAGGGTTTACCAATTTCCAACAGATTTTGCCGAGTAATTTTATGTAACTCGGCCGCTTTTTCGCTCCAGTGAGTCCAGTGCACCTGAGGCCGAATTAGCGTACAATGAACTGCACCATCGGGTAAGACAAAGCCAACCTCAATAGGATAACTCCCCCGGCCAAACCCCGATGCTTCTATATCCAGAACCACTGGCAACCACTTATGACCAATTTGACCACTCGAATACATTTTTTTACCGGTACGTTTCATCTTCTTTTTAACTCAAGAAACCCCTGATACTACACA
The DNA here is from genome assembly GCA_002747055.1 of Gammaproteobacteria bacterium. Taxonomy (GTDB): domain Bacteria; phylum Pseudomonadota; class Gammaproteobacteria; order Pseudomonadales; family Oleiphilaceae; genus LZORAL124-50-18. The sequence goes on from PDSQ01000028.1 coordinate 14,649, forward strand.
AATAGACGATGCCAACGAGCCTAACCGAACTGGGGCCATCAATCCCATGAATAAATCGGCTAATGGTTAGAATTTGTTTGGTTTTTGTTGAGAAAACGCTTGCACACCTGAATAAACGACTCTGGCTTTTCCGCATGCAGCCAATGCCCGGCTTTAGGGATAACGCGCAGCTCGGCAGACGGAAACAGCTGGCGCACCTGGGCCTGGTGACACTCTTGGATGTAGTCCGACTCTCCCCCCTTGATAAACAGGACAGGGCCGTTAAACGGCTCCGTTGAGCTCAAACTGCGGATCATCTCCGGATAGTGACGCTGAATTGCATCCAGGTTCATTCGCCAGGCGAAGCGAGCCACATCATTTTTCACCAAATTCTTGAGCAAAAACTGACGAACAGCCAATTCAGGAACATAGGCTTTCAAATGATTGTCCGCATCAGAGCGAGATGCCAGTTTCTCCAGAGGTAACGAATGCAACCCCGCCAAAATAGACTGGTGACCCGGAGCATAAGCCGCTGGCGTAATATCTGCGACCATCAGGCTCGCGACACAACCAGGCTCAAGCAAGGCTGACTGCATCGCCACTTTCCCCCCCATAGAGTGGCCCAGCAAATGAAAGCGTTGCAGACCGCTTCGCCTGGTATAGGCCAGCACATCTTCGGCCATAACCGTATAGTTCATCGTTTCGGTATGGGGCGAGCGGCCATGGTTGCGCAGATCGAGCGCATGTACCGGGTATTCCCGAGACAGCGCTCTGGCCACCGAGCCCAAATTCTCCCATGATCCGAACAGACCATGCAGCATCACTATTGGCAGACCAGCCAGCCCTTCGCCCAACACCCTTGCATAAAGATCAACCACTGACACTAGCGTAACCCTCGACAACGGATAACCAGCCGACCAACTCACCCAACGCAGTCGAATGATACAAATACGGCTCTTTTGTCTCTAAAGTGATGCGCTGGACTTCCAGCAACAGATCAGCCAGCTCGGCCTGATTAGGATCTAAAGTTGAACGTGCGGCAATATAACCCCACATATGCTGTACTGAATTCACCATACTTCCTCTCTTGGGGGGCACCCGGCAGATAACCACCAAATCACGCAGTAAATCAAAAAACTCGATTTTCCTGCCGGCAATCAATCGCCCGATATGCAAGTAACTCTTGTGATTTCTGGCCAGCACCGAATACTTGAAGCTTGCCCATAAATCGTGGATCTGTACCGGCAGTTTGATCCTGCCACACAAACCTTTACGTTCACGCTCTCTCAACATCGCAAACTGCTCTTCCAAGGACGGCGCAAACCGGCTCGGCCACAATAGTGTCGACTTCGGCAGCTTGAACCAGTCCAGGGTAGCAATACCGCGAACCCGCATTTCAGCGATCAACAGGTTCATCTGCATCACCAAAGCGTCTTCAAACCCAAACCAGTGTTCAGGCAACACCACGGCACTTGCAGCCTGTGGCGAAGACTGGTCGATCAGTACAGACAGGCGACGCATCTGTTCGGTAAGCAGCTTATCATCCATAAAACCGGCAGGCAGATCTATTAGAATACTCATTTATATCAACCTGGGTATCCATTGCATTTGACAACAGGCACTTGGTTTGGCGTGAATGCTTCCAGCGAGCGACCAAAGTCACCCCCCTTTCACTGACTGTCCAACGCAAAAACCAAACGACCTGGGGTGATTTTCATCGTAAGCGGCGAGGAGGCAATCATCGCCTCGGAAAAATTCAGTTCATTCAACCGATAAACCGGAATACGCTCCAGTAGAGCAGATAAAATACCGACTGCATTTTGCGTCGCCGTTTTATCCAGGTTCAGGCTGTCCAATGCCGGTGCCTCGACGGCACTATCCAGCAGCTTCAGGCGCCTGATATAAATCGCGTTTTCTTGCTTGACATAAACCGGAACCGATTCGAGTGACAACTTCAACCGAACAGGTATGGAAATCAATACGGCATTCACCGATAACTCGCCATCCAGTTTCAATTTTAGCACATTCCGGCCTTCCGGGCCGATCTCGACATCGACTTCATTCAGCGACAGAGCGAGCGGCGACCCTTGTTCCAGTTGCTGACGATCATATTCGGCTACCACACGTCGTAAATGCGACTCCAACATCCTCTCATCGATACTAAAAGGCGAGACGGAAGCACAACCAGCGATCAACGTCAGCAATGCTAGCATCGAACTTGCGTGAACTCCTGGTGCCAGTTTTTTCACTTTTATCATTTTTAGGTTCCTTACATACTCTCTGGCGCGGTTTATATCACAGATAACCGGATTGGAATAGACGTAAACCCGCCAATAGACAGCTTTCTTCAAGGAGATGCTGCGACATCCATTTCGCACGACATAATAGCATAGTGTCGGTTGCCACAGTGAGTCGGCTTTTGCCTATTCCTCCGACCTGGACGAGTCACCAAAACTACCTGTTTTTGACAACAAAACAAGAGTCCGCTCATCAGGCTTGGACAGCAAATTAATACGAATATTTATTGTTTGCATTATTAAATCGATCAGAAGTAGAATGGCGAAAAATCACCAGTGATAATCAGTCCCCTCTATGACATCGAACGCTAAAGCTGCATACGCCTTGAGAACACTTCCGCTGGTAGCGATGGCACTCGCCATTAGTTCAAACACAATCGCGACCCCAAGCCAAGCAACCACCCCAGATACAAACGCCATGGTACTGCAAATGGATGAGGTGGTGGTCACTGGCACACGCACCGACAAGGTGATCATCGATAGCCCGGTAAAAATCGAATTGATCGGCAAAGAAGAAATCGAGCAAAAACACGCACAAAACCTGAAGCAAGCGGTCGAAGACCTGCCGGGCTTGATGCTCAGGAAAATCCATGGCAAAAACGGCTATGAAGCCTGGCTGCAAGGAGTGAGCGCCAATCGGGTACTGGTATTGATCGACGGAGAACCGGTTGCCAAAAGCACCGGTTCTACCACTGATCTGTCACAAATCGGAACCGCCAATATCGATCATATCGAAGTGGTCAAGGGCGCCACCTCGGCTTTGTATGGCAGTGCGGCCATCGGTGGTGTCATCAACGTGATCACCCAGACGGAAAAGTCCCCGTTCAGTTACCTTTTGTCTGCTGATGCAGGCGGCTTCGGCGATCAGTCCCCGGAAGGCCAACCCTTGTCTGACAGAAATGCCGCCGGACGGATTTCAGGTCAAATTGGCCACTGGCATTCACAACTTAACTTCAACCTGAGCGATTCAGAAGGCTGGCAAAGCAACCGAAATAGCTGGTCTCAGGAAGGCCCAAGTGGTCACAGGCTGGATACAGGACTGGGCACCAGCTACAACCTGACCCCCAATCTGCCCAGCGGACTGATCACACAAGCGCAACTGATGGCCAACATCGCTTACTTCGAGGATGACAGTGAGTCACGTTATACCATCAATACCGGCGGCAAAGGTATCGATTACATCAAACGCGAAGAGGTCTCCCGGATTCGCGTCAATGCCGGTTCGACAATGCGTTTTCAAGACCAGTCAGACCTGAAAATTCGTTACTACCACGAAAGCTTCGAAGACCAGACCTGGCAGGATGTCGCGATCACTCCGCAATCAGACCAAAGCAGAGCCGCCGAACTGACTTCACAAAATGTGTCCATGCAATACAACCGGTTTTATTCTGACAATCATATTTTCACACTGGGCGGCGAATGGTTCGAGGAAACGCTCGAACAACACCAGACTAAGATTGATGAAAGCGGCGATATAAAACACATTGTCGAAATTCTGCCGGGCAGTGACCGTTCCAACACCGTGTTTTTCTTTCAGGATGATTTCTTTGCATCTGACTCGCTGGAATTGTTACCAGGATTTCGCTATCAGTATGACAGTGATTTTGGCAGCTATTTGGCCCCCAAACTGAGTGTCCGATATGCACTGGCTTCGGAAGGCCAGGCGCAACAGCATCTCCGTCTGGGTATCGGCAGAGGCTATCGGGTACCGGATCTAAAGGAGCGATATTTCGTCTTTGATCATAGTCACCTCGGTTATATGGTTCTCGGTAATCCTGATCTGGATCCTGAGTCCTCCAATAGTATTCAGCTCGGCTGGGCATTGGCCTGGCCAAATCACTACCAACTGGATATCAACCTGTTCCATAACTCACTAAAGAACCTGATCGAAACCACCGTCGATGCAACCGCCTCACAGCGACAAGGCTTGCTGATCAACCGTTACAGCAATATCAGTCGGGCTACGACGCAAGGAGTCGAGATTTCGGCAATTGGCCTGATTAAACAGATTCAGCTAATCAAGAGTGATATCAAATATACACTCGGCTACACCTATCTCGACGCCGAAGATGAAAAAACAGGCAAGACCTTGCCGAAAAGGCCTGAACATCTGATAAAAGCGAGCATCGACCTCAACCCCTACGCCGGCCCACTCACGCTAAGTGTTACCGGAGAGTGGCAAAGTGATGCCTATTATGATCAGGACAATGCACTGACCTCTCCGGCATACAGTGTATTCGACATCAAAGCCAACTATCGGATGATCGATGGCATAACCCTTTATGCCGGCATTGACAACCTGTCCGACACCCAGAAAGATGTCAAGAAACGTCATGATCTTCGCCCAGAAGCCGGGCGTTTTATCTATGCCGGGATTCGCTTCACCGGAACCCAAAAAGCTACCGATTGACACCCATTCACCGACAATGAGCAAATACATGAAACCCATACGACACAATACGAAAACCCTTCACCCATTGACACTATCTGCCGTGACTGCGGCTACACTGGTTTTGTCCGGATGTGGCGGCAGTAGCAGCGACGATAACGATCGGCCATCGGTCACACCCGACCCTTCTGACAACACTAACTCGTTTCAGGAGTCCATGCTGGATGCAACCTCTTACACCGACTACACCTACTTTAACCTGGATACCGGGAAAACAGTGGATCTGTCGCCTGAAGCAGCCAAGTCGGATCTGACCTGGCATATAGGATTTCGTCGCAACGAAGTTATTCTCAATGGCGGCGCTTCCGGTGCAGGCAATGTCAGCGCGGCATTGGTTGCCGATCAAAACGACTTTTACGATAGTGAAGGAGAGGCTCTGGCAAACGTGTTTTTAAACGCAACCAAAGAGTCTGAACTGGAACACCTACTGGCAGACGCTGACACAACCGGTCTGCAATATCAGCAAGACAAAATAGTCGCGGCAATCCGGGGAACAGGCACGATGGCCGGCGATTTGATGGATCTGGGCTGGTATTACTACAACCCTGCCACACATGCCCTGTCGGCCAATCCCGATAACTGGTGGCTGCTTCGGTCGGCAGCCGGCAACAGCTACGCCAGGTTTCACTGTGAATCACTGGTTTTTAGCCCTCAAGAGGGTCTGACTGCCAGTTTTGCATTTGATATACAAAGTGCCGATACCAGCCAATTTGCAACCAGTGGCCTGTTCACAGCCAGTATTCCCGCAGGAGGAGGCAGCAGTTGTTTCGATTTCGATAGCGGAAATAGCGTCGACTGCTCCGATGCCACATGGGATCTGAAGCTGGAAATAGAAGGTCGTGACTGGCATCTATGGATCAATGGCGGCAATTCTGGCAATGGCAAGGGCGGCGCATTCGGCCCATTTACCACTGCAGAGGCCAACGCCTATACCTCAGGGAACCTGTCAGCCGAGGGCGTTTCAATCGACTCGCATTACACCCAGGATACCAGCGCAGGGCTGTTTCTGGATGCGCCCTGGTACGGCTATAACTTTCAAGGCAGGCATCAACTCTGGCCCAATTACCGGGTCTACATCATCGACACCGATACCACCGACCCGAATGCAAATCAATACAAGTTGCAGATCACCAACTACTACTCGGATGCGGGAGCCAGTGGCCACCCGAATATTCGGTACATCCAGAATCAATAAACTCATCGGAATCCACAGTTGAGAGAATTTATCATGAATACGACACCTCCAAATGAACTGAAAAAATCCTGGATGGAACTCAAGGCTGCTTCCCCGAACATACGTATTCGCAACGCAGCCGAAACGTTGGGCGTCAGCGAATACGAGCTACTGTTAACCGGTGTCGACGTCAACCTCACCCATCTCGAGGCAAGACACGGTGAGTTACTGCAAGCGCTGGAGGGCGTCGGCTCGGTGATGGCACTGACCCGCAACGATCTTGCCGTGCATGAAAAGCACGGCACCTACACCAACTTCAAAGTAACCGGCAAAGGGGCGATGGGGATCTGCCTCGGTGCCATTGATTTGCGGGTATTCCTCAACCGCTGGCGCCATGCCGTCGCGGTGACCGATACCGGCGGCAAACAGACCCGCCATAGCATCCAGTTTTTCGATGCTCAGGGCAATGCCCTGCACAAGGTCTATCAAACCGAAGCGACCAATCAGTCCGCCTGGGAAAACCTGATCCGGTCATTCACTGCCGGTGATCAGGAACCTCAGTTTCAAAGTCAGCCCATCGAGCCTGAACAAACTGACTCTGAAAAAACTGAGAGCGGCCAGCTACCTACTCGGGAAGCAGTCAGGGAAGAATGGCAGTCGTTAAAAGACGTGCACCATTTCAATGCCATGCTAAAACGCCTGGGCATCGATCGCTACCAGGCCTTGCAACTTGTCGGTGAGGACTACGCAAAACAGTTACCGATCGAGTCAGCCGAAAAAACACTGCAAATGGCCCAACAACAGGGTTTGCCAATCATGGTATTTGTCGGCAATCGGGGGCTTGTCCAGATCCATACCGGCGTAATTGGCAAAGTGTTACGAACCGGCCCTTGGTTCAACGTGCTTGACCCTGATTTTAATCTGCACTTGAATACCGAGGCCATTTATTCCGTTTGGTCAGTTCGACGTCACACGTCCGATGGTATCGTTACCTCTGTTGAAATCTATAGCCGCACCAAGGAACTGATTACCACCTTGTTTGGGGAACGTAAACCCGGCCAGCCGGAATCCGAGCAATGGCAGAAATTGATCAAAGAGATGGAAAAGGAGATGGATAGCTGAGTATTAACCCAAAACGATGCGGCTATTAGTTAAAGCTGTCCATTTGCGAAGTATCCTCGTAACACAACTTGTACTGGCGTGTGTTTTAGGGGTGAAATGCGCGTGGACACAAGCCTCGTCAGCCAGTGCTCGCCCCGCACATCATACCGATGATGGCTTCAAGAATCCGTACCTTAGTGTCGATAAACCCTCATCCTGGGCATTTATCAAAGCCTGGCTGACTGGCGAAATGGACTTTCCCGATGTGCCGGATGATTACCGTCAACACTGGCAAATGGCCGACAAAGCGCTGCTGCACAAACCTGCGCTCGAGCCAAGGGCCACCCTTCTGGGACATGCCAGCGTATTGTTGCAATACGATTCACTCAATATTCTTACCGATCCGGTATTTTCCGAACGAGCATCGCCCTTTTCATTTATCGGCCCCAAACGCTATACCCCCGTGGCTCTGGCCTGGCCTGACTTACCGGCCATTGATATCGTCGTAATCTCCCACAATCACTATGATCATCTGGATGTCGATACGGTACGGCGTCTGGGTAACAAGCCATTGTGGATTGTTCCATTGGGAATCAAAGCATGGCTGGCCGATCAGGATATCGATAACGCCATCGAGCTGGACTGGTGGCAATCCTATCAGGTGGGTGAACTCAAGGTCATGGCAACACCGTCCCAACACTGGTCAAGACGCGCCTGGCTGGACGCCAACGAAACCCTGTGGGCTTCCTGGGCTTTTATCTGGCCGGATTTTACCGCTTGGTTTGGTGGCGATACCGGTTATAACGAAGTGCAGTTCAAGGAAATTGGCCACAAACTGGGGAAAGTCGATCTGGCAATGATTCCGATTGGGGCGTATGAGCCACGCTGGTTTATGAAAAATCAGCACGTCAACCCCGAAGAGGCGGTGCGAATTTTTCAAGACATCAATGCCAGGCATGCCTTTGGCATTCACTGGAACACCTTTGTACTCACTACCGAACCGGTAGCACAACCACCGATCAGGTTACAAAGCGCCCTGGTTCGGCAAGGCATCGATGCAGCACGTTTTAAAGCCATAAACATTGGCGCCACATGGCAAGCAGGTGATTGATTTCGTTAACCGGTTTTGATGGCAATGCGAAGAAATCAGCAGCGAAAACCCTTATCCTCTTTGCGCTTTTTACACTCTTTCTCGATATTACTGCATCTTTGAGCACCGGCCCCGGAATACCCCCCTTTAGCGCATTCCCGATAAGCACGTTGCAGATCATAGTTACTGAGGCTTGAAAACCTTGATCCACTCTCACAGGCACTTATAGTGACCAATACTATTGTCAGTAAAACTCGCTTCATATCGCCTCATTCAGGTGAACACTGTTCACTATTCATCTCTAACTGATACCTAAGTCAAGTCTAGGTCTGTTATTTATGTCCTGCAAGTCACGACTTCAAGGGGAAGTCCGGACAGCGGCAACTACCATGTAACGAGTTCAGCAGGATAAGTAGAGGAATCGGCACTATAGACCTTTTCTGGAATTTAACCCATTATCTTGAAACCACAACTTCATCCAGTCTCTGTCGCAGACTGTCTATACGGGCAAGCAAGGTGTCCAGTTCAGCCATCACAAACTCCTGACATGAAGTATACCGTTCTGCTCAAGAATGGCGGCCATATTGGTTAAGGCAGGCAACATTCACCTCGCGAATTTGGCCTGAAAAGTGATAAATTTCATCGAACAAACAAGCATGAACAAAGGCCAGTCCGGTAAAAACCGAAACCGCCGGCATACCGAAAAACGACAACGCATTACGCAAGCCCCTGGTATAGCTGATCTCGGGAAAAATGGCTAACGCTTAAAAATTGTAGTTTACCCGTCGATTATTGGTTGGTAAGGACAATATAAAAGTCTATGATGGTTCCAAGTCACCTATATTGCGGATAAGCGCTTTTGGAGGAATAAAAAGTGATACTCTTTATATTGAACAATCAACCTTACGATGGCAGCGACAAGACTTATAACGCCTTAAGACTGATAAAAAACGTGCATCAAAAGGGTGAAGAAGTCAACGTCTTCTTGATGAGCGATGCCGTTGATCTGGCAAGAGAGGCAACACAAAAACCAGACTTTTATGACTATGATTTAGTAGCGATGCTAAAAGCATTATATGACGATGGCGCCGACTTGAAAGTGTGTGGCACTTGTATGGCAAGATGTGGAATAAACAAAAACCAACCTTACTTTAGCGATGATGTAAAAGGCACAATGGATATTTTAGGCGATTGGACAATAGCAGCGACAAAAGTTGTGACATTTTAGTAGACTCTGTAATAAGCTGTCTTTGCACAACCCGGCCTTTGTTTTGTTCTAGCCATGACTTGTGGACTCGCTAAGCAGAGGCGTGTTTTGTCGTTGCCTGATTCGTTTTCCCGCTAAGCGTCGAGGTCTTTATCGCTTACTTTGAATTTGCCTGAACTCATCACTGGCTTTCAATGCATTGACCACTGACTCTCTCGGGATACCAGATTTTAGAATGCTTCGGTAAAACTCCAACCCGCCGGGATCGGCGTCACGCTGCAAAACAGTGGCGAATGCCGTTTTAATAAAGTCTTCATCACTCTCCTGGTAGTACATAAGATCGCAGCGTTTTGACATTATCTTCTTTGCTATGACATGGAATAACCACTCATCCTTTACGCAAATAGATTCAACCTGAAAACCGGCTTCGCTCAGGTAGTGAACCAGTAGTTCTTCTGTAAAACCAATATAATGAAAGTCTCCAACATAGTTTTGAGTGCCGAACAGGTTACCAAGCAATCTTTCCTGGTTCTCAATAGGCCGGTTTTCAGGCTTCTGAAACAGCTTGAATATTCCAATGATATCCGGAACCTGAATTTCCAGTTTGCCGCCAATACACAGAACCCGATTCCACTCTATAAGGGTGTTTTGACACTTTGATTTAGGCAAGTGCTCGAGAATATCCTGGGCAAGGATATAATCATAATAATCATCCGGTAGTGGCTTGAGGACTGAAACATCACACACCAAATCCGGGGCATGGCAATCATTTAAATCGACATTGACAAAACCTTCCTTTCTATCTAACCCTGCACCAAGATTCAGTTTTTTAGGGTACGCGGTGAAATCAAACTCCATATAAAACCCTGTATCGAACAATCGCCAAAACTTGATTATACCTTATCTTTCGCGTAGGTGGCGATAGCGAAGAATAAACCGGCCACCACTGCAATAACGCTTTTTATCATCAGTCATACTCCTTAATTTGCGGCCACGTATAACACACAAGGCGCAGAAAACAAAGGTAGCTGGGGCCTACCCCGGCGGTTGCTATCGCAAAGAAAATAGTTTAAATATGCCTGTCATTCGCTTTATTCAAGCCGTGACTGATTCCAGTTTCAGTAAGGATCAAAAGAGGGATAGCCCATGAACAAAATCTACCCGAGCACTCTTGTTGCGTTGCTGGCCTTGCAAATGGCGGGCTGCAATCCACCAGCGTCAACCCAGCCAACCACATCGAAATGGTACCAAACCGAAGCCAAAATTGAATCCGCCACCGAACTGAGCGACGCTATGTACGCTTACAGCCTGAGTTATCCCGCTACGGCAAGCACGGCGGTCAACGAAGCAGGAGCGCCTATTGTCGGCCCCATCGTACAAAATGTATTCGGCCTGACTTACCTGCCGAAAACCGGCCAGACGCTGACTATCGAGTATCGTACCGACGAACCCTTGCTATACCGAATTGTTCGACCCTGGGGCAATGCTGATCAAGCGGCCGCCGTTGCGGGTGTCTATACCTACGGGCACGAGGTGGAAGCCTTTATGCCGTGCAACCTCGACAAGGACTATTGGATCACCGGACAGGGAGCGGTATTGAATACGCTGAAAGAAGCCAGCCTTGCCAAATCCAAACAACTGAAAAAACCTTACCAGGGCATTTATGCAGAACTGCGTCTGGCGCTGTTACCCGAAGCGGAAGACGGCTTTGCCGCCGATTATGATGGTGTTGTCGAAGCGCTCGAAGTCAAAACCTGGGCCAACGATATTCCTGAAGACTGTTTAACGGCGGCATCAGCCAATTCTAAACCCGCCACCCCTGCAATCGATGAACATTCGTCCCGAAACAGTCTGGATTGGAATGGCTATTATTTCGGCTCGATTCCCTGCGCCAGTTGCCCGCAAATTGACCGCTGGCTTGAACTGAAACAACTGGGCGAATCCACCAAAGTCGAACTGTTTGATATCTATCGGGGGAGCGATGAGCTGGTTGCCGAGCTGTCCGCGACCGCAGATTGGACTAAAGATGGCGGTTCTATTGTAATACCCGATAATGATAGCAAGCCGTTACGGTTTCTCGTCGGAGAGAGTGCACTTATGCAATATGCAGAGGGGGAAGCACCGGTGGCTCAGTACAGACTGCATAAAATGTTGCACTACAGCGACGACAAAATGGCCGTCTTCACAGACCGAAGCCACCTGCTTGGCTTGCACGGCAACGGTGAGTTCGAAGTTGTGGTTAACTACAAAACGCAACGCCAGACAGAAGTAAAATCGGCACGCATGCAAGTCACGGTGGACTGTGGCCAAGGCACCTATACAACGGCAAAAACCATCGGTTACTCCGGCCTGTTTGCGTCAGGGTCGATGGTACAAAAAACGGATACCAACCATGTAACCCATCCGCTTACAGATAAAACCGCTTTGGCAATGACAGCGTTGGAAGCCTGTAACTAGACTGCTTGAGTCCACTAGCCGATGACCTGCGCATCCTCCAGATGGCGCAGGTCGCGCCACCAGGCGCTGCTTTTGGTTTCGACAACGAAATACAGCTTGTCCTCGTCCGCAACAATAACTGCCCAGTCAGGCTTATAGAAGCCAAGAGGGGTTGGCACTTTGAACCAGGCAGGCAATTTGGCGTAGACCTTGACGTTCTCATTCTTTTCCAGGCCTTCGGCGAAGGATTTCTTCACACCGTTTGAGTCGTACACAACCTGAGTGTAAACAGATTGTTGTACTGTCAGCGTATTCTTCAGAAACCCTTTCAGCTCTTCTTGCTGAAACAACTCCTGGGCATAAAAGTGACCTTCCCCGATCCTGGTGTATTTGACTCCTGCTACCAGCGCCAGCCGCTTGGTGTGATTGATCGCTTCCGAGCAGTAGTCGATAAACTGCTGAGGGTTGCGCAAAAAGTCTTGCAGCCGGCGACTTTTCCTAAGTATCTGAACAATGCTCTTTCTGGTAAGCTGAGTTTTATCCTGCAAGTCGGTAATAATATCGGGCAATTCGATATTTGCCTCGTCAATACTTACCGACTCGCCAATGCTTGTTTCAATCGCCGCCACACCACCTTTCCCGATAGCAATATCGGCTTTTCGAAATTGGGCGCGGGTTTCAGTGATTGGCGGACAGCTCGTTATCGCGTCGGCACAATCGTTCAGGAGTTTGAGGTTGTCGAACTCCACACGGTAGGTAGTCTTGTATTTGATCTTGTCCCAGAGTTGGCGAAAGTCATCTGATTCAAGAACGGCTTGCCGTGTTCGAACGATCTTGCGGTCATCGGCATTCTTGATATCGAGCTTACCGGCCAGCTTACGCAGCACCGCGTGAACATCCGAAGCTAGAATATCGGCCTGTTCTTCTCCATGATTCTTGATCAGCATCTGCTTGATCGCTTTTGGTAACGAAAAATTGCCATCTTTCAGCACCGCTCGAAGACTGTCCTGAACTTTGCCCTTGGCATCGACAAATCGCTGTTCTTCAAGAAACTGCCAAATTTTTTCGGACTGTTCTACGCCCAAGGGTGCAACGTCGCCCTGATCGTTAAACGTCTGGATAGCCGCAAATCGATGCGGCTCGACAATACCGAAGCGAATTCCGGTATCCCGCTCGATCTCTTTTTGCAGGTTTTCGGCAAATTTTTCATAGTCTTCCGTGGCAATTACGGTCAAGGTATTTACGTCGTTGCCACGTAACCTTTCACCGTTCTGATCGACACAAAGGCGCAGACCACGACCCAGTGTCTGGCGACGTTCCCGTTCACTGCCCATATCACGCAGCGTACAAATCTGAAACACGTTGGGATTGTCCCAGCCTTCCTTCAATGCGGAATGGGAGAAAATAAATTTCAACTTGGTATCCAAGCTCAGTAATTTTTCCTTTTCTTTCATAATCAGGTTGTATGCTCGCTCTGCATTGTCACGATTCGCCTGATTATTCTCGGCGGTCTCGACGGATCGACCTTTTTTGTCGATGGAAAAATAACCGTTGTGAGCCTGTTTCGCCTCGACTTCCAAATCAGTTTCCTTGAACAGACTTTGATATTCGATTGATTTGGCCAGGGTTCGATATTCTTCCTCAAACATCTGTGCGTACTTACCTTCGATAGCGTGACCGTCTTCGTCGTACTGGCGATAATGCGCGACACTATCAATGAAGAACAGGCTCAGGACTTTAATTGGCGTGTTGTTCGCGGCAAATATCCGCTCTTTGTCAAAGTGTTCCTTGATGGTACGGCGAATCATCAAACGCTTGATCTGGTCGGGATCGACACCGCTAATCGCCTCGCCCGGCCTGAGCAATCGATCGAACCCACCATTGCTGCACAAGGCTTTAACCTGAATGGATTCATTGGTCTTGCCACAGTGAATGGTACCAATCTGCATGTTTTCGTAGATGGCTCGGCCAGTGACCTGTTCCAGATCGTCGCCATCCTCGACAGCCACTAGTTCTCGCCGAATGTTCTTACCACGCTGTACCGCCACTTCAACCTTTGCGGTGATCGAGCCTTTACGATTATGCGTTGATTCCAGTCGGATATAGGGCTGGCTATAACCACCATCGATCTGGAGTGAAGCTACCTCGATCTGTTTTACCAGGCCACGTTCATAGGCATCCACCGCATCCAGGCGGAAAATTATATGATGCTTATCCACATGGGTTGCGGAATAACGCAGGGTACACAGCGGATTCATCGCCGTAAGCGCCGCCTTGCCTTTACCCGTCAGCCCCCCGTCTACGCTTTGTGGCTCATCGACGACGATAATCGGATTTGTAGCGCGAACCAGGTCGATGGGTTTTTCACCGCCTGTGTTCTCATTTTCTTTATACAGGTTGTTGACATCCTTCTTGTTAATCGCACCGACTGTCGTCACCATGATCTGAATAGTGGCGCTGGTAGCAAAGTTGCGCAGCTGTCCCAGCTTTTTCGAATCATAAAGAAAATATTCGTAGCCCTTGGCCTTCGGATACAAACCGTCGAAATGCTCCTGGGTGATTTGCAAGGTTTTATAGATACCTTCCTTGATAGCGATCGAAGGCACAACAATGACAAATTTAGTAAAGCCATAGTGCTTGTTTAACTCAAAAATCGTTCGCAAATAGACATAGGTTTTGCCCGTTCCTGTCTCCATTTCAACAGTAAAGTCGGCGCTAGTCAGTTTCTTAGAGGGGCGTAAGCCATTCTGCAGCTGCACCTTGCGCAGGTTCTCGGCAATGTCCTCATCCACCAACAACAGTCTGTTACCAATACCAAGCTGATTTTCCAGTTGCCCATCTGTATCAATACTCGATTGTATCGGTGCCATCACAGTGAACTCAGAACACGAGATTTCCTGACCTTTGAACAAATTGACCACCGAGTCTATCGCGGCTTTTTGATAGTCCAGATCATCTTCAAAATGCAGCTTCATTTTTACTCGTCTTGTCCTTCTTGGTTATCGATCAGTCGCAACACGCGTTGTTTCAAGGCCAATGCTCTTTGGGCAATCAACGGATAAAACGTCTCCAGGTCACTGATCACAAACTCCTTACATGAGTTATACCGTTTCGCTCAAGAATGGCGACCATATTGGTTTTTGTAACGTCATCGCTGAACGCACTATCCCGGAAGAAAACTTGAGTATCCGAACTGGGCGCAAGCTCTCGACGCCATTTAACGATACCCTGGCCGATCGCTTCGACCTGCTCCTTGGCAATGGAATTATCGAGGCAAGCGAACAGCGCACCAGAGCCAATGTTGTAAATTGTCTTTCCGACCCATTTGCGACTTGCAACTGGAGCGGCAAGATCCAGGCCGCGCTTCAAGATAAGCTCGTACAAAATATCGGTATTGGTTCTGCCTTCGAGCAGGTGCTGTTCGTGGGCAAGAAGACTATGCTCAAGATCCGAATGATCTGGATTCCACACCTGGATATTCGACGCCGCCAGTCTAAACACCTTGATGCCAATATCGACACTTGTTGATCGCTCCCGCAGCAAGGACGAGGTACGTTTAACACGTGTCTTTGCCAGGTCGGCAATGGTCTGCAAATTTTTTTCTTCTACCTTCAAAGGTTCAGGCAATTGCACGAGTATATAGCGACGATCCCCATTGTCTTCATGGTTTTTTTCCAGCACTGCCTGGCCGGTTACGCCACTACCGGCAAAAAAATCCAGCACGATATCTTGGCCAATTGCTCGCGTTCCAATTTGCAGGATTCGTTTAATCAGACGAGACGGTTTGACCGAATTGAGAACGTTTTCTGTCTTTTCGAAATTGACATATTCAAGAAGTTCTTCTTTGGCTTCCTGGGTATGCCCGACATCCTTATACTTCCATAATGTTTGAGGCACGACACCTTGTTTCACTTCCGACAAAAACCGTTTCAACCTCGGTACGTTAGCACCATTCTCTCCCCACCATATTCGATTGTCGCTATCCAGCTCCTGAAACTTTTCATGAGAAAAACGCCAGTAGGTTCCTTTCGGGTTACTGAATTTTTCTCCGGATGGGCTGGTCACTTCGTAAACTCCCTTGCCGTAGTAATTGCGTGCCTGTATTGCACCGGACAGCCAAGGGCCTCTTGGATCATTATCGGGATTTTTGTACCTGCCTAAAGAATTATCCGATCGGGGCAATAACTCGGGTCGCCAAACCGCTTTGTTCTTTGAGTAAATGAGTATGTAGTCATGATCTTCAGAAAAGTATTGTGCGGTATTCTTGGGCGAAAACACCTTTTGCCAGACAACTGTTGCAATAAAATTGTCTTCACCAAATATATCGGTGCAAATCGTTCGTAAATTCTCTACCTCATCTTCGCCTATCGAGATAAAAATCGCACCCTCACGACTCAACAGTGCTCTCGCAAGCCTGAGCCTTGGGTACATCATATTCAGCCAGTTTGTGTGCTTTCTTCCTGCCGTTTCTGTATTCGTTGAAAACTTGGCGCCCGTACCAGCAATCTGGCCCGTGTATTTGAGATAAGTCTCCAGATTTTGCTGAAACCTGTCAGGATAAATAAATTCCTTACCGGTATTGTACGGTGGATCGATATAGATCACTTTTACCTGGTTGGCATAACTCTTTTGCAGCAGCTTGAGCACTGCCAGGTTATCACCCTCAATAAACAGATTTTTCGTCGTATCCCAAGCAACGCTCTCCTCCCGACATGGCAGTAGCGTTGCAGTCGAAGGCATTAGGGCAATTTGACGGGCTTTCTTCTTGCCGTGCCAGTCAAGGCCATACTTCTCTTCGCCTTCGTCCAGCACCCTGGCATCCCCCAACAACTGGCGCAGCACATCAAAATTTACCCCGCCCTCACTGAATGCCTCGGGGAACAAGGCTTGCAGTTGCTCGATGTTATCTGCCACGATGTCGGCACTTTCGCCATCTTTGGGTTGTACTTGTTTCATTTAGCTGCCTCGTATACCAGTCTTGGCATCCACTGGCGTTTTTTGTATGCTCGGCATTCTGATTGGAATAACACTGTTAAATTTACCAGCCAACCCTGAACTTGGCAAAGCCTCACAATGAACGAAGCAGATTTAAAACAATACTTACTCGGCAAACCTGAAGCCATAGAAGACTACCCGTTTGGCCCTGACGTGTCGGTATTCAAAATATGCGGAAAAATGTTTGCGCTTATCGGGTTTGAAAACGAGGTGATGCAGATTAACTTAAAATGTGATCCTGACGAAGCCGCGCAACTAAGGGATGTTTTTGATGCTGTGATCCCCGGCTACCACATGAATAAAACCCATTGGAATACAGTGATTATCGATGGTTCACTTCCAGATGGTGAAATACAACGAATGATAGATAACTCTTACAGCCTGGTGGTGAAAGGATTGAAAAAAGCCGAACGCACAAGGTTGGAGATAACGCACGGCAAAGACAGAAGCCACCCGTAGCGGGTATATCGACCCGCCATATTGAAGTCCGGTTTGCCCAGACACAGTTTGCGCGCACAACTGTGCCCAGACAGCAGGCATAGCCTCAGGACACTTTAAAACGGTGGGATATTTGACTCAACTCATCGGCCAGACGTGCCAGATCGGTACAGGCCGCCGACGTTTGCTGTGATCCTTGCGATGTCGCTTCAGCCACATTACTGATACTCAAAATATTGGCACTCATTTCGTTGGCGACAGCGGCTTGCTGCGAAGCGGTTGTCGCAATACTGGCACTGGTATTTTTAATCGCGGCGACACTATCATTGATGACATTTAAACATTCAGCCACTTCCGATATTTGTTCGACACTAGTTTTCGCTTTTTCACGGCCAACACCCATCACCGACACCGCATTTCGTGAGCAAACTTGTAAACGGTCTACCATGGCTTCAATTTCTTCAACGGAATTCTGGGTTCGCTTTGCGAGGGTACGCACTTCATCGGCGACCACCGCAAAGCCGCGACCCTGCTCGCCCGCCCGGGCCGCCTCGATGGCCGCATTCAACGCCAGTAAATTGGTTTGCTCCGCAATGCCACGAATCACGTCCAGGATAGTGCCAATATTCTCGCAGTCCTTCTCGAGCCCGTTAATTACCTGGGAGGCTCTTTCCACTTCTTCGGCCAAGCCATTGATAGCAGATTTGGTACTATTGACTACCCGATGGCCTTTTTCCGCTTCGTTATGTGCATGTTCTGTCGATGCCGCTGCGTTTTCGGTATTGCCAGATACCTCGTTTACAGAATCCGACATCTGCTCCATGGCCGAGGCAATCACATCGATCTCCTGATACTGTTTGGTCACGCCTTCACTGGTTTGTGACGAAATCGCTGAAAGCTGGCCAGAACCCGATACCAACTTCTCTACCGATTGCAACACATCATTCATACTGGTTTGAAATATCGATAACATCTCGTTGAAGGAATCGGCCATTGTCCCGATTTCGTTGTTCCCCATCTCAGGGGCACGCAGAGTTAAATCCTTGCTATCCGCGACCTTCTTCATCACCTTCTGCAACGAGGATACCTGGTGATTGATGAAGTTGGACAAAAGCACAATTACTACCAACATGAATAGCAAAATACCACCAACGAAGATAACGGCACCCATCGCCAATTCATTGTACTTGACATTGATATCATCGATATAAGTACCCGCTCCAACGACCCAGCCCCAGGGG
Organism: Gammaproteobacteria bacterium; assembly: GCA_002747055.1. GTDB lineage: Bacteria > Pseudomonadota > Gammaproteobacteria > Pseudomonadales > Oleiphilaceae > LZORAL124-50-18. Next base: position 33,056 of record PDSQ01000028.1, read on the forward strand.
GTAAAGCCTTTGACGTAAGCGATTTTATCGAGTGGTCGATCACCACCGGGTCGAGGCCATTGATATTTCACAAAACCCGCGCCAATTCGTTTCACGACATTGACCATTTCGACAAATATGGCTTTACCATTAGGGTCTTTAATCATGCTGACATCCTGGCCAGTCATCTCGGGGTGATGAGGATTCATCACAACTTTAGGATACATATCACTAATAAAAATATACTGGTCACCGCCATAACGTATTGTCTTTAAAGCATCGATGGCCTCCTGCTTGGCTTGACTTTCAGTCAATGCACCGTCCCGATAATCCTGATAAAAATGCTCAACAGCGGAAAAGGCGACCTCCAGGGCATACTGAGAGTTTAACTTGCTTTGTTCAAATAACTCATCCTTGAGGGATGACAAAAACATCAGCTGCATCATTGCCATCGCAAACACCACCACGGCAAGAATCGACATAAGTTTCTTTTTAATACTTAGTTTGTTGAGAAAATCGGACATTGAATGGGTACCTGTAAAAAGAGAAAAATGCACTTTCACTTTAAGCGTAGAAGCCATCAAAGCCCTTTTCAACCCAAAATTGAGTTACCGCTGCGATTGGAGGAAACGAATAGATTGAACCCGATGAGCTGGGAGCTGGAACGAATATGGTGGCAGACCCGGGTAAGCAAAAAAGGGCCTCACGGCCCTTTTTTAATCGATTGCTTGGTTTCGCTAAATGGCTTAGCGCAATCAATCGCTAACCCACCAAAATGCCACCATATTGAACGAAGAATGGGGCGAATACCAGACTGAGAATCGCTGACAGTTTAATCAGGATATTCAGAGAAGGCCCGGAAGTATCCTTCAACGGATCACCAACGGTATCACCGACAACAGCGGCCTTATGTTCATCAGATCCTTTACCGCCAAAATTGCCGGCTTCGATGTATTTCTTGGCGTTGTCCCAGCCACCACCACTGTTTGAGGCTGAAATAGCCAACACACCACCGGTAACCAGGGAACCAGCCAGCACGCCAGCGACCGCTTCCACGCCAAACAGCAAGCCGGTCACTATTGGCGTACCCATAATCAAGACGCCGGGAGCGATCATTTCTTTCAAGGCCGCCTTTGTCGAAATCGCCACACACTGCGCATAGTCCGGAGCACCCGTGCCTTCCATCAGGCCCGGAATTTCTCGAAACTGGCGGCGTACCTCTTCGATCATTTCAAATGCGGCATCGCCGACAGAACGCATAGTCATTGCAACAAACAAAAATGGCAAAACGGCACCGATAAACAAACTGGTGTAAACCCGCGGGTCAAGCAGACTCATGCTGATGGGCTCACCCCGCAGATTGGATGCGGCGGTAATAAAGGCCGCAAACAATGCCAGTGATGTCAGAATTGCCGCACCAATAGCGAAGCCTTTACCAATAGCGGCGGTTGTGTTGCCGGCGGAATCTAAAATATCAGTGCGCTGTCGTACCTCACTTTCCAGACCCACCATCTCGGCAATGCCGCCTGCGTTGTCTGCGACCGGGCCGTAGGCGTCGATCATCAACGCGACCACCAATGTTCCCAACATGCCGAGTGAAGCAATCGCGACACCGTACATACCGGCAAGATCCCAGGAGATAAAAATACTCGCCGCGATACAGACATAGGGTAAAACGGTACTTTTATATCCCAACGAAAGACCAAAGATAATATTGGTTGCGACACCGGTTTCACACGACCCGGCCAATTCCTGCACCGGCTTGTATTTGTCTGAAGTGTAGTAGTCTGTCAGCAGCCCAACAGCCAGCCCGGCGATCAGTCCGGCTAGGAAACACCCGTACACACCCATGCTACTGTATTGTTCGCCATTCAATTCAAACTGTCCGGGAATCAGTGCCATAGTGACCAGAAATATAACGACAGCCATTATCGCGCTGGAAACGATAAGCAACTTGCGCAGCGCGGGCGCCACGTCGTCTTCCTTTTGCACGTTGATCAGGTATTTGGTAAGCAGACTGACAGGAATACCGACCGCGGTGATAAGAATGGGGTACAGCAACGCATTCGGGTCGGCTGCGAATACCACTGCACTGATTACCATGGCTGCACACGTCGATTCGGCACAAGAACCAAACAAATCGGCTCCCATGCCAGCGACATCCCCGACATTGTCGCCGACGTTATCGGCGATCACAGCCGGATTACGAGGATCGTCTTCAGGAATTCCTTTTTCTACCTTACCTACCAAATCCGCACCAACATCCGCCGCCTTGGTAAAAATGCCACCACCGACCCGGGCAAACAGCGCAATGGTCGATCCGCCAAGGCCAAAACCGGCAATCACTTCCATCAGTATATGATTGTTTTCCGGGCCAAGATCGGAAAGCAGCGCACTCATAACACCATAAATCACGACCAGACCCAGCGAAGCCAGGCCCACCAGGGCAAACCCCATCACCGCGCCGGAATTGATGGCCATCTCGAACGCATCGGAAATAGTGCTTCTGGCCGCAACCGTAGTACGGGCATTGCCTTGGGTGGCCACCTTCATCCCGATATAGCCGGAAGCAATGGAAATAGCGGCACCAAACAGAAACGCAATGGCCGTATAGATACCCTCTGTAATATCTGGCGTATGAGAATCATCGATAAGAATTGCAATGATAGCGGCAAATGCCACCATAAAGATGGCCAGGAACTTGTATTCCTGCTTCAAGAAGGCCATTGCACCATCCGCGATGGCACCGTGAATAAATTTCAAGCGCTTGCTGTCTTTTGCATCTAGTCCCATCGCTATCGGCACACTGTTCACCTTCTTCATATAAAAGAAGGCAATTGCCAAACCCGATAATGACAATAAGATGGAGAATATCATTGTGATCCCCGACATTTATCTCTCTCCGTTAGGTTAGTAATAAAAAAGGCTAATAATTTAGCTGGTTATTGTTTTAGTTTGCATATCAAGACTGGAACGTCCTGACCTGATTATAGGTTGAAAAGCCAAGCTTCGCACATTTATATGTCTTATACCTCATATATGGTTTATACCTAAGGCTTGAAGGCACACCCCTGTATGACCGGAGAAACCAGACTGATGATACCGGGGTGACGATAGGCTTGATAGTCGTGAAAATGGAACCCCTGATTATGAAAAAGCTGATAGGTGTCCCGATTCAGGTTGCAGCCACAACTGACCCGATTCCACAGCGGGTTCAGGCGCTCCTGCCATTTTGCCAGTGATCGGGCACTGCGCTTGTCACTGGCCATTTCAGTCGCCGCCGAGACATGCTCAAAGAAAAACAGCTTACCCCCTGGTTTGAGTACCCGATACACTTCCCGAGCGGCCGCTTCCGGGTTCGGTATGGTACAAAACACCAAAAACGCAACCACGGTATCGAAACTCTCGTCCGGATACGTCAGAGCTTGAGCATCACCATGTTCAATCGACACCGAGGCACCGGCAAACCCGTGTTTGGCATCATGGCACTTATCCCTGAGCGCGTGACTGGGTTCAATCCCGACCAACTCTGACACCCCAGCGGAATAAAATGGCAGACTGATACCGCTACCCACACCAATTTCCAACACGCGACCCGAAGCCCGCGACAACACCTCCTCGCGCTGTCGCCTGAAAGCCCGATCAGCCACCTTTAGAACCCAGGGAAAAATAGTTTTCTCATAAAATGCGTAAATCACTCGACGACACCTGTTTTATTTTTATCAGTCTCGCCAGTCTAGCACAGTGTGACCGATGAAAGCGCTCCAATCGTCTAACCCACTTATTTTGAGTGGTACGACTTTAAGCCAATGGTTTTTCATATTATTCTAGTTTTTATTCTGAATCACGCTGGCATCAGAGACCACCGCCAAGAATTAACGGTAACCCGTTAAGGAAAAACGCTCAGGTTTCGCTATGAATCAACTGGATTTTTTGTTTTTCTTTCTGCCTTTTGTCTATCTGCTTGCGGCATTTTCCATTATGCGTGTACTGCTACACTATCGAACACCGCAGGCAGCAATCGCCTGGCTATTGGCTCTGGTACTACTGCCTTTTATCGCTCTGCCGGCCTACTTTTTGTTTGGACGTAACAAGTTTACCGGCTATCGGGATGCACGAAAAAGCGGTGACCAGGATCTGGACAAACTGATTGACCAGTTCACCCGACACTATGCTCCCGCTTCCAACGACAATACGCTGGCCGGGCTATCGCAATTGGGGCGATTACCCGTCACAAACAACAACCGTTGCACATTACTTGTTGACGGCAAACAAGCCATATCTGCGATGTTCCAGGCAATTGATGCGGCGCAACGCTATATTCTCCTGGAGTTTTACATTATCAACGCCGACGCCACCGGATTTAAGCTCAAGGAAATGCTGATCGCCAAAGCCAGAATGGGGATCAATGTCTATATGCTCTATGACGATATCGGCAGCAGTCACCTGAGCACCCGGTATATCAATGAGCTAAGACGACAAGGTATCGATATACGGCCTTTTGGCACAATAAAAAAGTACCTCAAAAAAATGCAGATCAATTTCCGTAATCACCGAAAAGTACTGGTTATCGATGGTAAAGTCGGTTTTACCGGTGGCATCAATATCGGTGACGAATACCTGGGCCGGGCAAAAAACCGGGAAGCCTGGCGAGACACCCACATCCAGCTTGAAGGCCCGTCGGTTTTAGCATTGCAACTGGTGTTTCTGGAAGACTGGAACTGGGTAGCCAACCGAATTCCCGCATTAAACTGGCGAACAGCCAGACTTAGCGAAAGCCAATCCAGCGCTGACCAGTTCAGCGAAGAGCAGAGCGCTAACAACCAGTCAGTACTGATTCTGCCTGCCGGCCCGGCCGACGACCTGGACACTGGCGAGCTTTTTTTCCTAAGTGCGATAAATAGTGCAAAAACCAGAATTTGGCTGGCGACACCTTATTTTGTACCCAACACCTCGATACTGAGGGCACTGCAACTGGCATGCATTCGCGGGGTTGACGTCAAAATACTGGTACCGGTGAAGTCCGACCACAGGGTGATTTTCTACGCGATACAGTCCTTTCTGGAAGAAGCCGACAATTCCGGCATCAAGGTTTTCGGATACCAACGAGGATTTATGCATCAGAAAGTGCTGTTGGTCGACAATGCTTTTGCCTGTATTGGCAGTAGCAACCTGGATGCTCGGTCACTACGATTGAACTTTGAAATCAACGCTGTCATTGCCTCCCCCGTATTGACTGCCAGCGTGGAACAGATGCTGAACACGGATTTGCAACGTGCCAAGAGATTGACCGGCGAGACGTATCGGATGAGACCACTGTTTTTTCGCCTGGCCTGTCGCATGGCGCGACTGTTTTCTCCGGTTCTTTGAGCCAATTCGCAAACTGATGTTTGGCATCAGGACAGGTACCTGCGTCACCGAGCTGAATGGTCGCCTCACTACAGGACTCCAAGGTGTTTCAGGATAATCTCGAGCTATCCTATCTATGGGTATGTCCTATGGTCAAATAGACCGCCCCTTCGCCCGAATCACCGAAACTGGCCGTCAGCTTGATTGCACCCAGAACGGTTGGAACCCCGAAAACCAAAGAAGAAGATGGATGCCAGGATCCCGAATCGGCAAACGGAGTGATTGGCCGCCACACTCTGCCCATCTCAAACATAACGCCAACAAAATAGTTTTGCCAGGAACTCTGAAACTCTCGATAGACGGCCAGACTGCCAAGGGCAGAGTCCTGACCGACAAAACGATCCTGCGGGTAAGCGGACAAATTATCCACGCCCCCCAAAGGTTTCAATTGATCCAGGGTGGCTTGTCTGCTGGTCACGGTCTGCAGCTTGGTCGCCGCATGCCACACCCAGTTACCATACTGGCCTGCGTATAGCCCATCGATATAAAGCAGACTAAATCGTTTGTCAGCGCCTAATTCCGACAGATACTGGTCAAATTCAGCCACAAAATAATAACCTGCCGTTGGTATTCGCGCATCGTTCAGGGTATCAAAAGTAAACTCCGCTCGATACCCTCCTAATTGAAAGGCCGATTTTTTTCCGACACCAACGCCTACCCGCCCAGCAATATCGATATCTTCAAACAACAAGCCCAGGCCGACATCTCCCCAGTTACCCAACTCATTACCGAGTTTGCCGTGGTAGCGCAAAACTTTAAACTCGGCTTCAGACAACAGATCACCATCATCAAAAAAATTGAACAGGTTTTTTTCAGCTGTCCCTTCCACTTGTAAATACCATGCATTGATTTGACTCAAGGGTTGAAAAAAACGACTACTGAGTTTAGGCTCGGAGCCAATGGCAAGATAGGTGCGCCACTCGGCGCCCAGTGCATTTAATTCAGTAAAGTTGATCGATGCGCCAAGCCTGATACGCCTATCAATATCAAAATCTTCCTCATAGGCAAAATCAAACAACAGGTAGTTGGGTCCGGCGCTTCTTTCGAACACCGATATTTCCAAAATACGTTCGGCATCGACCCGTTTCAATGCATAGGTCACCGACTCGAAGTAGCCCAGGCCGTACAAGGTATTGATATCGTGCTCCAACCGCTCTCGATCAAAATATTCGCCGGTTTTTTGTCGAATTCGACTCAATACAAAACGGTCAGGGAAAGAACTGGTATTCGCCACCTCGATTCTATCTATGACCCAATCTATCGCTGGCACGCTTTTTATACCGGAACGATACGCATGCCAAAGCGGGTCAGGCAACGCAAAAGGCTTTAGATCCAACACTTGCTGCCGGGTAGCGGTCGCGCCTATCTCTACGATTTCGTCACTTTTATCGAAATCCGAGGAAGCAAAGTCAGTCAGCTCCGGCACAATAAGCACATCGCCAGGCTTGAGGTCGGCCAGTTGAAGCTCTACATTTCTTCGCGTCAGAAAGTTGGTCATTTGATCCGCAATGGTTAGAATATCGACCAGTTTGTCCTGCTCGATCAGTGGCTGACTGATATCCACAGCAATAATGATGTCAGCCCCCAGATCACGGGCAACACTAATGGGCAGATTATTGGCAACCCCACCATCCACCAATAGTTTATCCTGCCACCGAACCGGCGGAAATACACCGGGAATCGACATACTGGCACGAACCGCTCTCGCCATGGAACCTGAGCCTATGACCACTTCCTGACCAGTCGCCAAATCCGCTGCCACCGCCCGAAAACGACGGGGCAACTGATCAAAGTCATCGATCTGAAAAGCCTCCCAGGTGAGGTGATTCAGTATCAGATCCAACTGCTGACCCTGAACCAACGCACTCTTGAACACCACTCCATTTTCGTCAATGCCCAGAGTCGCATCCATCGCGTGTTGTCGGGTTTCCTGTTTTTTCCGCATGGAAAGCAATCGTCTGCCAATCTGATCCTGAAAACCCCGGTCCCAGTTAACTCGATGAAAACGCTCTTCGATTTCGGCTACCGGCAAGCCCAACGCATAAAGCGCGCCGACGCCAGACCCGGCACTGGTACCCACCACGATATCAACCGGAACTTTCAGCTCTTCGAGCACTTTTAACACACCAACATGAGCCAGACCCCTGGCGCCACCGCCACTGAGTACCAGGCCAATGGTTGGACGAGCCTGTTCGGTCGAATATCTGCCAGCCTGACCTGACCAGGTACCACTGGAGTCGGCTTTTAAGCCCGGGTCAGCCTCTGCCACTGAGGCCCAGAAAAGACAAATAGACACCGGCAGGATAGCAATGAACTTGAATTTTAAACAGAAAACAGAGGGGGTCAGACGCAAAACCGATTGCCGAACCAGGCGGGCCGAACAGAACGTAAAACTGGAAAATGAAAGAATACGACACAATAGAAAGGACATCACCAGAGTGGCTTCCTCGTTAAAATCGAAGTAAAGGCGCTATTTTATCTGATTTCATCCAGTTTGATATAAGAAATATCCGGTATAACCACTGTCTGCTCTTTTTTGATTTGGCCCATATCGCTTCCTGCAGGCGCAATAGAGAGGTGGCTGACATCGAGTGAAGGGAGGGGTGGCAATTCTTTGGCATCAACCAAATCACTACCGACTGGCGCAACTGAAATACGGTCAATATGTGCAAAAAGAGGCGCCTCGACCTCTTTGTGTCGTTCAAGATCAACCCCTGCCGGCGCCAACGAAATCGCGTCAAGATGTTTAAGTTCTGGTGCCCTGACCTCTTTTTTACGCTCGCCCAATAGCACCCCGACCGGAGCGAGATCGACACCGACGCCGGCAAGGATTTCATCCACCTTTTCCCCGGCTATCGGTAACTGACTCGTGCGTGTTCCTGGCGAAGGTCGGAGCCTGCTTGAAACCGGCGGCTTATCATCCGGCAGAGTAAAGCTCGCTTTGCCATGCGCAGATGCCGGTCTTGCAACGGCTGCTGGCTCACCGGAAGGTGCACGCTTTACAGACCGAGCCTCAGACGAGCCGGTGACAGCCCCCATCGGCCGCATAGCGGCTATTTTACATATCGCACCATTTTTCTTCAAAACGGCCTGGTACTTCAGTGCAGTCGCCTTGTCCAGCTTGTTTTTAAGCACAACCCGACTACTACCGAACATCTTGACAATTTTTTCGTCTGAGGCTTTGAACAGCCTGGCCATGTTGGCCTTGACCGTTGCTAAAGCCAGGCCATCGACTATTTGTCCTTCGAACACCAGTTCAAACATAGGCTGATCCATGATACGCCGCCAACTCCTTGCCAACCTGAGAACTAACCCACAAATACACTCTACTACCAAAAAAGTATAGTCTGAAAATCGAATCTGGCGCCCAACATAAAAAAACTGTCCCGACGATAGCCTGCTACTTGGCAGGCAGCGACGCGATCAGATCCGATATATCTATCTTCAATGGGTCATCGGCAACGTCAATCGCTTGAACAAATAGCTTCACCAGTTCAATTTGATCAAACAAATACAGCTTGTCTGCTTTATTGATAGCATCGGTAATCCGCATCGAGGCCACAGTCCGGTACGCCAAAACCAGGGCGTCCAGACTTCTTGCTCCATCAGCAATTCTAAGCGCCGCCTCAGCTAACGTCACTCGCCCACTATCGATTTCGTCTGTCCACCAGGCCAAACCTTGGCTTTCGGGCATACGCCCAAACATTTGCAAATAGAGATTGGCAATCAAGTCAGCGGTGCTCAAGTGAGCAAATCTATTATCGTACTCTGCAGATCGACCGAACGAGTTAATTATTTCTGCCAGGTCGCCACCATTCGACTTTACCCTATCTGTCCACCAGGCCAAACCATCATAGTCTGCCGCCCGACCATAATAGGCCACATACATAGACTGGACACGATACGCATAGGAGTTGCTATCGTAGGAAATAGCACTGGTATCACCGTTTCCGGAATCACCACCTCCCGTGTTACCGCCATCGCCGCCTCCGGTATCATCGCCGCCTCCGGTATCATCGCCGCCTCCGGTATCATCGCCGCCTCCGGTACCGCCGCCTCCGGTACCGCCGCCGCCAGTATCGTCACTGTGATCAGCCGTAACGATATCACCGGCATATAAACCAATAACACCGACAGATGAAAGAAATAGACCCTGGTGGGTCCTGATCGCTCGGGCATTTAACGGGCTGATTACACGGTAATACAGATACCCCCTATCCGTACTGACCCCGGATTCGGCAATCACTTGACTTTTTGCTATCACATCTCCCGCTAAAACCTGGGCACTGTGCGCCTTCAGGTTACGATACTCGGCAAAGGTTCCATCACTGTGTTCAACAGATATATGGTTGCCATATAGCGAACCCGTCTCAATACTGGTATCGACACTGCGCACCACTCCCTCTCGCGTTGCATGCACCAGAGTGCCCTCAGGCAAACCAAATACAACAGCAAACTGATCTTCGGGGGAAGGCAATGACCTGAACCCCTGCAAAATGGGACTGGAATGACCGTCTGGGAAAGGTAAGTAATACAGGTAGCGGTCATCATGGACAGAAGAAGCGCGACCCGGCGTCCAATAAACAGTAATGAAATAATCAACAGTTTTATCTTCACCAGGATCCACAGTATTCAAGCGATTTACCAAAAGTGGCTCACGAGCACCTAACTCGTAATATTCCTCGTTTGGCACACCAAGGCTGAGATTCTGCAATTCATAGTCTATGGCAACCGTCAAAGGATAATCACTGATGTTGACCAAGGTCACAGTCAAAAACTCGGTTTGTTTTCCAACATCAACACATAACTCATCGGAGTAACATGTCTTTGAAGGGGCTCCATCCGAATGGGCAAATTGGCCATAAACGACAAACCAGCAGGCCGCGACGAATATACAAAAACTCTTGATAAAGCGTATAATACAACACATGACTTAACATCCAACGTTACTGAAAAGGATCGCGGCCAACGCCTAACCAACAATGCCCGCTGGTTAGAAATCAACCGCACCTGCAACTATAATACACCAATCCCTGCTTAACCGGCACGAAAGATTGATAACAATTGCATTGTATTTTCCCGGCATCACGATCCGTCATCGTGGCTAACCTGTTAACCACAGGTAACAACACCTCCCGGTTTACGATGAACCAGCCAAACGCCTCAGTAACGCCCTGCCGCACTGAATCCAGCAGTCGAAAAACCTATCCCAGCTAACCAGCGATTGTTCGCGCTATAGACAAACCGCTCGCCATTGCAGCAGCATTTTTCTGTAGGCACAACGATTACTGCTGGCAAACCCAACGCAATCAGGGTGACAGAGCAGTTTCTCAAGCTGCCGCACCACACTCCTCGCAATAGGCTTGGTGGGCTCAGATAGATAGCGTCGAATCAAACAACCCAGGCGCTTTTCAATAACCGGAGTGGGTTCGTAAATGATATCGAGATCAAAAATACCATCCATCTCATTGCTGACACCCTCATCGACCATACCGAGCTCGCTACAATCTCCGGCTTCACCAGTGACAACTACGTCGTGACCAGTATCAATATCAAGTATTTCCGAGGACATATCGACCATCCTTATGAAAACGGGTTCAAGGGGATTGAAGGCAACAGACACCAAACAATTTTATTATTAATAATAATCATTATCATTTAATCCACAAGCGACATGGATCAAATTAATACATATTTTTTCTAAGGAAAATTTGCCAGTTTTAGAATAAAGCATAATACGAATTATTATCGTTTACATAATCTAACAATTAGGATAAATTGAAAGAAAATTGATTTGTATACGCGCGCATGAGGTTCAGTTATGTCGTTTTTGTGCAACAAACACCTGGCAAAATGCGATGCCGATCCCGAAATGGCGTTAGACAAGTGGGATAGCTGCATGAAAAAGGCAATCGCGTTGTTTGAAAAGCAGCACTATCGCCAAAGTATTCCCTTTATTGGCGCTGGCTTCGACATTGCCACACTACTTATCAAGAAAAGCAGAACCGACACATCCGAGCTCAGTAGCTTTGACCGCCTGCTTCTGGCCGGGCACGCCCTGGCAGAGTGTTACCGACGCCTGGGTGACACCGCCGCTGAAAGACGTTTTTTACTTGCTACCCACTATCATCTGATGCATCAGCTAAACCACGAACCGCTCAACGCATACGAATTGAAACAACCGTTGGAAATATCCTTGCGGACACTGAAAGCCCATTATAAAGCTCACAATGAGTTTTCCCAATTCGACCAGTGTTATACCAGAGACAAGGCTAAGCTGAATAAAATCCGTCGGCCGGTGCTGCACTGAATAATTGAACAATACCTTGACAGGCCGACCCTCTTTACCATGCTGTCGCTTATCTCTGCGATTGACAATGTGTCGGACAGAATAATTCCGCTTTGCATTTGCAATAGAGAAACATTATCATTGTGGCCTGTGTTATCAAGGGTTACGTGGCAGGTATTAAATGATCACCAGTGCTTCACCTGGCAGAATACGGGTTAGAACGGCCAGACTCAAAGCAAAACGCTTTGTTACAGAAACTCAAAGCAAAGTGAGGGAACTGCCCGGTGTCATCAGTGTTCGTTGCAACCTGAAGGCAGGAAGCCTGGTGGTGAACTACGATCAAAACACCACCAATGAACGGGTAATGGAAAAACGAGTAGAAGCCATCTGTATGCGAACGCATCGAAAACCAGGCAACAAAAGACTCAAAGCCAAAATCAATCAGGTGAGCAAAATTGGTATGGTCACCACGTTGGTGCCATCGGTTATATTCGGGTTTGCAGGCAAAAGAAGGCTGCATGTCTATACTGGCATCGCATTTTTGGTATTCGCAGGCATCCATACCCTGCGCTATAACAAGACACTATTCAGATAGCACAACAAACCCAGCCCCGGTAAACAAACCAAAGGCACCCTCGGTTCAGACCAGAGCAACGCTCAGCGGACAAGATTACCGCCGTTCGTCTCCCAGACGTAATTAGGTTCAGGCGGACGAATGCTCTGATGGCGAAGACTCAGCGTCGTTCTTAACCGGAATCGGCTGAGCAGAGACAACCGCCTCACCATCGGTACCAAACTTAGGCATTTTTTCCGCGATAGCAGAACGCGCCTTCTTATCTTTGTATAGATAGGTCGCAACAGCACCCATCGCAACACCTGCAAGCAAAGGAACAAAATGAAAACCCATAATATCAATCTCCCGTGAAAACACTATTTCAGTCTAACTTGGCACCATTTAGTGCTCTTAACAAAACACCCACTGTGGTGCCGTTGTGCAGCAATGTCGTCAGCACAGGCGACAAAACACCCCCTGCCGCCCCCAACAACACCAAGGTATTGATGCCGACTGCCAGTTGGTAATTGGTTTTGATCAACGCCATGCTTTGTTGGGCAAGAAACAAAGCATCCGTCAAACTGCTCAGATGATCTTCCAGTAATACTACGTCTGCACTTGCCCTTGCCAGCTCCGAGCCACTGGCCATGGAAATACCGACATCAGCATTGACAAGTGCCGGGCCATCATTGACACCATCACCCACATAGGCAACCCGATAGCCCTGCTCCTGAAGCTGCCTGATTACATCGGCTTTTTCCTCCGGCACCTGCTCCGCAAAGACCGAATCTATTCCCAGCTCTGCTGCCATCGCCTCCGCTTTGGGTTGCCTGTCACCTGTCAACAAAGCGATTTGCTCAATCCCCATCGCGTGTAGCCGGCTCACTACCGACGACGCCTCGGTCCGAACCTGTGTCAGCAACCCGATTATGCCAACAGTTTTGTTCGAGGTGCCCACGTATAGCAAGGTTTTACCTTCACTTTCCATTTTCACGATAAGTTCTTCATAGTCGGCAAAGGAAATCCCTTCGTGCTCCTCCAGATAATGACGGCTGCCAATCACCAGGACATCATCATTGACCGGACAATTCATACCATGCGCGACAATATATTCCACTTCACCATGGTCAATATGATTCAGGCTCTCTTCCTTTGCTTTGCGAACGATTGCCTCGGCGATAGGATGACTTGCATGCTCCTCGATGGAAGCGGTCACGGCAAGTAGCCGATCCCGCGTCCAGAGCCCGGGATCCAACACTTCCACGTCAGTGACCATCAACTGACTGTAGGTCAATGTGCCCGTTTTGTCGAAAACGACACAATCCACATCTGCCAACTGTTCTATTGCATTACCACCTTTAAACAAGATGCCGTTCCGCGCCCCATTGTACATACCCGACTTAAATGCCACTGGTGTGCCCAGCTTCAGGGCACAGGAGTAATCGACCAGGAAAATAGACTCCAAACGCCTGGTATCTCCGGTTAACAGATAAATCAAAGCGCCCGTTCCCAAAGTCAAATAGACGCGCTGATCAGCCTGCTGTTGCGCCAGTCGCACCGACTTCGACTTATCTTCCAGTGAGCGGGACATAAACTGGGCTATTCGGGCTGTGGTGGTTTCATCGCCAACAAACCGGGCCTCCACTCTAAGCCGCCCTTCCTCGATGACCGTACCGGCGATAGCCCGATCCATGACTTCTTTTCTAACCGGCAGATCTTCGCCGGTAATGGACGACTGATTGACCAGTGCCGCGCCATCGACAATCAAGCCATCGACCGGAAGTTTTTCGCCGACACCAACCTCAACAAATTCGCCATGCCTGACCTGTTCACCAGGCACCTCGACCAAGACGCCATCTCGCTCTACCCAGGCCGAGGGCACTTGAGGTCTGAGTAATTGCTTGAGCAACCTGTTTGACTGCTGCTCTGTGGCTGTTTCAAGATAACTGCCCAAACGCATTAAAAAAGACGTTATATTTGCCGCCAGATAACCACCCTTGTAGGCTGTCAACCCCACTGCGATCGCATCCAGCACTTCCATCTTGATACCTTCGCTGAAAAAGGTTTTCACCCCGGCCAGCAACGTTGGGAAAATATTCAAGTAAGTCAGTATTTGACGCTGGGATTCACCCAGAAAGGGCATACTTACGATCAAGCCAGACGACACCAGCATCGGCGCCAGTTCAGGTAGCTCATCCACCTCTGATCCACCCTGGGGAATATCGTCGACAGATAGCTGACTGACACAATTGACGATGCGCTCTTTTGCAGCTGCTTCACCGTTATAATCAAATATAACGGACATCGCTGCCGGATTGATACGCACTCTGTCGACGCCATTCAGACTATCCAGCTTGACTTGAAGCCAGCTAAAATCGATCCCCTGGTCACGTAACAGGCGAAGTTTGAAACGCAACCGGACTGGCGTTTCATGCACCAGCTTACACCCGTTTTCTCTATTCACAGGCAACATCCTTTGAACGGCAGTTGGCTTCAACCATTTTGTCATTTTTTGATTGTTTCCTTATTGCCTGCTTATTACTTTTGTTCGGCCTGAATTTCTGCTTCGGCATCCCTGAAACGCTCCTTCATCTCTTCCACGCCACCCTGTAATGACATCCAAAGACGAACCGAGGATTTAATCAGGCTTTGCTGCACTGCCTCATTGGACAGCAGATAAGCCGTCGCCGCACCGATCGCCGCGCCCTTCAAAAAACTGGTATTTGTAAAATTGAACAGCGGCTGTCGTTCACCCTGACCACCGCGTCGCGCGCGGCCCGGCGACGATACTCCAGATGCGGGTACTGACGGTGACATTTGGGAATAACCATAGCCATGGGAATAGCCATATCCTGACTCTGGATTTACACTTTGCATATACCCCTGAGACGGGGAATAGCGCCCATAACCCGCCGTATAGCCAGAGTGGGGATGGGGTGCGTAGTGGTTAATCATCGGTATCTCCTTGTGCTTTAATATTTCCTGGTAAGCCGCCCAATACGTAGGAAACTGTGGTACCGGCGGCAAAACTTGCCAGCAATGACAGCGCCGGCTTGTCTTCAAATACAAGTCCAGCGGCTTTCGCTGCGCCAGCCGCAACGCCGAGCGTCGCGCTGGCTTTGGCAACACTCTTGAGCGCCTGCCGCTTATCGAAGCGCCCTTGCGATACCTCATACAAACTCATCGCAACAGCACCGGTGGCGCCAATCATGGCGCCCGTCTTGACGGCACTCAATACTTTCTGGCTACGGGAAGGATAAAGCGGATAATAGCCGGTACCAGATTGATCATAACCATAATGCAAATGGTAAGGGTCATTATTGACGTGAGCATAAACCGGGGCTTTTTTCATTACTAATTTCTCCAAAAGTTAACCCTATTCAGCCGGCTCTGATCCAGTCGCATCGGCCTGGTTAGAACCCTGTCTTTCGGGTTCAGAATTTCTGCTTTCCGGCTTCACCTTCATCGTTGCCATCAACTTGGCCAAGGTGGCCATGATATTTTCCCGGACGTTTTCGTTAGTCGCCAGCAATGCGATTACGGCACCCAGAGCCGCCCCTTTCCAAAACTCCTTATCATCCATTGACAACAATTCCGCAATACTGCTCAACCCCATGGATTCGCTCAATCCCTGCAACATGGCATTCATTCCGCCTTCTTCTTTTTTGGCTGCGGGTGGTATCTGCTGCCCCTGCATATTAGCGGCAAAGGCTTCGGGTGGCATCTGATGATGGCCTTGATACGCCGGGTGCGCATATGGCTGTTGGGGGCCGGGATAATGAGGATGATGCGGGTTAATCCCGTAAGGAGGCAAACCGGAATACGGAAGATGGTGCGGGTGTAGCCCCCAAGGCGGCATTTCAGGGTGCCCGGCAGCGAACTCCGGTGGTACCTGAGCCCGATCATGGTGAATCTCTGCCTGCCCTGGCGACCCTGGCTGCCTTCCGGGAGCCGCTTGTGCGTACGGGTTGTAACCAGAAAATTGATTGTGATCATTCATATCGATAAACCTGCCATTTTTTTGTGCGAGAGACTCCAGTGCAACGGGCAAGCCGCCCACTGATTATCGTCATCGGGAAAGCCTCAGCCGATCCAAGTTGGAAAAGGTATTGTGGGGTATTTTTGCGGTTAAATGCAAGCGCATCGAGACACCTAGGCCGCAGAAACAGGGCGTTTCGGCGGAAGTGAGAATCATCCTCACAACACGTAGCCGACAACTCGACATTCGGCATAATTCGTTACTTTTTCATACTGTTTAAATATAACGGTTAGTGCTAAGATCAATGCTCGATGAGTCAGGAAAAAACGATGAGCGAAGAAAAGCCAAGCCCACCCGAAGACTGGGAATGCTGTGGCGGTGGCTGTACGCCTTGTGTCTGGGACAGATATTACGACCAATTAAACGTCTGGCATAACAATCAGGCAAAGGCTGCTGCAAAAACCGAAGAAACCGGCCAACAAAAAACGCCCGATGATGTTGCTGAAGCCAAACCGGATGAACGACAACAGCCAACAAAGTCAAAGCCTTCAACGATCAGAAAAAATTACGGCTGGAGATAAAATCATCCGTATTTTATTGGCGGCTCAACGTAACAAATTTATTACAAACGGTCGATTCAAATGAATTGGTAAGCAAGCAGTCATGAAAAAGCCTCTATTTCTCAACTTCAAGCGCAAAAATTCCTTTTTTTTCTTCACGACCGTCAATATTGCGTATACACTTTGAGCTAGAGTCTGGGCGATCTGAATTAGTTAGATCCGGTTCCATGGTGCCTGTGCCCGGTGTAACCTTGTCTTCCTTGTCCCCAAGCCTCAGCGTCGCGCCCTCTTGGGTATTCAAACAAGCAATTCAAAGGTAATACGAGTATGTCTGATAAGCAGACCGGTACGGTCAAATGGTTCAATGAAAGCAAAGGGTACGGATTCATCACCCGGGAAAACGGTCGTGATTTATTTGTCCATTTCAGTAACATCGAAGCTTCCGGCTTTAAAACCTTGAAAGAAGGGCAAGCAGTCAGCTTTGTAGAGGGAACAGGAACCAAGGGCCCCCAGGCTGAAAATGTGCAACCCTTGGACTAACCCCTTTAATTCCAGTCAATCACTGAGCCAGACGTGCATTTAGCGATGCACGTCTGCAGGTTTTGTCACTCTTTCCGTTTTCTATGTTGCCTTTGGCGACTCATCAAACAATCCACTCCAATCATCACTACCTGACAGGAAACCACCATGGCCATTACAGACGGCAAAGTCGTTACGATACACTACACCCTTAAAGACAACGAAGGCCAAACACTTGACTCTACCGGCGAAGGCGAGCCACTGGCTTACTTACATGGTACGCAAAGCATTGTTCCCGGCCTGGAATCGGCATTGACCGGCAAAACGTCCGGAGACAGCGTTTCAGTCTCCATTTCGCCGGCAGACGGTTATGGCCCTCACGTTCCGGAATTGGTTCAGGAAGTACCCAAAGAGGCGTTTGAGGGTGTTGATGAAATTATTCCCGGCATGGCATTCAATGCCGATACCGAAAACGGGCAAACACATCGGGTCGTTGTCACTGCTGTTAGCGACAGCACAGTGACTGTCGATGGCAACCATCCTCTCGCCGGCCAAGAGCTGAACTTTGATGTCGATGTTGTGGCCGTGCGGGACGCCAGCGACGAAGAAATCTCTCACGGCCACGTTCATTAGGTTTCAACCTTGCAATGCGGTTATCCTCTGCAAGCAATGAGCACTGGTCTGTGCCGTTATGGTAGCGACACAGCAAACCGCTCACCGTGACTGGTTAGCTGGCTGCCATGGAGTCCCATCGGTACTTCGCTTAGCGGCTTTATCAAGCCACTTCGGGATTCGCGAATTCCTCGCTATAGCGCGATTCCAACTCATCGCCTTTAACCAGCAGATATTCAAAGGCCGACAGCGATGCCTTGGCGCCTTCACCCATCGCAATAATGATTTGTTTGTACGGAACGGTCGTGACATCACCACAGGCATAAATCCCGTCTGCCGAAGTTTGGCATTTTTCGTTGACTGTGACTTCCCCATAAGGAGTCAGCTCGATCACCCCTTGGACAAATTTACTATTAGCCACCAGACCTATTTGCACAAATACCCCATCGAGTGCCAGATTATAGGTCTGTTTTGTTTCCCGATTCAGATATTCAATACCACTGACTTTGCCATTCGTTGCCTTTATTTCTTTAGTAGCGACGTTTTTATGGATAGCAATATTATCACGAGCCAATGCCCGATCAACCAATACTTGATCCGCTTTCAATTCCGGTGAAAATTCAAACACCGTGACAGACTTGACAATACCAGCCAAATCTAACGCCGCCTCGATACCTGAGTTGCCGCCACCGATAACGGCTACATCTTTACCTTTAAAGAAAGGGCCATCACAATGAGGGCAGTAAGCCACGCCATTCCCGATGTTTTCTTGTTCACCCGGCACACCCAGTTCACGCCATTTAGCACCGGTAGCAACAATCAGCGTTTTGGAATGGATCACTTCACCCGACGACAATGTCACGGTTTTGATATCGCCCTGTTCAACTTGATTCACTTTCAAATGCTCTTTGACAGTCACATCATATTCATTGAGATGGCCTTGCAATGCATTCGCCAACTCGGGTCCGGTCGTTTTAGGAACCGAAATTAGATTTTCTATCCCCATAGTATCTTTTACCTGGCCCCCAATTCGATCCGCAATCAAGGTGACTTTCAACCCTTTTCGCGCACTATAGATGGCGGCACTGACACCGGCAGGCCCACCGCCTATAACGGTGACATCCTGCAATGGCGATGACTCACCCGCACCCGCCTGGGCGATGTTGGGATTTCTTCGAATTAATTTATCAATCAGCTCGGCAGCCGTTACCTTGCCGTTGGCGAACCGTTCTCCATTTAGATAAACACAAGGAACACCCTGGATATCTCTTTCGTTTACCCTGTCCTGGAATAAACCACCGTCAATCATTTCCACTTCAATGCCAGCATTGACTAACGCAAATTGATTCAATGCTTGCACGATATCCGGGCAGTTATGGCAACTCAAGCTGACAAATACTTCAAACTTTAGGTCGCCAGAAATATTGGCAAGCCTATTTTTTAAAACATCGTCCAATTTGATTTCAGCGCCGGACGCTTGTAAAAAAGCCAATACCAATGAATTAAATTCATGGCCACTGGGAATACCGGAAAAACGAATCCCCGTATCTTCTCCATCCGCTTCGATTAGGAAACTGATTGGACTTCTCAAGCTGCTTGACACATTTCGCTGTTCAAATCGCAAGTTTTCACTCACATTGGCAATCTCTGTCAGGAACTTAACCAGCTCCGATCGTTTCTCATGTTCACCGGTTTGCAAGACGAAGCTAACCGTCTTTTGCATCTTTGCGGTGTAACTTTTTAACGCAGTGACAATATCGTTCGTTAACATTTTGGATTTCCTTTCTGTTCGTGCCCAATTCAGTCAGAGGGTTGAGCCCAGTATTGCAAGGCCCAGACTATGCATTGCCGTTAAATTTTTCCGACCAGATCCAGAGAGGGTGCCAATGTTTCTTCGCCTTCTTTCCACGCCGCCGGACACACTTCACCGGGATGCGCAGCAACATATTGAGCGGCTTTTACTTTACGCACCAGATCGTCGGCATCACGGCCCACCCCTTCGGCAGTGATTTCAATGGCCTGAATAACCCCATCAGGATCAACCACGAAAGTAGCGCGATCTGCCAAGCCTTGGTCTTCTCGCATCACATCGAAGTGACGCGTAATCTCACCTTTAGGATCACCAATCATGGTGTATTTGATTTTGCCAATAGTGTCTGAAGAATCGTGCCAGGCTTTATGGGTAAAATGGGTATCGGTGGATACCGAGTAAATCTCAACGCCACGCTTTTGGAATTCTTCGTAGTGATCGGCAATATCACCTAGCTCTGTGGGACAGACAAAAGTGAAATCTGCCGGGTAGAAAAAGAACACCGACCACTTTCCTTTAAGATCCTGGTCTGATACTTCGATAAATTCACCCTCTTTAAAAGCTGTTGCCTGGAAAGGTTTGATCTGCGTATTGATAAGTGCCATGTTGGCCTCCTCGAGGTTGATTGTTGTCTCGGTGATTGAGTTCGGTAATCACTATATGGCCAACGCATACCCCAGTAAATTTGATTAAAAAGAAGATGATGTTCTATTATTCCGAACATAAAAACGAACCGACAGGATTCGCTCGCTATAATAATGATTTCGATAAAACAACTGCACTACGCCGTAGCGGTAGAAAAGTTACTCCACTTCAAAAAAGCGGCAGAGCACTGCCGCATCAGCCAATCGGCCCTGAGCACTGCATTGAATGAACTGGAAAAACAACTGGGTATCCAAATTTTCGAACGTGACAACAAGAAAGTTCTGGTAACTCCTCTAGGCAAGGAAGTGTTGAGTCGGGCCAGAGACATACTATTGCAGGTGAAAGATTTGCAGCATCTTGCCGACAATCAGAAAGATCCGCTCAGTTTTCCCTTAACTGTGGGGGTAATACCTACTATCGCACCTTATCTATTGCCTCGAATCTTTCCCGCTCTGAATCGAGAGCATCCCAAATCCCATTTGAATATTGTGGAAGAACGCTCTCCGGTACTCCTGGATATGCTAAGAAAAGGGGAAATTGATACGGCTATATTGGCTTTGCCTTATCCTATCGATGGCCTGCTCAGTTTGGAATTCTGGCAAGAGGACTTTTATTGGGTCGCGTTGAAAGGCGACCCCTATACGGATCTAGACGAAATCACCAGCAATGAACTCAACCAAAGTCATTTGATGTTACTGAAAGATGGGCACTGTTTGAAAAATCATATTTTGGATGCCTGTAAATTACCCGAACAGACAGCTAACCACGGCTTTGGCGTCACCAGTTTAAGCACGCTGATCCAAATGGTATTGGGGAAGCTGGGTACAACACTGGTACCCGAAATCGCGCTCGATCAGCTCGTATCACAAAACGATGCGTTAACCGCGATTCATTTGAATGAACCGGGGCCTCATCGACGTATCGCGTTCGTATTTCGGCCTAACTACACCCGGCTGTCCAGCATCGAAGCGCTGGTAAACATCTGCAAAGGAGCTTTGGACTAAACAGATTGTCATTGGTTTTTAGATCATTGGTTTATCAGCTTATCGCAACCAAGAACAAGCAAAAAGTGTCCGTACGCAGTGGCCAATTGCGCCGGCACACCCAACTTGATCAGACTTCCTGCTTTGGTAACTGGTTTTGCGCGATGATTTATCCTCGCTCCGCATCGAATCCAGGCCACCGGAGCGCGGGTCATTAACCCAAACTATCCACTGCGACAAAATACTTCGGGTCTTCCATTTCGTTGGTTTCCACCATGCGTCGGGCTTTTTTCAATACCTTCCGGCACTCGGGGCTGAGGTGACGTAAATGCAGCATTTTACCTTCCGCTATGTAGCGATCGGCCAAAGCATCGATGGCTTCAATACCGGAATGATCACACACCCGGGAATAGAGAAAGTCAATAATCACATCAGCAGAGTCATCTGCCGGTTTGAATTGTCTGGAAAAATCAGACACTGAACCAAAGAAAAGCGGCCCGTTCACCTCATAAACAGTCGAACCATCCACGTCTTTTCTGATAATTGTCACGTGCTTGGCATGCTCCCAGGCAAAAACTAAGGCAGAGACAATGACGCCTACAATGACAGCGACAGCCAGGTCGGTCGCCACAGTCACACCGGAAACAAGAATCAGTATAAACGCATCATGCTTCGGTATATTTTTAAGAATGCGAAAGCTACTCCATTCGAACGTGCCCAAAACGACGATAAACATCACGCCGACCAATGCAGCCACAGGAATTTGTTCGATTAAAGACGAGGCAAACAAAATAAACAACAAAAGACAGATTGCCGCGGTTATACCCGACAGACGACCTCGACCGCCTGAATTGACATTGATCATACTCTGACCAATCATGGCGCAACCACCCATACCACCAAACATTCCGGTGACTGTATTGGCAACTCCCTGACCGATACACTCCCGGTTACCTCGCCCTCGCGTTTCGGTGATTTCGTCGACCAAACGCAGCGTCAAAAGCGACTCGATCAAACCGATTGCAGCCAAAATAACCGAATAAGGGAAAATAATGGTTAGCGTCTCCCAGTTAAACGGTACCATCGGAATATGAAACTCAGGCAGCCCGCCGGCAATCGAAGCCACATCGCCAACCACTTTGGTATCGAGATTAAGACCCAGAACCAAAAGGCTGACGACGACTATGGCGACAAGAGCGGCAGGCACAGCGGTAGTTAATCTGGGTAAAAAGTGAATAATGGCCATAGTCAGGGCAACCAGACCCAGCATCAGAGACAAAGAGCTTCCAGACATCCAGGCAACATCGATGACAGAACCCGCTAACGAGGTGCCAGTCAACCAGCCTTCGCCATTTATATCGCCAAACTGCTGCAATTGAGCCAGGCAAATCACAATGGCCAGGCCATTGACAAAACCCAGCATAACCGGATGCGGCACCATACGGATAAATTTACCAAGTTTGAACACACCCGCAAGTATCTGAAGGATACCCATCAATACAACGGCGGCAAATAAATACTCCACACCATGATCGGCTACCAGTGCAACCATGACCACCGCCAAGGCACCCGTCGCCCCGGAAATCATACCGGGACGACCGCCAATCAGGGCGGTAATCAAACCGACCATAAATGCGGCATAGAGCCCGACTAGCGGCTCCACTCCCGCTACGAACGCAAATGCCACCGCCTCTGGCACCAGCGCAAGCGCCACGGTCAAACCAGACAGTAAATCCGCTTTTGAGCTGCCACCTTTATTGAGTTGTAATTCGAACAAAACACCTTCCTCTGAATTGAAAAACCAACCAGCGAAACAAATCTGTCATTTGTCTCTGCCGGACATCCTATTAATCGCCTGGAGTTTTGTTGTTATTGGAAAGAGATTAAAAAAGGGCGAGGAGTCTACCTTTTTTGGTCTTAAAAAGCGAACGATAACACTACTTTTTTAGTGGTGATGAGTGGGTTACTCCTAGTGATCGACAAAAGCCACATGCCGGCTCACTCCGAACGCGGAAGCTGGACCAGTATCCAGGGTCGCACGACCACCGCCCAAAGCACGGCATCGTTCTCGATCCATTCCAAGGCCTGGGCATCGGTCACAGTGATGACGGATTTTTCTCTTGTCCACCGCTCGAAACAGGGTTTGTCGTCGATTGACAATGCGTAAGCGACATCGACAAGATTCAAAGCAGGCGAGACATTCAGCACCAGCCCTTTGGCAAACCAGGACTGCAAGTCCTGCCACGGAATTTGCGCCGTTTCACCCAATATCTTGGCTTTCTGCTCCACCATTGAAGTCGTATCTTCCAAGTTCATCTATTCCTGTCCTGTACTATGAGCCTGTCTTATACAATACTATCAGCAAAGCAGCACCAAATTCCTTTGGCTCTGTGGTAATCTCTGGCCCTGTGTTAACATGGCGCGGCTGGCTAAGCCGCTGTCTCATCAGCCGCAAAACAGCCAATAGTTGCACCAAGGTGCCTGAATCAAGCGGCCTAGTCAAACTAGCCAAAACTGAAGGATGTGTAAATGACTGATCCAAACCTGCCTGAAATCAATATGGACAGCGCCTCGCTGTATAAAGAAGAAACCTACACCGACCAAAAAATTGGCTCGATCAGGGTAATGACTCCGGTAAGCGTAGATGGCGATATTGATACCAGCCGAAAGGTTCAATACATTGGCCAGGCGCAGCTGATGACACCTGCTGGCCCATTGCCACTGACGTTTGAATTGGAAGCGGAGAATCTGGCGGATGCCATTGCGCAGTTTTCCGATGCGGCGCATGTCTCGATGGAGAAAACCATCGAAGAGTTGAAGGAGTACCGTCGCCAGCAAGCCTCATCTATCGTTGTTCCGGGTAGCAGTGGCATGCCTCCGGGTGGTGGCGGTATCCATATGCCTTAGCGGTTACTTGGCCGCTTGTCACGGCGGCTGTCACCTTATCTGCGCGATGCGTGCGACCTCGCCTGCCGACACTGGCTCGAACGATCCTGGCAGGTACGCATCAGCAAACCCCGTTTTATCAAGAAGTTTAAGCGGAATACTATCAAAGGCGGTCATCTTTACTGTGAAATTGATCTGACCAGAACCCAGAACCAAACTGTGCTGGTTTTCCATCTGATACTGGGCGAACGCTGGCAAAGCCAGGACTAGAACCAATAAACCGGCTCCAACAAACATGGATAATTGATATTGAGTTTTCACTGTTGGCCTCCCTTTAACGCAACAGTATCGGTAACCCATGAGCACATGGAAAAGCATCGTCGTTATTGTTTACCTGCTTTTTGCATCTATTATCCCCACCACCCTACAACTTGTGTTTTCCCGATGCTGGATCACACATACAACCCGGGTGAACAGCTCAGGAGTATTTTCTCCGTGGTTTAAGCACCACTGTTCATGGCTCAACCATAAACCATCTGGTGAACTGGTTCAACTTTATTTGCAACGCTTCGTTCCGCTATCAATGCATCATAGACAATAGGACACGATTTATTTTGCCGGTTTTGCAATCTGTCAGCTGTCGAGTTTGAGCGTTGGCATGAGGGAATGGGTTAGCAAAGTATGCTGTTGAGCGACGGCAAGTCCTCCCAACAGCATTACCGGAACAATATCTAATCGATTGCCTGAAATCTGAGTTGGCGGATCTGACTGAAACGGGCTATTCGGCCGCCTGAATTGCCTGCTCCAGATCTGCCAATATATCATCGATATGTTCAATCCCGACCGATAAGCGAATCATCTCGGGCGTCACACCCGCGTCTTTTTGCTCCTGCTCGGTCAACTGGCGATGGGTAGTCGAAGCCGGGTGGCAAGCCAGTGATTTCGCATCACCGATATTGACCAGGCGCTTGAACAAACCAAGCGCATCATAGAACCTGACGCCAGCATCAAAACCGCCTTTGATACCAAAGGTCAGAATCGAAGATGGCGTGCCTTTCATATATTTTTTCGCCAGATCGTGATTCTGGTGAGATGCCAATCCAGCGTAACTGACCCAGTCAACGCGATTATGGTTATCGAGAAAGTTGGCAACCTTAAGCGCATTTTCGCAATGACGCTCCATTCTCAACGCCAGCGTTTCAATGCCTTGCAAGAGGAAAAACGCATTCATGGGTGACAACGCGGCCCCGGTGTTTCGCAACGGAACCGTTCTTGCGCGGGCAATAAACGCCGCTGGCCCCATTGCTTCCGTGTAAACAACACCATGATAGGCCGGTTCAGGCGTGCTTAACATCGGGAACCGCTCTGCGTGCTTGGCCCACGGAAACTTGCCGGAGTCGACAATGATGCCACCCAGAGAGTTACCGTGACCACCCATATATTTGGTCAGGGAGTGAACGACAATATCCGCACCATACTCGATCGGCTTGCATAGAACCGGAGTTGCCACCGTATTGTCCACGATTAACGGGACACCGGAATCATGGGCAATATCAGCCATGGCTGCCAAATCAACAACATTACCAGCCGGATTACCAATACTTTCGCAAAAAACCGCCGCCGTCTTGTCATCGATCAGCTCAGCTACCGATCCAGGCTTGTCGTCTTTGGCAAAACGCACATCGATACCCTGACTGGGTAACATATGCCGAAACAGCGTGTAGGTACCACCATACAGCTTGGGTACTGTCACAATATTGCTGCCATTTGCCGCTATCGTGGCAATGGCATAGTTTATCGCTGCACTTCCGGCACTTACCGCCAACGCGGCGATCCCTCTTTCCAGTTCCGCGACACGCTGCTCCAATACATCATTGGTCGGGTTCATAATTCGGGTATAAATATTACCCGGAACAGCCAGATTGAACAGGTCAGCACCATGCTGGGCATTGTCAAACTCATAGGCGACCGTTTGGTAAATGGGTGTGGCGACCGATTTGGTTATGGGATCTGTCTGGTAACCATGGTGAATCGCAATGGTATCGTCTCTCATATATTCCTCATTATTATATAGATATATAAACTTGATAATTATTGTGTCTTAAAAACTGTAGCAATATAGCATTTTTCATTCAACCGGCCAGCCCCATGCCTGTAAGTCGGCGAGAAAAAGTGCCGGTATCGCCTAACGGAATAAAAGCGGGATTCCCTCAACAACTATTATCGTCCTGAAACCGGATATGGTTACGTGCAACGAACTCAAGCCAGTCTTTTCTTGCTGACTCGGGAAACGTCAAGCCAATCTCGGCTTGCGCCTGATAATTTACCTGCGACACGGCACCCTGATTGCCAGACAACCAATGCCGAACAGCTTGCTCCATCGCGAAATCAGCGTAAACGACACCGGAACACATTGGTGCCACCAGTTCCGTTTCCAGTGCATCCATGGCCAATTGTGCCGCCGCAGAATAGGCGCGCACCAAGCCACCTACTCCCAGTTTTACGCCGCCGAAATAGCGAATGACCACAATCATAATATCGCTGACAGCCTTATGCTGTAACACATTGAGTATCGGTTTGCCGGCAGTTCCGGACGGCTCACCATCATCGGACATCGCCGCCGAGGCTGGCTTGCCGAACAAGTAGGCCCAACAGTGGTGACGCGCGTCCGGGTAATCCGCCCTGGCCCGGTCGAGCATCGCCATCGCCCGCTCCCGATCAGGCGTGTTGGCGGCACGGGCGATAAAGCGGCTCTTCTTGATTTCACAGGTCACTTCCACCGGCTTTTTGGGTATTCGATACGCCTCTGCCATCTTGTTTTATCTACCCTTGGGGTTTCAATTACCGGAATCAATTAATTGCAGCGAATATGCTGATCGATCATACTGACCAAATTCGGTAACAAGGGTTCCGGTAAATCATGGCCCATGCCTTGAATAGGTCTGAAAACACTGTTTTTGATACTTCGTGCCAAATGTTCGCCACAGGCAATTTTTACCAATGGGTCAGCTACCCCGTGAATAATCTGCACCGGCAAATCGATGCGGGGAAGTAAATGACGTAAATGACCCGTCGCCATAATCGCCCGCATCTGCCGCAATATTCCGGCAGGTCGATAACTGCGCTGGTAGCTCAACTGAAACATGGCTAACCGGTCAGCATCTGTCGCGGGATAATCAGGGCTTTGTACCGCTCGCCAGAAATTGAGAGCCCGAGACATCGCTGCGTCAAAATGGTGGCCTTTGATTCCCCCGCCATTCATATGCCATAACACTTTCAAGTCCGGGGCAGGGTTTTTCGGGTGATTATCCGAACTCATAATGATCGAAGCGGTCAGCACCTGGCTGGCGTAATCCGCACAGAGAATCTGGGTTATCATACCGCCCATGGATATTCCCACAATATGCGCCGCAGCCAGATTCAGGTGAGCCAGCAAACCCACCACATCTGCCGCCATATCATGCAAGTCATAGGGGGCGGCGACGCTCAGACCGAGCTTGTATTTTACAAACGCCACTGGCGCACTGCCACGCAAAGGTTTCTCGATTTCAGACGATAATCCAATATCCCGGTTATCGAACAAGATGACGCGATACCCCAGCGCTCGAAGCTGTTTTACCAGCAACGCAGGCCAGGCGGTTAACTGACAGGCCAGGCCCATGATCAGCACAACCGCAGGCTGGTTTTCATTGCCAATATCGATATAGTGAATGGCAACTTCACCCGAAGTTTTCGATTCCCGGCACGGCTCGCCAAAACGTTCTGACGCTAACATAGGTATATTTCCTCAATCGTTTTTGGGGGAGAGTAATCATAGTCAACCCAGGCCCCGCATAAATAAAAACTTGGCAACCGGACGCTATGTTATCATCGCCGACAGCCAGCTGTCGTCCCCCTTCCGGACTCTCTGTTCCGGGGGAGGAGAATGCCCCCTTGCCCGGGGCAGCAGTAAAAAAATCAGTCAAACTTCAAGCATTGGTTCGACTGGTATATAGTTGTCAGCGCACCAATACAAGGAACAATGGTCAATTCGGATCGATTTGGCTCACTACGAATTGTCTGAACTCTATATCCGAGTCATGTTTGGAGAGATCAATGATCGAAAAGCTGGAACAAAACTATCGGGAAATCATCTCGGCCCTGGGTGAAGATATTGACCGACAAGGCCTGAAAGACACACCCAAACGGACGGCAAATGCGATGGCGTTCCTGACCGCAGGCTACCGACAGAATTTAGCCAAGGTGGTTAACAATGCGGTTTTCGATTCAGACAACGATGAAATGGTCACCGTCAAGAACATCGAACTGTACTCACTCTGTGAACATCATATACTGCCGTTTATCGGCAAGTGTCACATCGCCTACTTGCCCAACGGTAAAGTATTGGGTCTGTCGAAATTCGCTCGAATCGTCGATATGTTTGCCCGCCGTCTGCAAATTCAGGAAAATCTGACATTGCAAATCGCCGAGGCAGTTCAGTCGGTCACCGGTGCCCGGGGCGTAGGAGTGGTAATCGAAGCCAAGCACATGTGTATGATGATGCGAGGTGTCGAAAAACAGAATTCGTCGATGTCCACCTCGGTGATGCTGGGCAGCATGCGCCAATCCCAGGCGACCCGTCAGGAATTTCTGTCGTTGATCAACCGAGATTAATACCTAACCCAGGCAAAAGGATCGACGGTGAATGACTAGCCCCAAAAAACCCAGGATTGCAGAAATAAAAATAAAAAACCTTCGCCTCAGAACATTTATTGGTATCAAGGATGAGGAGATCAACAACCGACAGGACGTGATCATCAACATTGTCATTCACTATGATGCGGCTCAGGCAGTCGATGAAAATGCGATAGACCATGCGCTGAACTATCGCACCATTACCAAGCAAATCATCAAAAAAGTCGAGTCCAACCGGTTTTTGCTGTTGGAAAGAATGACGCAGGATGTGTTGGATATCATTCTCTCTTATCCAGCCGTGCAAAAGGCAAAGGTCGAAATAGACAAACCTCACGCTCTGCGATTTGCTGACTCGGTGTCGGTGACATTGTGTTCTTCGGCAAACGATTTTCCGGGAAACTGAGCGGAAAACCGCAGGTTTAACACTGACTCGGCGAAGCCACTCGGCCTGCCAGCCGGCGTCCGGTTTTATTGCTGGCCGGATTTTATTGCCCGCAAAAATTAGACAATTCTTGGTTTTTGGTTTACACCTAAAGAGGCCAATTAAATCATGACTCATGCCCTGCTCTGGACGAGCCTGAAAATCTCGAGTCGATGCCTTCAACCTGTGATAACCACTGCTTAACGCGGGTTCATTCTCGTCTTGGGTGAATGACTGATGGCAACGACCGCGATAACAGCCGGATGATTAACCTAGGTAAGGTGCAAAACCAGTATGCCTGATCATAACCTGTTAACCCTTGTCGCCAATACCAGACAGTGGCGCCGAGCTTTGCTGGTTCTGGCTATAGCCACGATATGCTTGGGGGCCTTCACTTTTATCGCCTGGGAATTCTCCCATATGAGCAACGATGTTCAGCGAACCACCAACTCGCTGGATGCCTGGGTAAAAGGTATTGTCACAGAAAAAATACACGCTCCCGGCACTGAGTTTATCGTCAACAGCCAAGGTCAGATCATTGTGGGCCAACCGGCCTGGGTCGAAACGCTGGATATTAGCGAATCCGCATTGTGGAACCGGCTGCAACAAACTGGATGGGCAAAATTGCAACTAATACCCGGCAAGGATATCGCGACCCAGCAAGCCAGCGTTTATACTGTTCAAAGTCATGATTCTAGTTATCGAATCACCTCCTTGCCTTTTGACCTGCTAGTCAAGCAAGATGACAGTTATCTGACCATGATTCTCGGTCCAGACTCAAAAGTGCAGTTATCAACTCTTCCAGAAATGGCAGGTTACCAGCTTAACCGTTTTGGTCTGCTATTATACGGCGGCAAGATTTTTCTGGCGGTTTCCGGCCCCCAATTGTCCGGGCAGGAACTGAATTTTGTCACTTTTTCCGATATATCCCTGCCTGTGGGTATAACTGTTCTTGTTATTACTGTATTTTTTGGCGGCATGATGGCCATCGATGCCCAGTCAAAAAGTACTGTTTCCGGCCTTCAGACTATTCATTCCGAGTTGCTCCGCATTGAGCTGGCAGCCAGAAAATGTTCAGAAGAAAGACTCTACAAAGCCAATTTAGACGATGCTTTCGAGGAACTGGAACGAGCCGATTTCAGCTTTCCTGAAAGTCGGGACTTGTCGCGAATCTTGAAGCGCATATTCCGCCATTGTCAGAACCTGTCTCTGTTGCTCGAAGAAAAAGAACAACAATTCAGCCTGCTCACGGGCCTGTCGCCCGTAGGTATTTATCTGGCTAATTCGGAAGCTAATATTACCTATGTCAATCAGCGCATGTGCGAAATATTGAATACACCGCAACAACACATCATCGGTTCGCCATTCAGCAATTTTATACATCCGGATGATAAAAAAAAGCGAAGGCTGACAGAATCACACCAGATCGATTACCAGGAGCCGGTTCGGCTGATACGCAGAGACAAAAGAGAGATATACGCCTATTGTGAGGAAGCGATACAGTTTAACGAAGATGAAGTCGAAATTGGTTCTATCGGAGCCGTCACTGATGTCACCACCATCAAACAAACCCAGTGGTCGTTGCAAAAGCTGGAAGCCAGATGGCAGTTTGCCCTTGAAGGTAGTGGTAACGGCGTGTGGGACTGGAACATAGCGACCGGACAGACCTATTTTTCTCCTCAGTGGTGTGCCCTGATCGGCTATGACAAACAAGAACTGACCGACCATGTCAGAGAGTGGACCAACCGAATACATCCCGATGACGCCATTGAGTCGAGGTCAGAAATAGACCGGCACCTGAGCGGCGAAACCTCCCATTACGAAAGAGAACACCGACTGTTGTGCAAGAATGGCGAGTATAAATGGATGCTGGATCGCGGCAAGGTTATCGAATGGGATGCATCAGGCAAACCCGCAAGAATGATAGGCACCCACGCAGATATCAGTGACAGAAAGTTGCACGAGGCACATATTCAGCACCTCGCTTACCATGACAGCCTGACTGACCTGCCCAACCGCGTTTTTCTGCAAGAAGAACTTCAGTACCTGCTGGCCCAGTTAAAACGGAATCAACAGCATTCAGCCTTGCTCTTTCTCGATATCGATCACTTTAAAATGGTCAATGACTCCATGGGTCACAGTGTCGGCGACGAGATGCTCCGCCAGATTGCCGACCGGCTCAAGAAAAACACCCGTGATGGCGACTTTCTGGCCCGCCTGGGTGGTGACGAGTTTGTCATTGTACTCGGCAACCCAACAGACGATATAGAGCGGGTATATCAGCGAGCGCAAGCCGTCGCTGCCAATATCTTGACATCCTTCAAACAGCCTTTCGATCTCAACCGGCAAAGTGTCGTCAGAGGCACAAGTATTGGAATCGTCACTCTGCCAACCGACGGAAACACGGTGAGCAAAATATTGCAACATGCCGACACCGCGATGTATGAGGCTAAAAAGAGTGGCAGAAATACCTTGCACTTCTATCAAAAGGAAATGGCAACAGCAATAAAACGCCGGTTGTTTGTTGAAAATGCGTTAAGAAGTGCGATAGAAAACAATGAACTTAGCTTGTTTTACCAACCCAAGGTCAACATTGAGGAATTGAGCGTTATTGGTGCCGAGGCTCTGCTACGATGGAACCACAAAGGCGAATCGATTTCACCGGCAGAGTTTATTCCGATTGCCGAGGACAGCGGGCTGATCGTCCACCTGGGCGACTGGATTATGCGCGTTGCCTGTGAACAAATCAAGACATGGAAGCAGCACCCTGCATTTAAGTCGTTACAACATTTAGCCATCAATGTCAGCCCCCTGCAATTCGGCCAAGCTGATTTTACCGAAAAAACCTTGGCGATACTGAAAAAAACCGGCATTTCACCAAACTGGCTCGAATTCGAATTGACCGAAGGTGTGTTTATGGGTGATCTGGCCAAATCGAAAAGCAAAATGGAACAACTGAAACAACATGGTATTCGATTTGCCGTGGATGATTTCGGCACCGGCTATTCGTCGCTTGCCTACCTGAAACAACTGCCACTGGATGTGCTGAAAGTGGATCAGACATTTGTCCGAGACTGCACTACCGACGCCAACGATGCCTCGATCGTTCGAACCGTACTCGCTATGGCCTGCGGGCTGGGTATGGAAGCGGTCGCAGAGGGAGTGGAGTCTGAAGACCATGTTGACTTTCTGCGCAGTGAAGGCTGCCAATACTTTCAGGGCTACTATTTCAGCCGACCTTTGAATGCCAAAGCATTTGAAAACTTGATAATTGCCAAACGAATATCGTCCCGACGCTAATAGACCGAAGGTCGTTCGTTGTATTCGAATGTATATCGACAACACTTTTACAGCCCAAATACCTGACCAGGCGTATGGCCCAAAGTCAGCTCGGGACAGACGATAGTCGTCAAAACAGATATGCCACACCGATACTGAGCGAAGTCAGTGCCGACTCGCTTTCCGGTTCCTGAACCCGCACCGGAATAGTTCGCCCTGCCGCCTCGGTCAACGCGCTGGCAGCAAACGACCAGGTTTGATACTCGACCCTGGCTGTCAGGTGCAACTTTGGCGCAACCCGATAACGTGTTGCCAGCCGGGCGGCATAACCCCTGGCGCCCGACATCGTCAGTTTGACTATGCCTAGCCGGTTTCGGGTCAGGTCTACTTTCACTGTCGGCTTGATGGTTCGGGTAACCCGGCCCTCAAACCAGCATTGCCACGTGCCTTGTGCATACAATTGATAGGTCATTCCCAATTCAAGTTGCTGCCAATTGTAGACTTCATTCAACCCTAGTATGCTTCCCCGGGGCCGGATCTGGCGATCCCATTCAAACCATTTCACCGCCGCACCGACCTTTAGCGCGGGGGAAACCGTCCGGTAAACCGCCGAATAAAACGAGTGCATACGTTCATCGGTCAAGCTGACAAACCAATTACCCAGATTAGTTTGTCCCTGATAGTCGACCTGATGCGCCATTACTTGCCCGCCAACTAGCCACTGCCATTGGGCGTCGCTTAATTGCCAGGCCAGACTCAAACCCGGTAAGCGGCCTTTCTCCTGATTCAATTTACCGCCAAGCTCATCATACTCACGATACAGGTAGTGATGGGTATGAATAGCCAACTCGATTGCCGACTGCCAGTCATGGTTTTCCGCTCGCAACGAGGCGAGCGGCAACGTAGCCAAGAACACGATGCCGGCGAGCAGGTTGGGCCAATAGCAGGGATGAGCGGGATATAAATAAGTCATTGCGGTTTGGATGCTGGTTGAACCAAAGAAAAAGCCTATTTTAGCCGGGATCTCGAAAGAAACAAAAAAGGCAGCGATAGCCGCAAACGGGATCACCGTCTTGGCGCAATCCGACACTTACTTGAGGAGGGTGGCATCGTAGCGCTGATAAATCCGTGCGACAGTTTTGTCTCGATACATAGCCAGCAGCGCCTGCTGGAGCGCCTCGATCAGCTCGTCACTGACACCCAGATTACATCCCATAGCCCGAACGGAGGTATAGAATACAATGGCCGGGTCGACCAGCGGCTGAGAGCGTTCTTTTGCCAGAAACCGGGCGGATATGGTATCCGACACCCAAAAGTCGATACGGTTTCTCATCAACATATCCGCATTCAACTCGTTTCGATGGGCATAATGCACATTGAAACCAAAGCTCGCCAAGTATTCGCCAACCCCACTGCCCAAATAACTACCCAATACATAGGGCCGTGCTTCGTTGAGTGTGGTCAGGACGATCTGCTTTCCCGCACGGGCATAGAGCCCGTATCGGGATATCAATACCGGACTGACCCATTTGAAAAAAACTTCACGTTCTTGACTGCGCTCGATCGGAAAAACACAGTGATTTCTGCCGCGTTTTGCAATCAACAGTGAACGTTTGGCAGGGACGATCCGAATCGTGTAGTCGACTTCAGCACGACTCATCAAGGTATCGATCAGCGCAACCAAAAGACCTTCCGGCTTGTTCAGCTCGACATCCACCAAAGGGCGTTCGAGAAACGTGACCAAATTGAGCATAGGCTTGGCATACAAAGGCATGGCCAACGACAGGGTAATCGCTAATAATACGCCACCCACCCGCCTCGGTAATCGATTGATCGACAACGTGCCGCCACCGTTACCAGCTCGCCAAACTACTGCCACGCGTTCAATGCCTCCTGATAATCCCAGGTTTCTCCCCTCGGCTTTTCATTTCGTTTCGGTTTCGGCGCGCCTGCTAGCGCATACCAATACGCTGCCGGCTTCGGATCGTTGAGCACGGGCTTACAAATCATATCATCTCTTTTGGCCATAGTGGCCAGCTCTGCGTCCATTGCGTGTGCAAGTTCATCCATTGCACGCGCCGTCGTCAACTTGCCGGTCACCGCTTGGGCAATATACCGCCACCAAAGTGTCGACAAGCGGGGATAATTCGGCACATTAACTCCAGTCGGAGTCCACAAATCACGGCCACGACTCCGATAAAACTCGACAAAGCCACCCAGTTTAGGTGCCTGCATCGTCATTTCTTGAGATTCGATATCAGAACGACGTACCGGCGTCAAACCGACCAGCGTTTTGGTCAATGAGACCGTTTTTGACACCACAAACTGCGCATACAGCCAGGCGGCTTTCTGTCGATCAATCGGTGTGCTTTTCATTAACGTCCAAGCACCTGCATCCTGATAGCCACGCTTCATTCCCTGATCCCAATAGGCGCCCCTGGGCGACGGAGCGACCCGCCATTTCGGTGTGCCATCAGCATTCACGACCGGCAACCCCGGCTTGGACAAAGCGGCAGTAAAAGCGGTGTACCAGAATATTTGTTGTGCGATCTGACCCTGCCCCACGACCTTTCCGGCTTCGGTAAAGTTCATGGTCTTCGCTTCCGGCGGCGCGAATTTGTCCAGCCACTCGATAAACTTGTTTACCGCATAGTTGGCAGCTGGACCATTTAACGCACCACCACGCGCAACGGATGCTCCGACAGGCCGGCAACCCAGCACGCGGATTCCCCAGTCATCGACCGGCACGCCATTGGGCAAACCAATATCCCCGGCGCCAGCCATCGACAGCCAGGCATCAGAAATTCGCCAGCCAAGCGAAGGGTCTTCGGCCGCATAGTCCATATGACCCCAAACCCGCTGACCATCGATGGTTTTCACATGCACCGTGAAAAACTCCGCTATATCTTCATAAGCAGACCAGTTTTTGGGTACACCCAATGGATAACCATAAATTTTTTTAAAGCGAGATTTTAAATCGGGGCGGTTGAACCAATCATGGCGATACCAATACAAGTTGGCAAACTGCTGATCCGGTAATTGATAGATAATGCCATCTGGCGCCGTGACAAAGTCAATACCGATAAAGTCCTCCAAATCCAATGTCGGCAGTGTTTCGGCTTTTGCCGCAGTTTGCATAAACCGGCCCAGGGGCACGACTTTTTGATATCGGAAGTGAGTACCAATCAGGTCACTATCATTGATATAAGCATCATACAGGTTTTCGTCGGTGTCCATTTGTGCCTGCAGCTTTTTAACCAGATCATCTTCTCCGGTCAACTCGTGTACGACATGGATACCGGTTATTTCACTGAATGCCTTGGCCAATACCGAGGCTTCGTACCAATGGGTGTCAATTCGCTCAGACACGACGCGAATTGTCATACCACGATACGGTTTACTCGCCTCGATAAACCATTCCATCTCTGCCACTTGCTCATCATAGCTTAGCGTGGAACGAGCGAATTCTTTTTTCAACCAATTGCATGCCACCTCCTTCCGACCGACAGCCTGTACCGAGCCGGAAACCAATGTCAATAACAGTACAATTAGAACACACCCTATCCGCAAGCGATACGACCTGAATTCAGCAACTATCAACTTATCTATCCTGCAACTCCTTATACCAGGTTATTTGGCAGCCATTTCCTGCTACTTCTACAGCCAATAATTATTTTGACATATAGTATAATTCAACCAGGAAATGCAAATAGAAAATGAGCCAAATTACCACCATCGCCTAATATCCAAAAAACTGCAAACATGCCATCTTCAGAATGCGAGGCTCAGATTCGGCAAATCAAAAAGGTAACCATGTGAAACTGACAGAAAATCGATCCACCAGCGCAAAAATACTGAAAAATCTGCTTGTTTTCTTTTTCTTGTATGGTGCAGTCAGCTATAGCCTTGCCATTTTCGAATACACCTTTTTTCACCTTAGTGGAAAGGCGCTCTTTGGCGTTGCACGAAGCTATCAAGAACTATCCCGGGAGCAAATGATCGAAGAGTTTCACCTTTGTGGAGGTCCTTTGTTCGGGGCCAACACGCTGGAAACCGAACACGCAGGCGACCCCATCGTTGTCCGCTGTGGTCGATTTTGGCCGTTTTATCGTTATTCCATCAGCCTGCCGGCAAACAATATGATTCCCGGCGCTTTCATTAAAAACCCCGAAGAACCGATTGAAGTGACCAAAGCCAAGCGTCGCCTGATCGACAACACCACGGTAATAAACGGCGCATTTGTGTGCCTTGCACTGATTGTCGTGGCTCTGGCACTTTTCAGTGCTTACCAGTTTATCGTTAAAAAACAGGATGAAAAGGGCTTCAAGTGGGCTTTTCACGCATTTGTCAGCAGCCTGATAATGACCGCGACTTTCGTCGCAGTGATGTTTTTTGTCGATCCGGTGTTTTCGCTTGGCTGGTAGCGCCGGCGCCTGCTGACTTTGCTTGTCTGAGTAGAGGCATCGCTTTTGTGTGTCGTCAATCTGGCATGATTGCCACTTTGTTCATATACTTTTATATTCGCCATGACAGCATCGTGCAACTTTTACCGGATGCAATAATCAGAATCAAAAAACATGACGCGATTTAACCTGCTAGTCAAAATCTTCAGCCTGACCCTGGTATCACTGGTGTCCATTTTGTTAATTGGTTATCTCGCCAGTGACGCGATATTGGAAAACGACACTCAAAATATCCGCAAAACCATCCTGGGCGCATTGCAGTCAGAGGCCAAGTCTTTGGCAACCGTGGCTCAGATGCAGGCCGACCTGAACGGTCAATCCAAGCAGACCTCATTGACCCGACAAACCTGGGAGGCCATACTGCCTGACGCCGCCCGGCAGGAACAACTGGGCATCCAGGGTATACTGGTCATGGCTCACACAAATGCAATCCTGTATCACCAGATCAGTGAGCCGCCGATCATGTCGATTCCGCTCGACAAGCTCAAATTCGATCTGATACCACTGCTGAATCAGGCAGCCCAAACACCCCACAGCTCGGCCGAAGCATTTACCGGTTACATCACGATCGACGAAAACCTCTTTATCGCTGCAGTATCCCGGCTACAACGAGACCCGGAACCCGTCTCACCGTCGGCCAAGGTGCGGCACAACCGGTTAGCCAAAATGTATCTGGTGTTGCTTCAATCGGTCTCCAATTCCAAACTCGCTGGGCTAACCGAAGACGTGGCTCGGGCCGGAATTGAGTTCGTCGCACTACCCACAAAACGGCGAACACCGGATCTGAATCGACTGACCATAACGGGGGTTTACGGCAATGATATCGGCAGCATTGTCTGGCGACCCGCCGCGCGCGACCCGGTGGCGTCCAGTCTGTTGATCTTCGGGACACTCGCGCTAACGGTAATTGTCGGCCTCGGCGGCATTACCTTTTATCGCCTCACTGCTGACTTTTCAACCACGGCCGAGATGACTGAAAACCCGACCGGAGGAACTCGATTTTTGAGTTCGGTCAATCAATCGCTGGCAATTCTCTCGTCCAACCAGCCAGCGAAAAAATCGATTGGTCAATTGATAGACCATCTTGAGAGTATCATTCCGGACAGCGAGTTTATCGGCATGATATACGATCCAAACAACACCGGGGTCAATTCACTGATCAGTAAAAGACTGAACGCCAAACTTGCCGAGGCACTGAGTCGGCGTGTCGAGCCTGTTAACATGCTGCACGCGGCCATCGAGCTGGGTAAAAAATTCAAGTTGAACCCGAACAACGAGCAATGGCGAAACTATCTGAAAACGGTACAGCCAGACAAAATACAGTTTTTGTACGCAACGCCATTTACAATTGAAACCGATATATTGGGCTGCCTCATTACCTACAAAGTAGACAGCAAACTGCTTAGTCAGCAAGACTACCAATTGATTCATACCTGTAGTGAGGTGATGGCACTGGCGATACAAAAAGAAGCCGGGGCGACCAGTTCACAACAATCACTCTATCAGGATCCGATCACCCATCTGGTCAACCGACGTGTATTCCAGATCTGTCTCGAGCAGGCTCTCAATCTGGTCTACCGCTTTGGTAAAGCAACTCACCACAGTACCTCGATACAGGTCACTGCACTTTGTTTTGGGGTGAATCAATTCAGCCGGGTAAACGAACAATACGGTCATGACGTAGGTGATCGCGCGTTGCAAGAACTCGCAGGCAGATTGACCCGAGCCGCCTCTGCCAATGACACGATTGCCCGATTTGGCGGTGACCAGTTCGCGCTTATGACAACGCAATGCAAACAACTTGGTGAAACCACCCGACTGGTCAACCACATCCGTGGCATATTGTGCGAACCACTGATACTCGACGAGTTAACGCTGCAACTCGATATCGTTGCCAGTGTACTGTTTATATCCAACACACCAGACACCCCCAGAATAGCGGCGGAGCAAGCCCTGACCCAACTCGAATCGACCTTGCATGACGCCAAAAAAGCCACAACCGGCTTTCGCTACTGCGACCGGG
This sequence comes from Gammaproteobacteria bacterium, assembly GCA_002747055.1. Taxonomy (GTDB): domain Bacteria; phylum Pseudomonadota; class Gammaproteobacteria; order Pseudomonadales; family Oleiphilaceae; genus LZORAL124-50-18. The sequence continues at coordinate 72,140 of PDSQ01000028.1, forward strand.
AGCTGGACGAACTGGGTCAACGATTCAGCGCATTGCATACCTCTATACCAGAAGCATTGAGCAATGATACGCTGGAAGTGTTCTATCTGCCGCTGATCGATATCCGTAACAATACCTTGGCCGGTCTGGAAGCGCTGGTCCGCTGGCAGCACCCTGTGCTGGCCAGGACAGACACCAATGACATAATTACAGCAGCAGAAATCACCGATGAAATCGTTCGTATCGACCTGGAGGTACTGCGTAAAGCCTGTGCAAAGATTAAACAAGTCAATCAACAAAACCAGACAAACCTGACCTTGTCTCTCAATATCTCCGGCTATAGTTTAAGCAATGAAAATATCTTTTCGTATATAGCACAGTTGTTACAACAAACCTTTGTCCGGCCAGACCTGATTCGACTGGAAGTCAATCACGACTGGCTGATTGACCATACCGACCAAATGCTGTCACTCAGCAAGCAGATCGCCGGCAGCGGGATCACCTTCGGCGTTGGCAAAGTCAAAGCAGAAAGTGCGACAGCCGCAAATCTCTCCGCGTTTCCGATTCAGCAAATCAAGCTGGATCAAAGCTGCATCAAGACACTCTCGGAAAACGCCCAAGTACGGCAGCGAACCAGTGCCTTGTTAGCGTTATCCCGAACACTTGGCGCAGAGACGGTAGCTGTCGGCGTTGAAAGCGACCACCAGCTTGCCTGGTTGAAATCTCAGGGCGTAGATTACATACAGGGTTACTTGATTGGGCGGCCACTAAGCAATGACCAACTGCTTTCTGAAATAGATGCGATCAACCTGAAACTACAACAGGATTTCAGTTAAATTACTTTTTATCCCTATTGAAACTGTTTTTCGGTATTATAGAATCCCTACTGTCAAAACAACCCAAAGAGACACGTCGGCAAGGTTCAGGCTTCGGGCACGGCGATGAGTCCTCATACTAGATAAATTGGTTCAGTTTCATGTTAAATATGGATGCGCTCACGCAACTTAAACAGTTGAAAAAGGAAATTAACGCAAACAGAAGAATTGCCAGCGGAAAAGTCAAAGGCAGCAATTCCCGTTTTGGCTTTGTGACCCTCGATGCCACCGGCAAGGATGTTTACCTGTCACCAGAGCAAATGAACCGGGTGTTTCCCGGCGATGAAGTGGAAATCGAAATTTTCACCGATGCTAAAAACAAGGACTATGGTGAACTGTTAAGACTGCTTAAACCGGAACTGAAAACATTTGTCGCGGTATTGAGAACGAAAAACAAAGTCAGTTTCGCCGAACCTCAAGTACACAACGTAAACCGCTGGCTCTACATACCGCCCAATCGAACCCAACACGCCAAAGACGGCGATTTGATCAAATGTAAACTGACGCAACACCCCTACAAAACTGGTAAACCGCAAGTCGAAGTGGTAGAAAAAATAGGCAGCCCGAACCAGCCGGGAATAGAAAGACTTTTCAGCATGGCCAAATTCGATATTCGGCATTTCTGGCCCAAGGAGGTCAACCAGCAAATCAAGCAGGAACTGGATAACCTGTCGATCGAGCCGGGCGACAGAGAAGACTTGCGAACCATACCTTTTGTAACTATTGATTCTGCCACCACCCTAGATATGGATGACGCCCTGTTCGCCGAGGCGATGACCGATGGCTGGCAGCTGAAAGTGGCCATTGCCGACCCGACCGAGTTTATCGGCTCAGATTCGGCGATTGAACGGGAGGCTTTCAAGCGCGGCACAAGTATTTATTTCCCCGGCACCACAGTGCCGATGCTGCCCATGGCAATCACCCAAAACCTGGCCTCACTTGTAGCCGATGAAGACCGATATGCACTGGTCTGTGAGATGGATGTCAGCCTGGACGGCAGCATTCGCGACTATCAACTGAAACTGGCCCTGATCCGATCTCGCGCCAAGCTCAGTTACGAGCAGGTCAACGCCTTTATCGAATCCGGCAATCAGACAGGTATTCCTGAACCCGCCCAGGCATCCATTCAGCAACTGCACTTGCTCGCCGAGGCTTTCAATCGATGGCGAGCGCAGTATGCGACCATTCGCGAAGAGCAATTCGACTTCCAGATTCAGCTCGATGACCAGGAAAAAATCGCCCAAATCATCAAAATTATTCCCGGAGCAGGCAACCACATTGTTGCAGAATGCATGATCTCTGCCAATCGCTGTGCCGCACAATTCATGGCGAAGGAATGCGCAACCGGCCTGTTTATAACACACAGCGGTGTTCGGCGAGATCGTATCGAGAATATTGGTAAAATTATCCAGGACAAAATCAACCCTCACCATAGCACGACACTTGATACCAGCCACCTCACCGAACCGGATAAATTCAGCGAACTGGTCAATCTGGCCGAGCGCACGCCTGATGCAAGCCCGCTGAGAAGCGTGATCGACCGGCAACTCGAACGCAGTGTACTTGCTACACAAGCCGCGCCCCACTGTGGCATGGGGCTGGATCTATACACCAACTTCACCTCCCCAATCAGAAAATACGTTGACTTCTATGTTCATCGTTTAATCAAGAACAAGATAAAAGGCACCTCGTTCAGGCCGCTCACTCAAAAAAGCCTGGAGCTTCTGGCAGATGCCCAACAACGGGCAAGACAGTCGGTCAACCTGATGGAACAATGGTTGAAAGCGCAGTACGCCGAGACACTCAAGGGTCAGACCTTTCAGGCTCGCTTGTTTCGGAGTACATCAGCCGGATTCTTTATCAAACTCGATGATGTCGGCCTGGAAGGCTTTGTCTCGACCAAGGATATGCCGGATAAATACAGTTTTGATCAGGTTTATCTATCGCTGAAGAGCAAAAAACGGGGTTTCTTTCTAGATGACCAGCTTACAGTCGTCATTGACCGGATCGACTCCCGACGGCACCAGATTGTCTTTAAACTGAAAGAAGACAGTGAACCGTCGACAGAGGCCGGGCCATCGACACAGCACAAGCAGGCAACACAGAACCAACAACGAGCAGAGCGACTGGATACGCTTGATAAATAATAAATGAAAACTGAAAAGTGGAAAGGAAGGGTTAAGAGATGGAAGTGACCGCCAGACATGTCTATCAGGCATCGGTAGCGTGTGTTTTTAAAACCTTTGGCACCCCTGAGGATCTCCAGGCCAAGCATGAATCATTGGGCGCAAGAAACATCGAGATCGACCAGTGCGACCTCACTGAAACAAAATTGAACCTGTCCATGCACCGACAGGTTCCGACTGAAGTGCCCGGTATACTGAAAAGATTTCTCAGTGATTGGAATACGGTAGATCAAACTGAAAGCTGGTCTGGCCAACCCGGTGAAGGCTATGAAGGCAACTTCCATATCCATATTCATGGTGTACCCGTGACTCTGAATGGCAAGTGCATTTTGACTCGGGAAGGTGATCACTCTATCAACGATGTGTCAGTGAAAATCGAGTGCAACATTCCGCTGGTGGGCAAAAAACTGGCCGCTTTTATCGCTGAAAACTGTGCCAGGACAATGGAGCAAGAATACGCCTTTATCAAACAATTGGTTGAAAACCCCGGCTAACCTAGCAGAGGGTTTATCATGCCGTATCAACTCCACAGGCAATCAAGTACTGGCTCGTAGTGCGCGGACTAAGCGAGAGCCTGCGTATAGAACTTGAGCTGGCTGATGAAGAGGTTCCAATGAAAATCTATGAAATGAAAATCGCCCCCAACCCGCGGCGGGTACGGATTTTTTTAGCCGAAAAGGGGGTCGATGTCGAATACGTTGAATTGGATCTGCAAAAAGGCGACAACCTCACACCGAAATTTCGACAAATGAACCTGATGACTAAAGTGCCCGTGCTGGAACTCGATAACGGCGCCTGTATTTCCGAAACCGTCGCAATTTGTCGATACTTCGAGGAGATCCACCCTGAGGCACCATTGATGGGCACAACGGCGATAGAAAAAGCACAGATCGAGATGTGGCAACGCTGGCTTGAGTTTTACTTCCTGCTACCCACCGGAATGTGCTTCCAGCATAGCAGTGGCTACTTCAAGGATCGAATGACCCCGATTAAGGAATGGGCCGATGAATGCAAAAAAAATGCGCGAATGTTTTTTGACACATTGAACACTCACCTGGCAGACAAAACCTTCATTGTGACGGAGCAGTTCAGTATTGCTGATATCACGGCGCTATGCACCATCGACTTCAACAAGGTGAATAACCTGCGTATCGAGCCGGAACACGAGCATTTGTCGCGCTGGTATCAACGCATTTCAAGCCGACCTTCGGCAAAAGCCTGAGCCGCCGCCAGTGGTAAGGCAGAAATATCCTGGTTGAACAAATGCCTCAAGCATGGAGCTGAAGCTGAATATGAAAGGTGGTGCCGACATTGATATCCGAGGTCACCGCCATCTGGCCGGGATGATGCTCAGTCATAATAAAGTGCGGGAATGACAGCCGCTTGCCTGCGTCATAATCGGCGTCTGACTTTTCGTTACCGAAATACGGCTCGAATATATATTGCTGCTCGTCACTGGTCAGCCCTAAACCATTGTGCGAAATCTTGACCCAGAGCGCATCGTAACAGGCCAGAATCCGTACCCGAATGGTCGGAATATAGCCTTCCCGGTCGACCTCACCAATGGCGTAGAAGCAATGCCGCAGCAAACTGAGAAACACTTGCTGAATCTCTGAAACAAAGCAAGGCAGCAAAGGCAGATCCTGATCGTAATCTCGCTCTATTGTCAGATCGGTAAACCGCAATCCGTGCGGTAAAGACAACACACTGCGCGCAAGCTCGATCGTGTGATCCATTATCTCGGCCACATCCGACTCTTGCTTGGTCTCTTCATGAGAACTGGCGAAGTTAAGCAAGTTGGAAACAATAGCGACGGCATGCTTGCCCTGGCTAGCCACATCGCTCAACTCTCTGTCAAGCTCAGCCAGCTGTCCTGCCAATTGTGCACAGGCGGCAGGGTGAACTTGATCCGAAATTCCTTTTAGTACCTGCTGAGCACGGGAAATATCGGACAAAATGGCCTGTACCGGTACATTGATATCATGCGCCATGGAAGAGGCAAGTTCACCCATCGCCGACATTTTATCACGCTGAATCAACTTGTTTTCCGATTTAACCTGGTTGGTCATATCGACGATCAATATCACCACGCCCGGCTCGAGCGCGCCCTGCAACGGATAGATAGTAGTATCGTAGTGAAACAAGCCTCGCTGACTCTGTTTGAAATTCAATGTCAGTTTCTTTTCCAGCGCCTGCTTCACCTGGCTCTCGGTAACAGTGACAATCGGATAGGCGTCCCACAAATTTTTGCCGAGCGCGTCTTTGGCGGCAATCCCCGTGTTTTGTTCAGCTTTTTTGTTCCACTGAGTAATTTCACCCTTCGCATTCAGGCCCACCAACATGGTTGGCATGGATTCCAAAACATTTTTGATGTAGGTCTCCGACGCATGCAGGCGATTGGTGGTTTCCAGGTGTTGATCGATCTCCTCTTTTAACAATCGGTTAGATTCGTCCAAGGTTGCCGTGCGCTCCTGAACACGTATTTCAAGATCATTTTTGATGGCTTTGAGTTCAAGGTTGGCCCGGGTAGTTTCAGCCCGGCTGAGGAAAAGAATCACTGCAGTGATCGATAAAGCCGTTATCAGGACACCGCTGGACCAGTTGGCCACATACTGCCAATTGGTATGACCATCTGCCAGTTTGAACAGTTGGATAAAATCGGCAAACAACCCGAAATAATAAAGCACCAATGCAGCTATGACGGCCAGAAGCAGATATTTTTTCATCATTAGTCAGAATCTATGTAGGACGTTGAGAGGAGTGTATAACACCGGAAAAAGATCAGAAAGTTTCTTCGAAAAATTTTCTCGATTTCCTGAGCGATGAACAAAGCTGAACCCTGATTAGAGAATATCGGTCAATAACAGCCCCAACCCGATACGCTGGCTACGGTGGTTATAATCGATCAGGCTCTCAGCATAGCCATTGAAATACTGCACGTAGCCTTTTAATCGCCCCCACAGCGGAAAGCTCATATCCAGCTCCAGTGCGCCTTTGCCTTTATGACTCAAACGAGCCAGGGCCGAGTATTGCAACCGATCCTGTTTGTATACCGCCATCAATTCAAAGTGGCCCATATAGTCCTCGATATCCGGATTATCATCCCCTTTCGCCTGAGGTGGTGTGCGCGGGTCACCATCATCCGACTTTTCTTTCTCTTTCAGACGATACCAGGGCTGGATAAAAAGCATCCAATTGTGCCTTTGAAAGCCGATGCCGGCAAACACTCGGTTCCAACTTCGGCTCAAATACTGAGTACGACCATTGGACTGGTGCTCCAGGCCAATGCGCGTGAACCAGACACCCCCCATAAACTCAGACTGAATCGGCGCCTGATAGAAAACTTCTGGCTGATAGTTGGTCTCCCGGAACGGAGCGGAAATATCACCATTATAGACCTGCCAGAACGATTTCAATGTAAAGCCGAAATAAACACCGTCATTAGGCGTCAGCAGATCCGTATAAGTCAATGGCACTTTCAAACTGATCTGGAGCTTGGCCTCCTGATTCTGAATCGGTTTATCCAGACCGGGATATTCGGTCTGGAACCGGTACGGTGCCTGATTCGGCTTATCCATATAGGTGAAAGGTAAAATATAGTTCTGCCGGTGCGGGGTAATAACGAAATTGTTTTCTTCCGTCGCCTTTTCTTCGAGCAACCTCTCAGGCAATGCCACCCGGCTGCCAATCGAATCGCACTGGTTTTTTATCTCCGCCACCGTGACTTCATCAGCGGCACCGGCAACAGAATCAAGGACGCAGCGACTGCTTTGTTCAGAGGCGATCGCGATATCAGGTAAGAAAACGACGACACCAATTAGCCAAAAATTGTGCATTCGCATAGCGAAACCTCTAACAAACGTCCGATCAAGACGAACCCGGTGGGCCACGGTAGCCGGCTTAGGCGATTCGTTGCTGCGCGCTGTCATGAGCGACCAGAACAATGACCGAGCGGGCGTGCAACAAATAGCGGGTTTGATCTTCCAAATTGATTGCATTTTCCATATCAACCACATCATCAGGGCTTGGCAGCGCGGTATCGATGACTCGATACCAGCGACCATACTCGGGATGAGGCAGCTCGAAAAGTGTATTCTGGTGATAAGCATTGACAGCAATATACACCAAATCATTGGCTTTTGGTTCCAGAATGACGGCAGCGATGCAATGGGAGTAGTCCGACCAATCCGGTTCAAATGGTTTAGTGCCATGCCATTGTATCTTCGTTCTGTCCAATATATCTGCCAGTGTCGGGTGGGCTATTTTTTGCGTGCCGCGTCTCCGACGCCAATGAATCAGTTTTCTGGTAAAGCGCAAAATATCTTTGTTGTTTTCTACCAAATCCCAGTCAAACCAGCTAATCGCATTGTCCTGACAATAAGCGTTATTGTTGCCGCGCTGGGTTCGGCAGACTTCGTCGCCCATGCTCAGCATTGGCGTCCCCATGGATATCATCAGAATAGTGATGAAATTTTTCATTTGACGCCGCCGCAGATCGTTAACGTCTTTCAGATTTGTTGGACCTTCAACCCCACAGTTCCAGCTAAGGTTGTTACTTTCGCCATCCTGGTTCGACTCACCGTTGGCTTCGTTGTGCTTGTCGTTATAACTGACCAGATCATTGAGAGTGAAACCATCATGGGCTGTCACGAAATTCACCGACCTGTGCGGCGTGGCGCGTTGGTCATAATACAGTCGTGGCGAACCTATCATACTATCGGCAAAATTTCCGACCACACCGGTGTCACCTTTAATAAAACGGCGTAAATGATCTCGATATCGGCCGTTCCACTCCTGCCAGCGACCACCGACAAAGCTGCCGACCTGATAAAGACCGGCGGCATCCCAGGCTTCGGCAATGATCTTGGTACCGGCTAGAATCGGATCGGTTTCGATCGACCAAAGTATCGGTGGATCACGCAAAACATGACCGGATGAATCGCGAGCCAGAATGGAAGCCAGGTCAAAGCGAAAGCCGTCAATGTGCATATCCTGAACCCAATAGTTAAGGTTTTCACAAATCAATCGGCGGGCAACGGAGGTATTGGCATTAAAGGTATTGCCGCAGCCACTGTAATTGGCGAACTGACGATTGTTATTGTCGAAAATGTAATAGGCATTGTTTTGCAAACCTTTGAAGCTCAGTGTTGGCCCTCCCCAGCCACCCTCTGTCGTGTGATTGAACACAACGTCCAGGTACACCTCGATCCCGGCTCGATGCAGTGCCTGAACCATGTTTCTGAATTCCCGGATCGCGCCAAGCGGCGTTTTATCCGAGCTGTAACCCTGATGGACAGCAAAAAAATTGATCGGGGAGTAACCCCAATAATTGGTCAAGCCGTCTTTTGGGCTATCCTGTGGGTCGAATTGCTGCACCGGAAGCAACTCGACTGCGGTCACACCCAACCCCTGTAAATAGGGTATTTTCTCGATGACACCGGCATAGGTGCCTCGTTTCTCCGGGCTGACTCCGGAAGAGGGGTGCGCCGTAAACCCTTTTACATGCATCTCGTATATGACTGTCTCTTCCAGCGGCCGTTTAATGGCTCCTTGGTCCTGCCATTGCATTCGGTCATCGACCACCACACTCTTCATGCACTGCGCTTCGTTGTCACCTTCTCTGATGGCAGCTTCGCGACTGTAGTTGGAACCCATGACTACCGCCTTGGAGTACGGATCCAGCAATACCTTTTGAGGCCGGAACAACAAGCCGCGATGCGGTTCGTAGGGGCCGCCGACACGGTAGCCGTACAACTGACCTGACTGCAGACCAGGCACGAAAATATGCCAGTAATCACCTGTCCTGTTAATCAAAGGATCCAGACGAATCACCCGCTCGGCTTTTTTGTCATTGGCATCATCGAATAAAAGAAGCTCGACAAAACTGGCATCCCGGGAAAAAAGTGAAAAATTGACTCCATCCGAGGAAATCCGGGAGCCGAGTGGAAACGTCCGGCCATTTTCACTAAGGTATGTCATAGTTATTATTCTCGTTTATTTTTATTGCGTGTCGCGGCTGATTTGCAGTGCCGGAATCACCTTTTCTAGGATTCAGCATACTAAGAAATCTGCTCGAAAACCAGTCAGAAAAGTATGTTATCGATCACCAGAAAACAACCGCCAATTCGGACTACACTAATCAACATCAAGAAGCACAACAATCGGTCATCATTTGGAATATCGACTATGAGGTTTTATAGACTATCAGGTTTCAGATGGGTGTGTTACCCAATCGTATCGTTATTGCTCTTACTCTGTCTGCCAATTGAAGCCGCAATTGACAAAAAACAGGTTGAAGCCCGAATAAAACAGCTTGAGCAAGAATCCGTATTGAGCGAGTCGCGCAAAACGGAACTGTCCAATCAATTGGAGGCCATAGTCGCCGGTTTGCAGCAAGTTACAGAATTTGAACAGCAAGCGGCTGAATATCGGGAATCCGTCAACCGGTTACCCAAGCTGATACGTGAACTTGAAGCAGAAACCAAACGGCTGGAACGTAATCCGCCAATCAGACTGACCGTTCCTGCCGACGAGCCAATCGAGGAAATTGAACAACGTCTGATCCGCATAGTCAGTCAACAAACAACGTTAGAATCTGAATTGTCTATGTTGCAAGAGCAACTGGTCACAGAACAAAACCGGCCACAGCAAATCAGACGGCAGCTTTGGTCTCTGCCCCGATTTGATCTGCCGGCACGCGCCAGTCACGGTGCAATGGCAAGCGGGTTGCAACAGAACCTGGATACCATCATCAAACAATGGCAGAGCGAACTGGAGATACGCCTGGTCAAATCTGAAAAACTGGTACTCGAGGCGGAGCTGGTTCGTCACCCTGTACTGTTGGACTTGATCGACGCAAGGATCAATTTAAAACAGCGCATACTGGAGTTGACCAACCACCAGATCGAGGACTTGGAAAACGCCCTGGCCAATCGGCGTGCCAGAGATGCCGAGGAATTTCGGGACAGAGCGGCCCAAGCTGAACAAAATGTTGCCAATCAGCAACCGGTTGTGATCGATCTGGCCGCCCGGAATCTGGCCTTGAGCAGTGAACTCCGGAACATTGTGCAAGAGCTGGCTCAAGTCAAAAAGCACGAACAGAACTTGAATGAAACTGTCCAACGGTTACGTGACGACTTTTCTGCCACGCGTAAAAAAATCGAAGTGGCCGGGCTGAGTCAAGCGATGGGACAGATTCTATTGGAAGACCGGCGGCGTATTGCCGCCATTTCGTTGACTGACTGGTTAAATCTGACCAGCGAGCGACAACTCGCTGAAGTTGGCCTCAAGAGAATTCAGTATGAAGAAGAAAGACGCAGCCTGCGTAATATTGCCGACACCATAGCCCGAATGACAAAAGACCTGCCTCATGCTGCTGAACTGCATGACGAATTACAGTTTTTACTGGAGAGTCGACGAAACATTCTGGATCGAGTGATTGAATCGGAACAAAAACGCTTGCGGGCACTCAGTAATCTGGACTATTCGTTGCGCCAGTTGGTTACGCTGATAGAAGACTATCGAGACTATATTTCAGAGCGATTGCTCTGGGTCAAGAGTGCCCGGGCAATCGACTTTAACCTGCTGGCCGGAACCCCTGAACAGTTTACCCGGTTATTGTCTTTGACCAGGTTACAGACTTTAGCCAACGCCTTTCAACAGCTTGTGGTGGACAACTTTCTAGCCGTCGGTTTTGGCGTTATTAGCCTTCTAGTATTTGTACTGAAGCGACGGACATTGATGTCGGCTTTGGCCAATTCGGCGCAACCACTGAAACGCCTGACGACCGACTCTTTTCAATTTACGTTGCAGGCATTGCTGCTGTCGATTGTATTGGCGTCACCTTTGCCCGTAGTCATGATGCTGTTCGCCCTCTCCATTCAGTCGACAGTCGGGGGGAGTCATTTGATAACCGAAATCGGCGTTGTTTTGCCGCCCGTTGCACTGTTTTTGTTTTTTGTGCAGTTGGTTCGTCAATTATGTCGCGAAAATGGATTGTTGCGCGTCCATTTTAAATGGACTGAATCTAACGTCGATCAAATCAAGCTGGCCATGGACAAGCTGCTGTATCTGTTAATTCCGGCCATTCTTTTTTCGTTGATTTTAATCGGCTACGATTTTGGCTCGTTAACCGGTGCGTTACCCCATCTTGCGTCGCTGTTTACCATGGTGCTTTTAGGCTACTGTCTGCTTTCGACTTTGCTGAAACAAAAGCAAATCCAGGCTGCCCAAGCAGACCCTCAATCACCGACCCAGAGCTCTGCCAATACCTTGGGCTATTTATTGCTTGTCGCTCCATTGTTATTTGGTCTGGCCGGTTTGTCGGGCTATCTTTATTCAGTTAGCATGTTGTTTTTGCAGCTTATGCATACCTTCGAGTTCACTATTGTTCTGGCGCTGATTCACCAGCTTGTTATACGCTGGCTGACCTTGGCCAGTCGTAAACTAGCCTATAAAAATGCCCTGGAACGTCGGGCAGCGGCTCGCCAAAAAGCCCAGGAATCCTCAACAGAGGCCGCTGGCAGCGATCCTTGGCTGGATGTGGAAGAGCCAAAAATTGATCTCGATGCGGTCAGTAAGGGAGCAAAGAAGCTGCTGAACACCGGCCTTTCGGTCGCAGGCGCAATTGGCTTTTGGCTGATCTGGGCAGATATTCTGCCAGCCTTCAGCATTCTTGACGAGTTTACCTTGTGGCATTACACCGGTGTTGAAAACGGCAGGGAAATCAACCATGCGGTTTCTCTGTTTGATCTTGGCCTCGCTGTGTTTATCGTCGCCATTACGCTGATCGCGGCTAAACGTCTGCCGGCCTTGCTGGAATTTATCCTGCTGCCCTATATGAAGAACAGTCGGGGAGGGCTCTATACCACGCGCACACTCTTGCAGTACCTGATCGTGGCAATAGGCTTATTGGTGGTATTGAACCGAATTGGCGTCAGTTGGACGCAGCTGCAATGGTTGGCAGCTGCGCTGAGTGTCGGTATCGGCTTTGGCCTGCAGGAAATTGTCGCTAATTTTGTCAGTGGTCTGATTATCCTTTTCGAGCGTCCGATTCGGGTCGGCGATGTGGTGACGGTAGGCGATACCGACGGCGTTGTCACCCGCATTAAAATCCGTGCCACAACGATTCGAAACTGGGATCACAAAGAGCTGCTTGTACCCAACAAAGAGTTTATTACCAGCCGATTACTTAACTGGACATTATCGGACCAAACCACACGGTTGATGATCACCATAGGTGTTGCCTATGGGTCTGACGTAGAGCAAGCCATGGCGATTGTCACCAGACTCGCCAAGGCACATTCTCAGGTACTGTCGGAACCGGTGCCGACCGTTTATTTCGAAAACCTCGGTGACAACGCGCTAATTATCAATTTACACGCCTATGTAGGTAAAAGTGAATATCGACTGTCAACGCTCAGCGAGCTTCATGTGGCCATTTACAATGCACTGAACGATGCACAGATTCCAATCTCTTACCCGCAACGAGATGTGCATTTGGATACTTCTCAGCCTTTGGATATCAGGCTAAGCTCAGCGAATTGAGCGACAAAGGCATCGAAAAAGGCACTAAACACTTCAAACACAGGTTCGATGCAGGAAGCCGCCCGCTCAGGGCGGGTCAGCTTTGCACCTGTTTTACAGGCTTTGTTTGTTCGCGAAGCTTGACTCAATCGGTCAATCGATCGCTGTATTGCTCACGCAGTTTCATTTTTAACAGCTTGCCGGTAGCCGTATGAGGCAAGGTGTCAACAAATATCACGTCATCGGGCAGCCACCATTTGGCCACTTTGTCGGCAAGAAAGGCCAGTACGCTTTCTTTCGTCGTTTTCTTACCTTCTTTCAAAACGACCAGTAGCAATGGTCGTTCATCCCATTTAGGATGAGGAACACCGATAACCGCACATTCCATAACGGCTTCATGGCCGGTGGCGGCATTTTCCAGGTCAATAGAGCTGATCCATTCGCCACCGGATTTGATCATATCTTTGGCGCGATCGACAATATTCATATAACCCATGGGGTCTAAGGTGGCGACATCCCCGGTATCGAACCAGCCATTGCTCCAGGCCGAAGTATCTTCATCTTTATAATAGGATTTAGCCACCCAGGGGCCTCGCACCAGTAATCGACCCGAAGCTTTACCATCATGCGGCAGAGGTTGGCCATTGGCGTCCACTATTTCCATTTCGATACCGAAAATAGGGCGACCCTGTTTGGTTTGCACTTGAAATCGTTGTTCCAGACTCAGGCTGGCTGTATACTGATTCATACTGTTGACTGAACCAACCGGTGATATTTCTGTCATGCCCCAGGCGTGCATAACAAAGGCATCATGCTCGGTGTGGAACGCCTCGATCATGGATAATGGTGCTGCCGCGCCACCGACCACAACGGTTTTTACCGACGTCAATTTCAGTGATTGATCGGCACAATAATTCAATAAGCCCAGCCATACCGTCGGTACACCGAGCATTAAGTCGACCCCCGCTGAACTGATTATCTCATAGAGTGATTCCCCATCCATACCGGCTCCAGGCAATACCAGAGCGGCACCGCTCATTGTCGCCGCATAGGGCACGCCCCAGGCGTTTACGTGGAACATGGGCACGACTGGCATCACAGTGGTACGGTTGGCTATACCAAATGCATCACTGCCACAGCAGGCCCAGGCGTGCAGCACGGTTGACCTGTGCGAGTAAAGCGCGCCCTTCGGATTGCCCGTCGTGCCCGAGGTATAACAGAGGGAAGCGGCTGAATTTTCGTCTACGGCGGGCCACTCGAAAGTGGTTGACTCATCGGCAATCAAGGTTTCATAGCAGAGCAATTTCAAATTGGAGGATTCCGGCATATTGGCTTCGTCTGTCAGCACCACAATATGCTTCAGCGTCTTCAGTGAGCCATATATCTCTTCGATAATTGGCACAAAGGTCAAGTCTACAAACAATACTTCGTCTTCGGCATGATTAATGATATAAATGAGTTGCCGTGGAAACAGCCTGGGATTGACTGTGTGCAAAATTGCACCGCTGCCGGAAACAGCAAAATACAACTCGTAATGACGGTGAGTATTCCATGCCAGAGTAGCGACCCTATCTCCCTGTTCAACACCAAATCTAACCAGTGCGTTAGCCAGTTGACGCGAGCGATTTGCCGCTTCACCGTAGGTGTATTGGTGGATATCCCCGGTCACGTTTCTACTGACAATTTTGCTTTTGGGGTGAATCGTTTCAGCATGAGTGAGAATACCCGAAATCGACAGCGAACTGTCCATCATTAATCCTTTCATATGTGGTTCCTGTTTGGTCTGTTTATTAGCTGTAAGCTGGTCGTCTAGCAAAGATAACCAATGATGCAGATAATTACAAACGCTCGGATGATTCAACTGTTGTAGCCTGCTGTCCTAGATACAGAGGGACACGCCGCCCGCAAGCGGTCAGAGCGCAGTATGGGGGGGTGTTTTTCTAAAAAAACAGTGGCCGTAATCAATGGTAGAATCACCGGCCAACACCAGGCTTCTAGCGAAATGTGCCCAATAGTGTATCCATCAACTCCTGCGCCAAGGTGACAACTTTGCTGGACGCATTGTAGGCTGCTTCATATTGGACAAGTCGTGCCGCTTCTTCATCCAGATTGACGCCAGATACGCTATCGCGGTTGCTTATTGACTGTTTCAACAATGATTCACTGGCTTCTGTGTTCAATCTGGAACGACTGGTTTCGGTACCTATTTTCTCAACCATAGATGAATACACGTCCGTGTACGTGCTGACCCCGGCAAAGGTTTCGGCCAGTTCCAGGGCCACTAACCCGAGCGCGTTTCGATTATCCGATACGCCTGCCTCATTGTAGCCGATTCGAAATACGTCACCTGCCTGGGGGACACCGGAAATCTCCGCAGTGAATCCCAAATAAGCGGAACGAGCGGGGGGGGTTTGCTGGAAGACGCCATTGGTTGCGGAAAACAGTGTCGCACCCTTGGATAAAGTGACATCCAGAAAACCAGCCACCGCGACACCCTGACCAGAGACCACCGACCTGGATGCCAATACACTGTTGTCATAAGGACTGATTTTGTCGACAGTCACACTATCGCCCGCGCCGCCCACTTCAACGACCAGATCGACGCCGCTGCTGGCAAACACCGACAGCTCGACACCATCACTGACGGCATAGATAGACTGGTCACGCAGCACCGCATTGGCATTGATCGCATCAGCCAGTGCATCCGGACCAAGCACTGCCGGTGGCGTGATAGTCAGTATTTGACCATTCAACGACAGCTCTAACGGATTGGCATCACCATCGTCGACAAACTGTCTGATTTTTATTTCGGAATAGGCGTTGACCTGCACCCCCGCGATACCACTCAAAGTATTGGCGATAGCTGAAGCACTCGCATCCGGATTGATTGTTACCGATGAAGGTGTTGCCACTCCGGTGTCCGGATCTCGAGTGAGCACGGTGATAGTCTGCCCGCTGTAACCATTGTCGAAGGATTGCCAGTCGGCACCGGGCCTGGGTCCGGGAACAGGCATTTGACCGATATTGGTGCCTCCGGCGGAAACAACCGTTTCTGCCGGATCGGCGGTAAACAAGGAGTTGGCCACACCAGAGATATATTGCTGCGAGTTCAAGGGTGGGTTCAAAGGCTGCAGATTTGCCGGGTCACTGGCATCCATTACTTCATAGATATCGTCGGTTAAAAAGCGCACCGCTATCGGTGGCGACAATTCGCCCGGCGTCCCAAACGGGGACAAGGTTTGCCTGGTCAGGGGGCTATCGACATCGAGCATGGTACCGGGAGAAATAACGGCACTGCCCCGATTGCCCAGGTCGGCGCCGGTTCTGATCAGCGCCGCAAATGCCACTTCTTCAACCCGGTCGATATGCAGGGAAATATCCCTGGCAGCGTGCTTCGTCGGTTGCACCAGAAACTGGTCACCCATCTGGAAAGAGCCTGATTCCAGCCTTAACCGGAGGCCATCGAAGTCTATACTGACCGGGAAGCCATCCGGCAACGAACCCTGTTTGACAACGGTATTTGTTGTGTTGTTTCTAAGGGTGTAATCCGAGTCGGCAGGCCCTTCGAAGGACAGGGTGTACTCGTCGATAGCCAGTTGATCGACATCACGAATCTCCAGCGACACCACGCGATCGTGCGGCAACGCATTGTTGTCACTGCCAAGTACGCGACTTCTCTGTAAATCAATACGATTGATATCGGCAAAAAAGAAGTCACCCGGATTGTTTTCGAGATCCATGCCAAGACGATGCTGGCGATTTACCGTGTCCGCCAATACTAAAGCGATGCGACCCATGGTACTGAACGCTTCAGTTAACAGTGAATCACGAAACTGCAATACTCCGCCCAGCTCGCCACCAACGATATCTTCGGTAATCTGCCGCTGTAACCCGTTTTGGGTCAGGGCGATTTCAATTTGTGAAGGATCCAACGGATCCTCGAGCACCGATACCTCGCTGACTGCAGCGTCGACGACAAGGGCTGTGCCTTTGCCAATAAATACATCGACGGTGTGATCTGGCTTGACGATCGCCTCCAGCGAGGTTTTCTCTGCGAGCTTCCTGAGTAATTCGTCTCTTTCATCCAACAGTGAATTGGGCAGGTCTCCCTGTGCCAGCGGCATCGCTCTGGAAATGGCCTGGTTAAGGTAACCTAAACTACGAGCCAGACTATTCACTTCCGAAACCGCCGCAGTTATCTGCTCGATAGTCGCAGTCGACTGATCTTCAAGCCGGGTATGCAGGGAGTGAAACCGGCTAACCAGGTTTTCTGATTCGCTCAGCACAATCTGCCGCTCTGGAATCGCAGTTGGATCATCCGCGCCACCCTGCAGCGCACCAAAAAAGCCACTCATCGCAGAGCTAAGACTGGTTGCATCTCGTGACAATAATCCGTCCAACTGTTCAACCTGGGTTAAAAACGCATTACTTCTGTTATAGACCACCTCATCTGCGCGCACCTGACCGACCAGAAACTCTTCAGCGATACGCTTTACCGTTTGCGCTTGGACTCCGGATCCTTCGTAGCCATAACCCACAAATTGGGGCGACTTTTGCACAAATTCCACTTCCCGACGACTATAGCCAGGTGTATCGGTATTGCTGACATTGTGGCTGGTGGTATTCAGCGCAGCCTGATGCGTAAGGAGTCCGGTTAAGCCGATATTGACAATGCTGGACATATTGATGATCCTCTGACCCAGGAGCTTCTTTCACTTCACGTCGCCAATTAGGCTGGCAGTGTAGTCTCATTAGCGATAGGCGACGAAATATTGCCGCTTTGCGCTGCCTCCGTGCAAACTAGCAATAATTACACCAGCGTTGACTTTTATCTTTGTATATCAATTATTCTCCACAATTTATACTTTGTAATTTACCTCAACATCAATTCACGTTATAACTACACCCATCACTAGGAACGAGGGTGGATGCATGCGAAATTTCATGATAAGAAAGCTACTGAACACCAGCCGCCTTGAGGGTGTTTCACAATCAATCAGAATCAACCATGAACAGGAGGTCACCCCGGAATCCGTGGGCTTCAATGCCAAAAGGGCGGAAGCGATCTGGCAGTCTGTGGTCAATCTCTATTTGACCGGCACACAGCCAGCCATTACTTTCTGCTTGCGCAGACAGGGCAAAATTGTCTTTAATCGCTCGATTGGCTACCTGACAGGCAATGGTCCAAAAGACCAGGCCAATACACCAAGAGTGGTGGCGACGCCAGATATGCCGGTTTGTCTGTTTTCGGCATCAAAAGCGGTCACGGCTTTGTTAATGCATATGTTAGCAGAGGATGGGTTGGTTAATTTGCTCGACCCGGTGAGCTACTATCTGCCTGAATTTGGCAAGCACGGCAAGCGTAACATCACCGTGCATCAAATCCTTTCTCACCGAAGCGGCATCCCCCGGGTGGCGAAAGACACGCCAATTGACGTGCTGTGGGATGAAAATGAAATCTGGCGTTTGATATGCGACACCAAACCGATCTCTTCCAGCGGCAATGACCTGTCTTACCACGCACTTACCGGTGGCTTCGTGCTCGGCCGGGTACTTGAAAAAGTCACTGGCAACACCATCCAGGATTACATCGACAAAAAGATTCGCCAACCGATGGCAATGGAGTATTTCACTTACGGTATATCCGAAGATAAACGCCATAAACTGGCAACCAATTACGCCACCGGACCCAGGCCCATATTTCCGATTACCAAAGTGATCAAACGGGCCTTGGGCGCAGATATCGACACGGTAGAACAAGTCATAAACAGTTCTGAATGGTACCGCTCGGTCATGCCGGCGGGCAATTTGATCGGCACAGCCGAAGAAGTTTCCCGGTTCTACCAAATGATGTTGAACGGCGGTGAATGGGAGGGCAAGCAAATTTGCCAGGAGAATACAGTACGCCGGGCGGTACATGAATACGGGTCGCTCCAGTTTGACCGGACGCTAATGATACCGATGCGCTACAGTGCCGGATTAATGCTCGGCGGAAGCCCTATAGGCATGTGGGGTAAAAACAGTCGTGCCGCATTTGGCCATATTGGTTTGCTGAACAAGCTGTGCTGGGCGGACGAAGCGCGGGATATATCTGTGTCTGTGCTGACCACAGGTATTCCTATCATTGCACACCACATTCCGGCCTTGTTCTCTATGGTCAATGCGATAACGCAAAATTGCCCAAGAGACCGGGAAGTGTCACTGACCATGTAAAACGAACACCGGTTTCGATATAAAAAAGCCTCCACTATCGCACGGAGGCTTTGCGAAATATATTGCAGAAAAGCATCTCACCAAGCGCCAAAAACGGCTTTTAGTGACCGTAAACCAAAACATCTGTCTGGAATACAAAGTCGGTAAAGTAGATGCCACCAATGCTGGACGCATTGCCAAACTGTACGTGTGGCATATCGACATCAGCACGAATTTCAACATCATAGATGGCCAAACCGGTAACGCCATTGATATTGCTGGCGCCTTCGGCAAATTTGGCAGAGACCTTGGCAAAGCCGAATTGACCGACATAGTCATTTCCACGCGTGTTGTTGATTTTGACATCCAACTGCTTCATCGCTGCAAAATTGAAAATTAACAACACATCCGCTGCATCCCAGTTTAAATCCAGATCAGTTACCCGGAAATAGGCATCGACCTCAGTGACAGCGTCAGATACATCCATAGCACCACCCGAAACCGGGCTGGTAGCCCCGCTACCATTGCGAATGACAATATCAACCGGCCCCAGATACCCTTCTGCATCAATATCCGAAAACATCGCACCACCCGTAGGACCACTGCCAACCGCATAACCTTGCTCGGTCAACCCGACAGATCCAACGGATAGTGCAAAGTCCACCGCCGACTGGTAGGCCGCAATATTCTGTTCTGTATCGTTCGATGCGTTGGCCCCGGAATCCAATGATTCAACATGAAGCACCATATCACCATCGTTAAAGGCTTCACCATAACTTCCGCCAACAGAATACCTGGCAGCAGCATCGGCAACATCCAAATGAGCACTATCAACCAGACCAGCATCCGCCCACATCGCAAAGCGGGAAAAACCGCGATGTAACACTTCATTAGGGCCTGCGATATCCAGGGTGATCAGCATATTGTCCAGCATGGAGCCGCCCAAACCACCAAGATGTATATCTTTAATGGCTATATATCCTTCGTCTCTATAGGCAATTTCACCAATATCAATTTCAGTCGCCAGCTCAATGGACAAACCAGCCTGGCCCCGCACCGCACTCAATTCGGAATCAGCCAACATTTGCAGGTCTGCTGTCGTCGATGCCGACACCACCGCCATCAGCAACCCGACAGAACAATACAGGCTTTTCATTTTATTCTCTTTTCCCTAATCGGCATCCACTCAGGTGTCCTTTGCCGTAAGACGCATTTTTATTTTTTGGGGATCGCGAGTATAGCCACCCGATTGTTGAAATTCTACGATACCAATCACAAAGCATGACACATTCAGCGACAGCGAAGAAGCGACAGGTCTGCCCGATAGTGAGTCATGGCAATCGACATACAGCGGGTCATCGCCACACCAACCACAGCGTGTGCTGGAAACGATCTTGGTCAGTATTTGCATACAGGCGAAAACCGGCTCTAAAGACCACGGGGGGCAGCAAACCGCCCCTGAACAGTCAATTTCAGTGCGCAAGCAACTTTTGATACAGTCGGATAAATTCTTCCGTCGGTTTTCTCCATGAAAAGTCCTGTTCCATGCCACGCTTCTGGATCGCCTGATATAGTTCGAAATGGTCGTACCAAAGCGTAACAGCCAGCTGAATCGCCTCGAAACATTCGTCGTCGGTTTGCTGCTCAAATGAAATGCCTGTCGCATAGTTTTGATTGGTGAAGTTACGGGTTAAGCCGACAACCGTGTCGCACAACCCGCCGGTGGAGCGAACAATCGGAACCGCACCATATTTGAGACTGTATAACTGGTTTAGGCCGCAAGGCTCAAACGCCGATGGCATCAAAAAATAATCCGAACCGGCTTCAATCTGGTGGGCCAGCGACTCGCTGTAGCCTTGGGTAAAACTGACACTCTCGGGAAACTGATCCGCCAATAGCCTCAGCTGGCCGGCAATCCACTGATCACCACTGCCAAGCACCGCTAACTGTATTGGCCGCACAGAGGTGTCGCTCTGTGCCATCTGATAGTAGCGCCACAACGCCGGAACCAGGTACTGAAAACCCTTCTGATCCGAGAGACGACTGACAATACCGAACAAGGGCGCCGCCGGGCTTTCGACATCCAGCCCAAGTGCCTTCTGCAACGTGTACTTGCAACCTGCCTTGCCCGCAATATTGTGAATACCATAGTTTTCGGGCAAATCTGGGTCAACTTCCGGATCCCAGTGCTCATAGTTGCAGCCGTTTAAAATACCTACGAAAGCACTCCCTTTGGCGTGGTAGCTTTGCCAAAGGCCATGACTCGTCTCTTTGTTCAGCAGTTCATCGTGGTAGCCTGGACTAACGGTTGTGACCGCATCGGCCAGAGCAATACCCCCTTTGAGCATGTTTATCTGGCCGTTATCTTCGAATATTTCGGGTACAAAAAAGTAATCGTTGATGCCCAGTGTCTCCTTGAGGAACGCCGGGGCATGGCCCTGAAACAAACCATTGTGAATGGTAAGTACCGTTTTGGTATGACTGAATTTGGTATTGCCGGCAAAGTGCTCCTTCAAATAAAACGGCGCCAGTGCGGTTTGCCAGTCATTGCAGTGAACAATATCGGGAATCCAATCCAGCGTATCGCAAACACACAGCGCACCCTTGCACAACAATGCAAACCTCAGTGCATTATCGTTGTACGAATCGCCGCCATCCTCGTTATAAAGCCCGCCACGATCAAAAAATGCATTGTGCTCCAGCAAATACACCTGCACATCATCAACCAGGGTCTGGCGGATGGCTGAACCATAACAATCATGATGAGTCAGATGGATATCCAGCGAAGGGATCCGCAGCGAATAATTCTGCACGAGTAAATCCCGGTAACACGGAATCATCACTCGCACATCTATACCTTGTCTTTTCAGGTGGGCTGGCAATGCTCTAACCACATCAGCCAAGCCACCGGTTTTCACCAAGCCTTCTTTTTCAGAAGCAAGAAACAGAACTTTCATACACTCGTACCCTACCAATTACCTATGGAATACGTAAACAGAAGAAACTATCATCGCTTTGGTCAACGTGCGCCTTTACGATGTCCAACATTATGCATAGTCTTAACTTAGCGTAAAGTGAAGCAAATGGCGATAACAAGAAGCCCATACTATGATTTGGGACAACAACTTTGATACTTGGTAATCTTAGGTGTATTTTCAACGGTAAACGGGAGATACTTGGTTCTCGTGATGGATACTGAGTAAAATTATAACAACTACCCATCAACTGCACATAAATGATGACTGCGGAGCAGAATATGGCACCTGAAACAACTCAAACGAAACAACCCCGAATCAGCGTTGAGGAATTCAAGAACTCGATTCTCAAACATCTGAATGCCACTTTGGGAACCGATGAAAACAAGGCCAATGAAAAAGCCTGGTGGCAGGCCACTTGCGTGACGCTGAATGAGTTCGTTTTCGATCGACTACGCAGCACACAAAAAAAACACTACAAACATGATACGCGTGCAATTCATTACTTCTCGCTGGAATTTTTGATGGGCAGGCTGATGAGTAATAACCTGCACAATCTGGAGTTGTTTGAGATCGCACAAGCCGCCTTGAAGGAACTGGGTAAAGACATCGACGAGCTTGCTGACCAGGAAGAAGATATGGCTCTTGGCAACGGTGGCCTGGGCCGCCTGGCCGCTTGTTTTATCGACTCGCTGGCAACCCTGGACATGCCTGCCATGGGCTATGGCATCCATTATGAAAACGGCTTGTTTAAACAGGAATTTAAGCATGGGCGCCAGTTCGAGCGGCCAGACAGTTGGCGTGAGTACGGCAATCCATTTGAACTCTGTCGCCCCGAAAGCACCCAAGAGGTTGCGTTTTACGGTTATGTCGAAACCAAATTCAATGATCAGGGAGAAGTCTGCAAAGAATGGCGCCCAGCCCGAATTGTCAAAGGCGTGCCCTGGGACGTGCCCATCGTCGGTTATCTCGGCAATACGGTTAACGTATTACGTCTTTGGGAAAGCCGTTCATCGGACTTGTTCAACCTCGATGTATTTAACGCGGGAGGTTACGTCGATGCCCAGCGCGAAAACGTCGAAGCTGAAACCATCTCGAAAGTTCTTTATCCCAATGACGACACCCCGGCAGGCAAAGAACTTCGACTCATTCAGCAATACTTCTTCTGTGCCTGCTCGCTAAAAGATATGGTTCGACGGTACAAGCGTGCCCACGGTGACGACTGGAGCAAATTCGCCCAGCAATTTGCGGTACAACTTAACGATACGCACCCCGCCGTTGCGATACCTGAACTAATGCGAATCCTGATTGATCGTGCCCGATTGAAATGGCATGACGCCTGGGCCATTTGTCAACAGGTTTTCTCTTACACCAACCACACTCTCCTGCCGGAGGCGCTGGAAAAATGGCCTGTCGATATGTTTCGCAAAGTCTTGCCGCGCCATCTGGAAATCATTTACGAAATCAATGACCACTTTTTAAAAACCGAAGTAGAGGCAAAGTGGCCAGGCGACCCAGGTATCAAGAGTAAGCTTTCGATTATTGAAGAAGGCCCGATACGAATGGTGCGTATGGGTCACCTTTGCGTCATTGGCTCGCACAAAGTCAACGGGGTTGCCCAAATACACTCGGAACTGGTGAAAAAAGACCTGTTCCCGGAAATGAACCAGCTGTGGCCAGAAAAATTTATCAATGTCACTAACGGCATTACACCCAGACGCTGGCTGAAGACCTGTAACCCACGCCTTGCCAAACTGATCGATGAAACTATCGGAACCGGTTGGCTGACCGACCTGCACCGGTTAAGGCAACTGGAGCAAGTGGCCGACGACCCCTCGTTTCAGCAAGAGTACATGGCAATCAAGCATCAGAACAAAGAGTATTTAGCCAAAATTATCAAGGCCGAAACCGGCGTTATCGTTGACCCGTCGGCCATTTTTGACGTGCAGGTCAAGCGCTTGCATGAGTACAAACGGCAACATTTGAACCTGTTGCATATCATGGCCCTCTATCGCCGTCTTCTGCAAATTCCGAACTATGAAATGCAACCACGGGTCTTTATCTTCGGAGCAAAAGCTGCGCCTGGCTATAAACTGGCGAAAGATATTATTTACGCAATTAACAAAGTCGCCGAAACCATTAACAATGATCCAAGAGTCAATAACCAACTCAAGGTGGTTTTTCTGCCTAACTACCGGGTTTCCCTGGCGATGAAAATCATTCCGGCTGCAGACGTGTCGGAGCAAATTTCAACTGCAGGTAAAGAAGCATCCGGAACCGGCAATATGAAACTGGCGCTCAATGGCGCGATTACACTGGGCACACTGGATGGTGCCAATATTGAAATTGCGCAAGAGGTGGGCACGCAAAACGTCATTATTTTCGGTTTGACGGTTGATGAAGTCAAAGCCTTGTACGCGCGAGGCTATAGTCCCTGGGATTACTACTATGCCAACCAGGAAATAAAAGCCAGTCTGGATTGGCTGGAAACCGACTACTTTACGCCGGGTTCGCCCGGTGAACTGGCCAGTATCAAACACAGCCTTTTGGATTGGGGAGACCCGTACTTGTGCCTGGCTGACTTCGAGTCCTACGCCAAGGCGCATGAAGAAGTGAATCGCCGTTACCAGAACCGACCTGCCTGGGCCAGGAGTGCCATTCTGAATACCGCATATTTAGGCAAATTCAACTCGGATCGGTCGATTCAGGAATACTCCGATCAAATCTGGCATATTCCTCCCTGTAGAAGCTAACTCGAACCCAGGGAAAACGTCCAGCAAAAACGACGCTGGTCAGTCGTCATAGCGCGGCTGACCAGACTTGCTGGTAGCAGTATGCGGTACACAGATAATCCGATCCTTGACAAACTGAGAGGGCTGACCCAATTCGGTATACTGAACGAACCGATTGTCTTTGCCGTTGAATCGGTAATATCCGATATAACGATGGGTTGTTTTCATTTTCAGGCAGGGTGCATAGGGCAGGTCGAGATAGTGAGCGATAAAGCCTCTGATGATACCCGCGTGTACCACGAGCAGAATGGTATTGTCCTGGTGTTTTTTTGCCAGGGAGTCAAGAAAGTCGACACTTCGCTTCTGCATCTGCCTGAAACTTTCGCCCTCAGGATAGACAAAGTCAGGATCTTTTTTATGCTGGGGTATCATCTTTTCTACCCAGCTTTTGTCTTTTTCAAACAAGGCTCCGTAGTTGATTTCATTTAACCCGGCTGAATGGATAACCGGGTGGTTTTTTATCCCCAGTTGCTGAGCTAAAAAAATCCCGGTACGCTTTGCCCGCTCCAAATCACTGGTGTAAACAGTAGAAATACCCAACGCATTTTGCTCGAGCTTTTTTTTTACAAAAACAAGATCACGCACCCAACCTTTGGCGGGCGGCGAATTACCCCACCCCATGATTTTATTTGTTTTGTTAAACTGGGTTTTGTAATGCCGGACGACGACCACACGCATGTTTTTATAACACCTTTTGCTAGCCGAAAGGCTAAGCGATTATTTAATTCCAGCCATTTTGCGATAGGACTCAGACTCTGATGCGTGTAATTTCACCATAGTGTTGCTGATTACTTCGATAGTTTCAGCCACAGCCTGTTCCAGCGACGCGGAATTAATAATAGCAATGCCTTCCTCATCTGCTTCACTTAAAATAAAACTTTGTAGCTCCCAGATATCATCCAGGCTTTCAATATAACGAGAGGCTTTTCGCCGTTTGTTTTCAGAACCTCTTACATTGAAGCGATTACGAAGTAATGCTTTTTTTGTCACAGCCATAAAAATCGGTATGACAATCGCGTCTTTTGCCACAACACTCAAATCAAGACGACTTGGAATGATATGCACACCTTCGAGTATCAAATCCTGGCCCTCGGTGACCGACCTGGCCAATGTCGCTTCCAACGCAGGGCTCAGCGTTTCCATCTGTGATAGATAACCCATCACCACTTTGGTTTCATGCTTTAGTTCGTCATTGTTCTGTGCCGTTTTCAAACCACGCCATGCTTCAAAACTTGAATAGGACAGTGTCGGCACAACTTGCGGCGTCAAGTAAGACCGAATGATCTCACGTATCAAGTCAGTAGACTGAGTACCGGGTATACCCAAACGATAACTCAGCTCTGAAGCAATGGTACTCTTACCCGAGCCGGCAACACCACCAATGAGAATAATAAGGGGCCGGTTGCTGGCTTTGAAACAGCGCCAACCAACGTAGCGATTGGCCGCTTGCTGAGAATACTCAGACTGCAAACACTGGTAAATAGTTTTTCGTAACATTTTATGATGAATCTCTTTTCGCCCGGATGCTTTTAGTTTTGCATAAACACATCGAGCAGCGCCTGACGCTTCCGCAGAAGTCAGCGCACAGGCTTCAAGAGAACGAGCCAACAAGCCAACCGAGAAAACTGAGCTATGGGAATCAGTGTGAATCAGAATTTCCGGCGGCAGCAGCGTTTCATTCTGATAGGCCCGTCTTTGATCAGAGCCCAGGCTGCTTTCAATGGCTTTGGCAACTTTCGCCCTCAGCGCAGTTGTCGTAATTTCTGGAATGTCTTTCAGGCTGTCTTTTACCTCATGCGCCAAACGGTAAGCATTTTCAAAGTCAATACCCGCGTTAACCAGCGACTGGGTAAGAATGCCTTTAAAAAAGGGAATATGGTCACCACTGGGTGACGTTTTCACAATAATCTTGGACATAAGCGGCGAATACTTTTTCCCGGATCTGAAAACCGATAGCCAGGCTGTTACAAAGAAAAAGCCCCCGCATCAGCGAGGGCCAACCATTTATCAGAATTTAACCAAAGCAAGCTCTGAACAGGTAGAAGAACAGGGCCGCCAGAATACCACCGGCAGGCAGTGTAATCACCCAGGATGACACAATATTGCCAATAACCCGAAGGTCAATGGCACCGATACCCCGGGCCAGACCGACCCCCATTACGCAACCTACCGCGATTTGCGTTGTCGAAACCGGCAAGCCGGTTTTTGAGGCGACAACGACGGTTATAGCTGCAGCCAGGGTGGCACAAAAACCACGAGTTGGCGTCAACTCGGTAATTTTGGTACCAATGGTTTGCATCACTTTATAACCCATGGTGGCGAGGCCAACGACAATACCAAAGCCACCGAGGAAAAGAATCCACAATGGCAAACCGGCTTTTTGTTCAACTTCACCGCCGCTACCGATAATCGAAACGACTGCCGCCATAGGGCCAATGCCGTTAGCAACATCGTTGGACCCATGAGCAAAAGCCATCGCACAGGCAGTGAATATCATCATAGGTGTAAAGACTTTCTCGACACTGGCAAAATAGAAGTCTTTATCCGCTTCTTTATCAACCTTAATTTTATCGATCATTTTCTTGCCAATCGCGGCAACGATAACACCGACAACAACGGCAACGATAAAACTTTGAAACGGAGACAGTTCCAGTTTCAGGTGCTTGAGTCCTTTAAACATGGTCACCAGTGAGACGATCCAGCCGACCAGGAACACATAGGCAGGCCCCCATTTTTTCGCTTTCTCGAAAGGGTTATCAGTATTCAGGATCAGCTTTCGAATACTCATCATCAAAGCAAAGGCGATAGTACCACCCACCAGTGGTGAAACGATCCAGCTCGCCGCGATACCACCTATTTTTGCCCAGTTTACGGCACTGAAACCAATACCGGCGATAGCGAAACCAACGATCGCCCCAACGATAGTGTGCGTGGTTGAAACAGGCCAGCCCCGGGTAGAAGCGACCATCAACCAGATGCCCGAAGCTAACAATGCCGCCAGCATCCCGTAGACGAGGATTTCCGGCGCCCCGGAAATAGAACTTGGGTCAATAATGCCTTTGCGGATGGTTTTGGTAACCGCACCACCAGCGATAAAGGCACCGGCAAATTCAAAAATGGCCGCTATTATAATTGCTTGCTTGACGGTAATGGCTCCGGAGCCGACCGACGTACCCATGGCATTGGCAACATCGTTGGCACCTATGCCCCAAGTCATATACAAGCCAAATACGACAGCCATTGTCATGAACAAAAAGCTCCATTCAGAAATAATAGTCATATGAAACTCCTGATAATCTTGATATTCACTCCATTCAGGGCGTTGGCAAAACGCCTCCTGTCAGATCATGGTATTGGGTTGGAGAATTTTATCGGCCCTCTTGGCCTCTACCTGGCGATCAATAAGCGCATCCGATCCCCGACTTTTTCTGAGTAATCTGCCAGATCGCCAATCCACAACAATAGCTGATACCAGAACATAACCGACACTGGCTTCATATCATCCTCTTTGGCGAACAGGGTGCGGGCCAATGCCATACCCATATGGTCCGTTTCATCTTCAACTGAATTGAGCTTGGCAACCATTTCTTCGACTTTTCCGGCTTCTCGGCCGCGGAACCCGATTTCAATGAGTTCATCCAACTCTTCGATTACCATGGCTGCATGGGAACAGGCATCGTTACAACGATTGACAAATTTAGCCAACGGTTCTTCCATTCCTTCAGGCACAGTCATATCTCGTTCCATCAACAAGCCAGCGATATCCTGCGCTGTGTTGGCTATGCTGTCCTGCAACTCCAGAATCTCCAGCAAATCTCTACGATCCACCGGCATAAACAGGCTCTTGGGAAGATGAGCCCGAAGATCGTTTTTTAACTTGTCGGCTTCGTTCTCTTTGGCAAATATCACGTCTTTGCATTTACCAACGGCTTCCATATCTTTGGCAATCAATGCATCAAACATCTTGGGTACTTCCTCTACACATTCTTTGACAATACGCATATGTGCCTGCATTGGCTTGAACGGTGAGCTACCCAGAAGAGAGGCAATTGTATTAGTTGCTCGCATAAGATCCCCTTGTATTAAGGTTCGTTTTTGATGACCCGAGTACAACCTCAAGTCATCGCTTGATTAGCTATCGGTCGTTTATATTAATCCTAAAACCTTGGTAAAAGCGAACTATTTTATGTATTTGTGACTTGACTCAAGTTGTCAAATAAATTGAGCTATACATCGCTATCTTCGGGTTATTGAGCTGTTAGCCGGTTAACGCTGACCGATTGGGGGCGGTGACCTTTAGCGGGGGAAACTCAGCTTTGTCAAACCGTCGATTCAATATCATATTCTGTTAGCAGTGCCTGAATGCTGGCAAGTTTTTCCGGTGTCGGCGCGCCAACGCCTTCCAGTGCACTGGCATTACCAAATGCCTTCCATTTATGCTCACCGAGCGCGTGATAGGGAAGCAACTCTATTTTTGCCACATTGTTCATGGGCGCGACAAACTCTGCCAGCTGACGCACGTCATCCAGGTCATCCGTATGGCCTGGCACGACCACATAGCGAATCCATGTCGGTTTGTTTATTTCGTGTAAATACTGCGCAAAGTTCAATGTATAGAGGTTTGTGACTGCGGTCAATTCAACGTGCTTGACCGTATTCATCTGCTTGATATCAAGCAATACCAGATCCGTGTGACTCATCAGCTTATCGAGCGCCAAGCCGTAGCCTGAACTAGCCACATAGCCATTGGTATCCAGACAGGTATGAATCCCCTGAAAACGCAGTATTTTAAACAGTAAACAGACAAAATCCCGTTGCAGCAAAGGCTCGCCACCGGTAACCGTCACTCCTCCGTTGGATGCATCAATAAAAGGGGTATAGGGGAGTATTTCACCAACCACCTCTTCTACTGAATAAAGCTTGCCGTCATCACGACTCCAGGTATCCCGGTTATGGCAATATTTGCAGCGAAACATGCAACCCTGCAGAAACACGACAAAACGCGTACCCGGGCCGTCGACAGTACCGAAAGACTCAAATGAATGCACTCTTCCGAGCATATGTTTGGCATCATATTTTCGGGTAGGCAAATCTTGAAAAGACAATGCCATTGTAAAAAAACCTCTGTAAACGATATGAACGGGTAACAAGCACCCTTTCCGGCACCTGACCCAGCCCGAACAGAAACGACGACACCCTCTCGGCATTCGCCATTGCGTTTGAAGAGAGGGTGTAGAACTGGCGCGGGCTACCTGTTGTAGCAAGTAACCCACAGGCTACGCGGCTGTTATGACCGGTAACGCTACTAGGAACGACTACATATTGTCATGAAAAGTACGGCTGATAACGTCTAGCTGCTGCTCACGAGTCAACTTGACAAAATTGACCGCATACCCAGAAACCCGTATTGTCAGCTGCGGATACTGCTCCGGGTTTTCCATCGCATCCAGCAACATGTCGCGATTGAGCACGTTGACGTTCAAGTGCTGCCCCTCCGCTTTAAAATACCCGTCCAGCAAAGAAGTCAGGTTGTTGATCTTGATCTGATCATTCTTACCCAGTGCCTTTGGCACAATGCTCAAGGTATTGGATATACCATCCTGCGCATCTTTGTAAGGCAGTTTGGCGACACTTAACAATGAAGCGAGTGCGCCTTTTTCATCCCGACCATGCATTGGGTTGGCACCAGGAGCGAAGGGTTCACCGGCTTTCCGGCCGTCCGGAGTAGCGCCGGTTTTCTTGCCATAGACCACATTTGAGGTAATGGTCAGTACCGATTGCGTGGGCACTGAATGACGGTAAGTGGGGTGACGGCGCAAATGATCCATAAACTGGGTGACAACGCTTGATGCAATATCATCCACGCGGGGATCATTGTTACCATATTTAGGGAAATCCCCTGTGGTTTCATAATCGACGACAATACCTTCATCATTTTTTATCGGGCGGACTTTCGCGTATTTTATCGCACTTAACGAGTCTGCAACGATAGACAACCCGGCAATACCACAAGCCATGGTTCGCAAAATATCCCTATCATGCAAGGCCATCAGTGCACTTTCATAGCAGTAACGATCATGCATATAGTGAATGATATTCAGCGCCTTGATGTAAGTCTTGGCAACCCATCCGATATAATAATCAAAGCGTTCCATTACCTTGTCGTAATCGAGCACCTCGTCATCCATCACCGCCATCTCCGGAGCGACCTGCACTCCGGATACTTCGTCCCTGCCCCCGTTTATCGAAAACAACAAGCCCTTGGCCAGATTACATCGGGCGCCGAAAAACTGCATTTGTTTACCCGTGCGCATAGCCGACACACAGCACGCAATGCAATAGTCATCGCCCCAGTAAGGCCGCATCAAGTCGTCGCTCTCATACTGAATGCTCGATGTATCAATAGAAACCTTGGCACAGAATTCTTTGAACTTAGCCGGTAGCTGGCTAGACCAGAAAACAGTCAAATTCGGTTCGGGGGATGGCCCCAGATTATAGAGTGTCTGCAAGATACGGAAGGATCCCTTGGTGACCAGAGGTCTGCCATCTTCACCCATTCCCGCGATAGACTCGGTTACCCAAGCCGGATCACCAGAAAACAGTTGATCATATTCAGGTGTCCGCAAGAAACGAATCATACGCAGTTTGATAACCAGGTCGTCAATCAACTCCTGCGCCTGTTCTTCTGTCAGCACCCCTCGCTCGATATCTCTCTGAATATAGACATCGAAAAATGTCGAAACACGACCAAGACTCATGGCTGCGCCATTTTGGGACTTCACTGATGCCAGATAACCAAAATACGTCCACTGAATCGCTTCCCGGGCATTGGCCGCAGGTCTGGAAATATCGAAACCATACTCAGCCGCCATCTCTTTCATACTGGCCAGCGCGTTTATCTGTTCAGTGAGTTCTTCGAGCAGACGAATTTTGGGGCTATCAATTTCATCCGGGTTCAAACCAGCCTTTTCTTTAATTTTCGCTGCGATCAACCAGTCAATTCCATACAGAGCGACACGACGATAGTCCCCGACGATCCGACCACGCCCGTAGGCATCGGGCAATCCGGTGATAATTCCGGCTTTGCGGCAGGCAAAAATATCTTGAGTATAGGTATCGAACACACCCTGATTATGGGTTTTTCGATACTTGGTAAATATTTCTTCAACGACAGGATTCAGCTTTTTACCGTATACCTCGCAAGACCGTTGGACCATTTTCAGGCCACCCATTGGCATAATGGCTCGCTTTAACGGCGCGTCCGTTTGTAAACCAACGATAATCTCTTTACTTTTATCTATATACCCGGGTCGATGTGAAGTAATGCTCGATGGTGTATCAGGATCAAAGTCCAGTGGCCCGTCTTTCGCATTTTCCTGTTTCATCAGATCGAGTACCTGGGCCCAGATCGCTTTGGTGCGCTGGGTCGGACCACTTAGAAAGCTTGCATCACCTTCGTAGACCGTATAGTTTTTGATAATAAAATCTCGAACATCGACGCCTTCACTCCAATCACCTCGTTGAAATCCGTTCCATTCGCTTATTTCATTACTTGCTTGATTTATTGCGTGTGCTAGGTTCACTACTAATCCCCTTTTCTGTCATTAGATCAATTTGCACATTGAGTTGATTGGTTAAATTGTAGAACTTAACCATTTTACTATTGTTACCAGCGGATGATTCATCTCTCCCATCATCCGCAAATATTCACCAGACTTTTTACGTACATCCAACTACCGGATCGAAGAATTTTCTGCTATTACGATATTGGAGGTGGCTCAGGTGAAATGCCTGCATACATTATAGCAATTGCAACCCGCACATATTGTCCAATCATGCATTATTCGAATAATTTTTGTAATAATTTGTATAGAACCACTTGCAATCTTTACGGTCTTTATCTTCTGATTGCCTTTCAGTAGCCATCGAGATTACCGCCGGTCGTCTTGGCGGCAGCATGTCCAGGATGTACTGGTCGTGCAGCTTCACGCTGAGCCCGCTTATCTCGCCACACTTGAAGGAGTGCTACTTCATCCGGCGTCAATTCGTCAATTTGCATAGCACTTCCCTTACATATTACGCGGTCACCAGTGGCCGAGCGTGTTCCAGCTTCTCAGCCAACACTTCATTGTGCTTAGCCAGCCACATGTCATTCATGAATTGGAGATTCAGCCAAAACTCTGGGGTAGTTCCCAGAACCTTTGCCAACAAAAAAGCTGTTTCCGCAGTCACCCCGCGACGACCGCCACACAATTCATTGACGGTTTTTCGACCTACGCCCATCGCTTTTGCCAGTTCGCCCTGAGTAATGCCAAAGGGTTCCAGAAATTCCTCTTTGAGCATAGTGCCCACACTGGTCGGTTGATGAGCGGGAATTTTCAGTGTTTCAACCATGGTTCACCTCTTACCTGTACGTATGAGGATCCAGATAGACCCTGTTAGCCTCGCCAGAATCCCACTGGAATATCAGGCGATATCGTTTGTTCACGCGGATCGAGCACCAACCCTTTAGCTTGCCTTCCAAATGCTCAAACCGGTTACCCGGTGGCACCCTTAAATCCTGCTCGCCGTTGGCGGCACCGGATTTGGAATGGGGTTTTATGGACGGGAGTTATATCAAAGCTCATCCGCATAGTAGTGGT
This sequence comes from Gammaproteobacteria bacterium, assembly GCA_002747055.1. GTDB lineage: Bacteria > Pseudomonadota > Gammaproteobacteria > Pseudomonadales > Oleiphilaceae > LZORAL124-50-18. The sequence continues at coordinate 105,306 of PDSQ01000028.1, forward strand.
GCTGTAACCCTGGTTGACCAGGCTATTAGCCGAAGCAGGGCCGGGCATACAAGCAAAAATCCGGGATAGTGGTTCGATTCCAATAATACCAAGACGCAGAAATTCAACGGTGGGCAGTGGTAACAGGGATTGGAGTTTATATAAAAACAGGCATCTGGTTGAAAATCAGTTTGCAAAATTAAAACACTATCGAGCAATAGCCACAGGATACGATAAATTGAAACGAAATTTTGAGTCGATGGTGGCTATGGTGTGTGCTATTCAGTGGTTACCAATGTGAAGCGTCAACAGCCTCTAACAAGAGATCCATACATATATGATTGTTTTTTAATGGATATATTGGATTTCCGGGTTGCAGTGATATCAATCAACTCAAAAGGACTGCTCAAGCAATGCCTCAACATTCAGATTATCGTTAATGACATCGGCAAGTCTTTCCAAAGAAGCCTCACGCACGGCGCCGAAGTCAAAACTGTTTACAGTCGCCGGCAACCCAGCCCAATACAGAAGCCGCTCAAGTGCTTCCTGTCGATCAAAAAGCCCATGAAGATAAGTTCCAGCTACTTGGTTGTCGTCTGATATTGCGCCTTCCGGCTGCCCGCTAACCAACAACAATGGCCGCGCCAGGCTCGGGCCGACGCTCTCACCCGCATGAATCTCATAACCCACAACCTTGCTCCCTGATGGCTTACCCAAATTATTACCCAAAGTAAGCAAGCCCGTCTGACGTTTAAGCTGTTTTTCCGGTTTGAGAGTCGTGCTCAAGTCGAGTAGACCCAACCCATCAGCCTTTTCGGTGATTCCTTCGATATGATCAGGGTCATAAATCCGGGAACCAAGCATTTGAAAACCACCACAGATCCCGAGGAGCTTGCCGCCGTATCTTAGATGTTTATCAATATGGCTAACCCAACCTTGCTGCTTGATCCAGGCCAGGTCAGAAATCACACTTTTGCTTCCAGGTAAAATGATCAGGTCAGAGGAGGGAATTGACTGTGTTTCACGAACATAGCTGAAATCAATCTGGGGATGCAGGCGCAACGGTTCAAAATCAGTATGATTACTCATTCGTGGCAGTGCGGGCACAACCACACGTAGCCGGGGAGCAGCACTGGTCGATGGCAGACTCGTTATCGGATTTACGCCATCTTCAGCATCAAGATGCATACCCTGCAGGTATGGCAGCACCCCAAACACGGTCTTGTTGGTATGCGCTTCCAGCCAATCAAGCCCTGGGGTCAACAGGTCTATATCACCTCTAAACCGATTGATGACAAACCCTGTGGTTCTGGCTTGTTCGGATGGAGAGAGTAAATGCAGGGTACCGATCAAATGTGCGAAAACACCGCCTCGATCGATATCTGCAATTAACACCACTGGACAGTCAGCGGTTTCGGCAAAACCCATATTGGCGATGTCATTGTGTCTCAGGTTTATTTCGGCCGGACTACCTGCGCCTTCCACTATCACCCAGTCAAACTGAGATTTCAGCCGGTTAAAAGAGTCAAAAACCGCCGCTTTGGCCGTTTTTTTGTAATCATGATAGGCCTCTGCCTGCATATTGAAAAAGGCTTTGCCCTGAACGATAACCTGTGCCCCTTGATCAGTGACGGGTTTCAGAAGAATCGGATTCATATCCACCGTGGGCTCCAGGCGACAGGCAATCGCCTGCAATGCCTGGGCACGGCCTATCTCACCACCATCTTCGGTTACCGCACTATTCAGGGCCATATTTTGTGGTTTGAAAGGAGCGACGGAAACACCGCTATTGGCGAGTAATCGACAAATACCTGCAACCAAGGTGCTCTTACCTGAATCAGAGGTCGTGCCCTGAACCATCAGAACTCCGTGGCGTTGTATTTTCATCGAGAAAATATCGCGATATTCCGACCAATTAGCTGATATTGACTAATTGGTTGGGTACAGCCTGCAGCACTTTCAGGTCGTTCCGGCACAGAAGAGTCTGGAAGGCCCTTGGCGTAGCGAGTATCCAGCACTAATTGCCAATCAAATTCTTCAAAACTGAACAACTTTCCTTCTTTGCAGGCATTGAGCAATATCAGCAAACACTCAGGATCTGGATGGTTGTCATCCGTTTTCAGTAGCAGCGCGAAAGCATTGCTGTCTTCATCATGCCAATCAGTGAGGTTGGTAAGAGAACCATCAGGATTGTACCAGCAGGCTTTGTCATGGTAACTGTGTTGATAATACATATCATCTGCAAACATCACATTGCGTAGCAATCGAAACTGTTTGCGTATGCGGACCATGCGTCTGAAAAAATGTAATAAATCGCTTTCGTTCTTCTCAAGATGCCAATTGAGCCAACTAATTTCATTGTCCTGGCAATAGGCATTATTGTTACCTAACTGTGTCCGGCCAATTTCATCACCTGCAAGCACATGAGGAATACCCTGTGAGATCAACAGAGTCGTGAAAAAGTTTCGTTTTTGACGTAATCGTAATTGAACGACTTCCTTATTATGCGACTTGCCTTCCTCGCCATGATTAAAAGACAGATTGTTAGCGGAGCCATCCCGATTTAACTCTCCATTGGCCTGGTTTTGCCTTTCATTGTATGACACCAGGTCTTGCAGAGTGTAGCCGTCGTGATAGGTAACATAGTTTACCGAGGTTTGAATGCGCCGATGATTTTTCGGGAAAATATCTCTCGAACCCATCAGTCGGGTGGCAAAATCACCCAGCCCGTTTTTATCACCTCGCCAGAACGAGCGAACCCGATCTCGGTATTTATCATTACATTCATGCCAGGAAACCGGAAAGTCGCCCAAACGATAACCTCCCTGGCCAATATCCCATGGCTCGGCAACAGTAATAACGTTGCTTAGAACTGGGTCTTGTTTCAGCAGACGAAAAAAAGTCGAGCTATGGCGAAACTCATTGTGTTCACGAGCCAGACTTGCCGCGAGATCAAAACGGAAACCATCAACATGCATTTCGACAACCCAGTAGCGCAGGGCATCCATAACCAAACGCATAACGAAGTTATCATCCATATTGATACAATTACCGCAACCACTGTTATTGGCGTAACGATTGTAATCCGGCCCGCCGCCCTGGCTTTGCTCGAAAAGGTAGAAACCTTTGTTGTCAAACCCCTTGAATGACAGTATTGGCCCACTCAGTCCGGCTTCTGCCGTGTGATTGAATACCACATCCAGAATGACTTTCATGTCATTTCTGTGTAGCTCCCGAACCATGGTTTTGAATTCGCCGATCGCATCGTGCACGACATAGCGACAGTCCGGGGCAAAAAAATTAATCGGATTGTATCCCCAGTAATTAGTCAGCCCTTTTTCTGTAATAAAGGGTTCGGGCATAAAGCTGGCGACCGGCAACAGCTGAAGGCAACTTACACCCAGCGACTTGAGGTAATCGATTACCTGAGGCTGGCACAAACCGAGAAATTTGCCGCGGTATATTTCATCGATATCTGGATGAACCTGGGTAAAGCCTTTTACATGTAACTCATAGAGGATCAATTGTGACCGCTCTATATTGGGCGATTTGACTCCCTGCCAATCGAAATGGTCACTGTGAGCAATTCTTGCCTTGGGAACCATAAATTGACTGTCGCCCTGGTAAGACGACTTGTTCCAGGTCAGTGGGCGATTGAGACACCTGGCATAGGGATCGATAAGCAGTTTATCCGGATCAAAGCAAAAACCCATTTCCGGAAAATGCTTGCCATAGACTCGATAGCCATAAAGCAAGGAACGATCCAGTTCAGGCAGGAAGCCGTGCCAGGTTTTCCCTGTTTTTGCGTTGAGCGTATAACGCGCGACCTCCTCTTCTGTATCCTCAGAAAAAAGACAAAGCTCGACTTTTTCAGCCGAGGGACTATGTACCGCAAAGTTAACACCGCCCGGCTGCTCACTACAGCCTGGCGGTTCCGGATTACCGGGTAACAGTTTAGCTGGAACGCTTATCATAAATAATATAAACAGTCGCCAATGGTGGGATATTCAATGTCACTGAATGGGAGCAATTCTGCCAATGTCGCTCCTCGGATAATAACTGCGGATCCAAATCGTAATTCGAGCCAAAGTATTGTTCACTGTCTGAGTTCAACAATAGCCGATACTCTCCGGCATCTTCGACTCCCAAAATATATTGATCACGCGGTACAGGAGTGAAATTACATACTACATACACCTTCTGAACAGTGGTCTTGGCTCTTCGCACGAAAGCCAAAAGACTGTGGTCTGCGTCTTCGTGATCCAGCCAGGCAAAGCCACCGGGGGTATGATCCTGTTCGTATAACGCCGGGGTGTCACGATAAAGTCGATTGAGATCCCGGTATAGCTGCTGCATTTTCTTGTGTTTGTCATACTCCAGTAAGTGCCAGTCCACCGAAGATTCATGATTCCACTCTGATGATTGGGCCAGCTCATTGCCCATGAAATTCAGTTTTTTACCTGGGTGAGCATACATATACGTCGCATAGCAGCGTTGATTGGCAGCTTGTTGCCACTCGTCGCCCGGCATTTTGCGTAACAACGACCGTTTGCCATGAACAACTTCATCATGTGAAATCGGCAGGATAAAGTTCTCATCGTAAGCGTAGATCATACTGAAGGTGAGTTCGCCATGATGAAAACGGCGGTAAGCAGGGTCTTTGGAAATGTACGTCAGCGTGTCATGCATCCAACCCATATTCCACTTAAAACCAAAACCCAGTCCACCCTCGGAAACCGGCCTTGAAACCATCGGATAGGAGGTGGATTCTTCGGCAATGGTGATTGCATGAGGAAAGCGTTTGTAAACTTCCTCGTTCATCCATTTCAGAAAGCTGACTGCCTCGTAGTTGACATTGCCGCCATCCACATTGGGTATCCACTCGTTTTCACTTCGAGAGTAATCCAGATACAACACGGAGGCAACGGCATCGACGCGTAAACCGTCAACATGATACTGTTCCAGCCAGAACAGAGCGGATGCCAGCAGGAACGACCGCACTGTATCCTTGCCATAATCGTAGATACAGGAGTTCCAGTCCGGGTGCCAACCACGTCTTGGGTCTTCGTATTCGTAGAGATGACTGCCATCAAATCGTGCCAGACCATGGCCATCATCAGGAAAGTGCGCCGGCACCCAGTCAATAATGAGACCAATACCATTCTGGTGGCACTGATCGACAAAATACTTAAAGTCGTCCGGTTGACCATATCTGCTTGTCGGAGCAAACAAGCCGACCGGTTGATACCCCCAGGAGCCATTGAAAGGGTGCTCTGATACCGGCATAATCTCGATATGCGTGAAGCCCATCTCCTTCACATAAGGAATCAGCTCGTCAGCCAATTCCCGGTAGTTCAAACAACGATTGCCTTCTTCTACCCGTCGTTTCCAGGATCCCAAATGAACTTCATAAATACTCATCGGCGACTGGTAGAGATTCACCTCCCGCTGTTGTTCCATCCATTCATGGTCATGCCATTGATACCGGTTCTGGTCGAATATAACGGAAGCATGAGAGGGATACTGATCCGCGAGAAAACCGACCGGGTCGGCTTTATGTGGCAAGGTATGACCCGCCGAGTCTTTTAGCTCAAATTTATACCTGGTTCCGTCGCAAAGGCCAGGCACGAAGATTACCCAATGCCCGCAATCAGTTTTCTGCATCGGGTGGCGTCGACCATCCCAATGATTAAAATCTCCTATCAGACTTACTGCCATTGCATTGGGCGCAAATACAGAAAACTGTACGCCATCCACTTTCTTGTCTTCTGCAAGATAAAGCGTTCTAAGCTGAGCGCCCAGTTGCCGATAGATATTGACTGGCTCGACATCTACGTAGTGAACCGAATGATAGGCTTCTTCTACGAACTGGTATGGATCGATGATTTTGATTTCTTCGTCGGTCGTTGAGTAAGCCACGTTGAAAAAGTAATAGAAATTACTTTTGCGGCCCGATAATACCAGCTCAAAAAGCCCTGATGAATCGATTTGCTCCATCTCGCCGATCAGTTCCGAGGATGAAAAATCCAATATTCTGACCCGAATCGCATCCGGGAACCAGGCTCGAATCACTTTGCTGCTGCCATCCTGATGGTCATGAATCCCCAGTTCATTGAATGGATGCATACAACGGGCGCTGTTTAGCGCTTGAGCCAGTGGATGTTGCTTCCGGTCTGTTTGCTTTGTTTGGTGCTGTTTTTTCATATTAGGCAAAGTTTGATCCTGTTTAATTGAGTTCATTTTTGGCCTTCCGGTTCTGTCTGAACCGGTGGCCCGCATTTTGTCTGGCTTTAGTCAGTTGCCCTGCCAAACTGACAAGATCCGGATTAGCGAATATATCCTCCAGATTGGCACTGAGTTTACGTCGCCAATTCGGGTATTCCTTATAGGTACCCGGTACATTGACGGGATTCTGCATTTCCAGCCAGTCTTCCAATTGGAGACTAAGGAGCGAGCTGACCCCTTTCGCCATATGGACTTGCATACCAAAATTCAGCTCCCGGCTCATCGGTTGAGTCATCGCATCACGGCCAATACCGCTCGGTATCGAAAAATGGCCATGCAGGCTGTTAAGCATTTGTTGCTTGGCAACCAATCGTTCATCATAAAGCCGCCTCAGAAGCTGTTCATCCGGATATAAGCCCAGACTCTTGCCAAGTTCCAGATCCTTGCAGTGCCAGTAACCGTTCAGGGTAGGCATGTCATGAGTAGTCAGTGTTGACAAGGATTGTACTGGGTAATGGTCAGGCGAGTAAAATCCACCATCTGGCGCTTGCTCAAAGAAAAATACCCGATAAGTGTGAATTCCGTTTGCTCGTAGCTTACTGCGAAAACTGTCAGGAACAGTACCCAGGTCTTCTCCTATCACAAGACACTGGTTGCGATGGCTTTCCAAAGCCAGAACAGACAACAGATCATCCAGCGGGTAATCAACATAGGCGCCTTTATCCGCTGCACCGCCATTGTTCTCTGTCCACCACAAGCGCATCAAAGCCATCACATGGTCAATTCTCAATGCACCACAGGACTGCATGTTCGAACGAAACAAATCGATCACGGGTTGATAAGCTCGTTGGCGCAAAATATTGGGATCCATCGGCGGCAGTCCCCAATTCTGACCTAAGGGGCTAAAAACATCAGGCGGCGCACCGATACTGGCATCGGTGCAATACAAATCCTGATCTGCCCAAACATCGGCACTACCCAGATTCACACCCACGGCGAGATCACGGTACAGGCCGATCTGCATGCCGGACGTTTGTGCCGCCCGGTTGGCAGTCTCGAGCTGATCTTGGGCAATCCATTGCAGATAACAATAGAACTCGATCTCCTGCTCATTTTGTTTGCGAAACTCGATGATATCGGCTTTATGGTAGTGTTTGAACCGGGCAGGCCAAACTGGCCAACCCCAGCCGGTTTTACCTTTAGACTTAGATTTAAACTGGCTTTGTAGCGCATCATAGGTGGCGAGTTGCTGCAAGCTCTCGGCACCGTCTCGAACAAACTTGTCAAAGCTTTTTGCGGTTTTGGTTTTTTTCTGAATATGCTGACTGACAAAGTGTGAATAGAGCCTTTTCAATACCGGAAGTTTCAACTGAGCAACCCTGGTATAGTCAATGTATTCAACCGCTCTAACTTCACTCAATTTCATTTGAAATTCAGCGGAAGACACATACTCCTGTACTTCCGGCAGGCTATCGTAGCCATCGACCGCAGTGACATCTATATAAAGTGTATTTAACCATCGGCGACTGGAAGGGCTGTATGGACTGCACTGCTCCGGGTTTGCGGGATATAGTGCGTGCAATGGATTCAGACCAATAAAACTCGCCCCCAGCTTGGCACTTCTCTCGATCAGTTTCACCAGGTCACTGAAATCACCTATGCCCCAGTTAACCTGGCTTCTGAGACAATACAGTTGGACGCTGAAACCCCAAAGCTTGTCGCCATTCACCATCGAGTCGGGAATATAACAAGACTCTGGCGCAATAACTAATTTCGCCTCGGCCAGTACCTTGCCCCTGCCTCCACATAGCTGGATCTTGTGATAGCCGAGCGGTGCATCCGGAACATCGAGAGTATGCAGGCATTCCTGGTAAATGCGTGTCCTGATACTGTGGGTGTTTTGCAGTTTGCCCGACTTTGCATCATAAGCCTGGCTTATCTCAGCGGCTGATTGACCCTCGAAAATGATTTTCCAGACCATCCTGGATTTTTGTTTGCTGACCGGAAGACGCACCGAAATGATAACCGGTTCACCCGCACGAAATACGTATACAGGGTTGAGCGGGCTGCGCCAATGTCGGTTTTGCTCTTTTTGAAGGATTACGTCTAATTTTTCTTCGTCATCAACCGGGTAACCCATTGCGACAAGGACATTTTTTTCGCTATCTGGATGGACAAGCGTATCCTTGCCCCATGTATCAACATACTCGGTTACGATGCCTCGTGATCTGGCGAGACTGTCGATTTTTTCCTGATTCATAGTCTATTCCCGGTGACTCCGTTTTATTAAACGGTGGAATGTTTCCAGAAACAATGAGATAAATCATCATCCCTGCTAATTTTTATTTTAGATTGCAAGAGAAACAACAAAGAATGATTATCACGCCTTTTTGACGATGATTCAACGTCGTTCTGTGCCAAGTTCAAGTGCGGCTCTATACTCCCGGTATTAGCGCAACCACGCTTCCGGCTACCTGCTCAGCAATATCTCGCGCCCCAATGCCGGACAATCACTCGAGGTAACGGTGAACACACAAGTTTGTAGCGCAATGAAATATGTGTGACACTGGTACCAGAATACCCGAAAAAAACCAATAACAAAAAGGAACGACTGTGAAGTATGACAAGTTAGGTAGCACCAATATCAAGGTATCCCGAGTGTGCCTCGGCACTATGACATGGGGTACCCAAAACACCCAGACCGATGCCAATGAACAAATTGAGTATGCGCTGACCCAAGGCATCAATTTCATCGATACGGCAGAGATGTATTCCATACCACCCAAACCTGAGACCTATGGCGCAACGGAAAAAATCATCGGCAACTGGCTGGTCAAGAACAAACCGCAAAGAAAAGAGATTGTCCTGGCCACCAAGATTGCCGGGAAGGGCTTACCTTGGATACGCAATGGCGGGCCTATCACGGGTGAAGCGATAGTCAGGGCAGTGGATGACTCGCTGCAACGATTGCAAACTGATTATATCGACCTGTATCAATTGCATTGGCCTAACCGGAGTTCACCTCACTTTTCAAAACACTGGCCGGGCAAAATTTCGTTTACCAATGTGGATGCAAAACAACACTCCGATCAAATGCTGGAGATACTGCAAGCGCTCGGAGCCTGTGTCAAAGCCGGTAAGATCAGACACTGCGGGCTTTCTGACGATACACCTTGGGGTATCAATGAGTATTTGCGCCTGGCGGACAAACACTCGCTACCCGCAATGGTCTCCATACAAAACGAATTCAGCCTGTTACACACCAAGGACTGGCCCTACCTGATTGAAAACTGTGTGCATGCAAATGTCGCTTTTTTGCCCTGGTCGCCACTGGCCGGAGGAGCGCTTAGCGGTAAGTATCTGAATGGCGCCCGACCTGAAGGAAGCCGATGGAGTATAGTGCAGCGTAATAACTTGTTCCGGGACAACCCGCAAGTGGATGCCGCTATTGCCGATTACATAAAAGTCGCTGACCAGCACAACATAACGCCAGCGCAATTGGCACTGGCCTGGTGCAATCAGGTCGATGGCGTTACAGCGACTATTATCGGCGCAACATCACTCGCCCAGCTCAAAGAGGATATCGATGCATTTGAAATTAGCCTGCCGGACGAGGTCTTGCAAGAAATTCGTCTGGTTATGAGAAGGTTTCCCGTCCCGTTCTGACTGACCCCGGGTTTTTGACAGCCACTATGTGTCATCGGGCAAAGGCACATCACCGACGTCAATCCTTTTGAACGTGACAACCGAAAAAGTTGATGGGGGCAAAGCAGTGAACACAGTCAGTCGTACGTTGCGACATTGTATTGGCTTGTTAAGTGTTTTTTTCACTTTTGCGGTGCTGAATCCGGTCTCGGCCAACTGTGATTACTATCGACAATCGATTCCCAGGCTTGTCTCGGAAACTCAGTCTTTAACGTCAGCAACCCTTTATCTTGAGGGTTTGTTGGCCGCTAAGGTCAGCAACAACACCAACCAACGCCTGTCTTCGTTGTTCACGATGCCCCTGGATAACAAACAATGGCTGGCCTCTACAATTACCCAACTCGAAAAACAATTGAATGGCTTGCGTGAACCTTTGGCTCTGTCTGATGAAATCGCCGTCTGCGGCGATCAGGGCGTGGAATGGCTGAATATCAATAATCAACGACGAGTCGCTGAAAGCGACCTATTAAAACAAAAAATCCGGTTTCTGAATCAACCTCCGGCAGTAGTAGTGATGTTAGCCCGCCAAATTGACCACTGGGAGCAAATCGTCGCTGTCGCAGAATCACTTGAAGCCAGCCTGGATAAACGGGATCAAAATGCTAATTCCCAACTCGATGTTCAGCTAGTAAAAGAGTGGATCAAGCGTTATCAGGCTGCACTTGAAAGCTGGCTGATACTTTTCATAAAAAAAAATAACCATTTCCCGGAGGTTGATTCGCTCTGGATTTCGATCTTGTCCCTTAAACGCATCGATGATGGGATCGATCTGACCTATCTGGCCCAGCTCCGCCCCGATATCCATAGATCCATCACTCGGCTCAATGAATTTCAATCGTCACTGACTAATGCTGTGAGTCAATGGCGTAATCAAACATTGTTGAATCAAGGCTGGTTGACATTTTTAACTCAGTTAACGACGCCACAAGTATTCTTTGATGGTTTGTATAAAGAAATAAACCGCGCTCCTAACAATATCCTGAGTCATCTTGGTCGTCCCTTTGTCAAAGCCTATCGACTCTCCCGACAGCAGGAGACAAGCCTCACTTTGCTGCTCATTTGGGTGTCCCAACTATTGGCTTTGTCTTTTTTGTTTTTTGTTCTGGTAAAAATTGCAGGTGAGGCCGCCTCCGCATTGGCCCGGTTACAACAGGGATTGATCAGCAAACTTGAAAACCCCACGTTGCATTATTTGAGCAGCGGTTTTTTTTGGGTGTTAAAGCCCAATGCATCCTGGCTGTTTATATTGATCGCCGCCAATTTAGTGGGGTCTACGATTCAGGATACCTGGCAAATTATCGGATTCATTGCACCAGTGGGGACGGTTTACGCTGCCTTCAGGGCTCTTCGCGTCACAATTGAATGGGGTATGTCCCGTACTTTTACCCGAAGCGGATTATTCTTATCCAGCAATACGGAGCAACAACTGGTGCAGGACAGTCGTAAAATGGCCTGGGTGGCTTTGAGCTGCCTGCTTTTATGGTGGTTGGCCTATGCAACCGGAGGAGGGTATTTAGTTTATCTTATCAGCCTGGTGGATATAGCCATTGTCTGGATTGCCTGCGTTTGGCTATTGACAAAATACCAACAGGCTGTCGATACATTTGTTACGACAGTTTTAGGTCAGGAAGCGACGGGCGATACAAGCAAACGCGGCTTTGTCTTCAGGTGGGCTTTAAAAACCGCATGGCCTCTGATATTTCTGTTGGCTCATCTGGTCGATAGCGTTGCCAGCATCAATCAAAAACTGATGGTCTTTGATGCTTACCGTTCGTTCTCAGTGAAATTGCTGCGTGTTCGTTTGGAAAGCCGGTCGGAAGAAGAACCGGAAGGAGAAGACGCTGAACCGGAACCGGATGAAAACTATAGTGACTGGATGTTACGCAAGGCTTCCGAAGATTTGCTGTTTGATGTCGGTGATGTATCCGCCGCTTTGGCACCGATGAAAAGGTGGCTTGCGGACAAAACGGATGAAAATGTTACCGTGGTAGTAGGCGAATCCGGTAGCGGCAAGTCGACCTTTGTCAAACGATTGCCGAATTTCTGGAAAGACACCCCTGTCAATATACTGGATGTCAATACCAAGCTAACCGACCCCCAAACATTCCTCGATCAGCTTGCCGGTTTACTCGAGATCAAGGTGTTTTCAGATGCCAGTGGACTGGTAAAACAAGATGCGAATATTACACCTCAGGTGGTGGTGATTGACTCTGCCCATAATCTGTTTCTCGCCGAGGTCGGCTATCTGAATGCTTACCGATCCCTAATGGAGTGTATGAACGCTCATTTGGCCAATGTATATTGGATCATTGTGTTCAATGCACCCAGCTGGAGTTATTTGAGTGATGTATTTGCCAGAGAACAGCGAGTGAGTAACCTGTATAAAATGCCCCGTTGGTCGCCTATGGATATTCGTCGATTGATCTTGTCCCGCCACAAAGGCGGCAGACGACGCCTGAAATATAACAATATGCTGCTTTCAGCGGCGGCAAGCAGCGAGTCAAGCAGTATCCGGGCCGCAAACTCCAGAGTGTTCAATATCCTATGGGAGCAATCGGGAGGCAATCCGCTGGCTGCGATTGAACTATGGTTAAACGCAGTCAAAGTCAAAGGCCGAACAGCAGAAGTGGGCGTACCGGAAAGACCATCAGCGAATTTGTTAACTGGCATGAAAGATGATTTATACTTCATTTATACCGCGATTGTTCTGCATGCCTCTTTGTCGACCAGGGAAATTATGCTGGTAACCCATTTTTCGGAATCGATTGTCAGACACGCGGTAAAACAGGGCATCAATATGGGAATGATTATTCGGGATAAATCCAAACGCTACAGGATAGATCCTTATTGGTATGGCTCCTTATCCGGCTTTTTACACCGTAAGAACATGTTGTGGAATTAGGCTAAAAAATGGATCACCAGTCACTACAGGAAATTTCCGCTGTAAGCGATTTGTTGGATCTCGGCAAAACCATCATGCTGTTATCTGCAATTTTTGTTCTCTGGCTGATTAACAAAGTGGTCAGACACTTTTGTGAAGCCTTGATGACATCGATTCCGGCCAGACGTTTTATGATTCTGCAGTTGGCCACCCTGTTTACCTTTGTCTGGTATTTCATCGGTACTTATTGGCTGATCACCGGCATTATCCAACCTCCCCGCGAAATGATTCTGGCACTTGGCGGTTCCGCTGCCGTCGCCATTGGTATCGCACTCAAAGATGTCGCGGCCTCCATTATCGCCGGAATTATTCTACTCTTCGACCGCCCTTTTCAAGTAGGTGATCGGGTCAGCTTTAATGATACCTATGGAGAAATTATCAGTATCGGTTTGAGATCGGTTCGGCTTAACACGTTAGACGACAATATCGTAACCATTCCCAACTCTCGCTTCATCACCGAAATGGTTTCGACCGGCAATGCCGGCGCACTGGATATGATGGTTGTGTGTGATTTTCATATCGCTCTGGACGCAAACATCGAGCTTGCCCAAAACCTGATTCATGAAGTCGTTGTAACCAGCCGTTTTGCCTACTTGAAAAAGCCGGTCAGTTTTGTCTTGAATGAAGTCATTATTGCAGAGCGTTTAGCCCTTCAGGTTAAAGTGAAAGCCTATGTCATAGATGTTTGCTACGAAAAAGCCTTTCAGAGCGATATCGTAAAACGTGTATCCCAGCTGTTTATCGAAAACGCCATCGCCCGTCCACAGCGGGAATCAGTCTTTCCGGCTTCTATTACTTCTCCGAAAACACAGACCCAACCGGCTGGCCACGGCTAGTCATCTGAATCTGCGGGTTTATAACAGTGTGCATTGGCTTGAAATAGTCGAATCTATGCCGACTTTATCGCACTTGATCTGATGCCTCTGCTCTTGTTCTCAAAACTGGAGTGCAGGGCAATCGGGCTTAAATCATCCCAATAATTTTAAGCAGGTATTTATTATCCCAGCCTGCCTTCATTCGTTTCGTTTCGTTTCGTTTCGTTTCGTTTCGTTTCGTTTCGTTTTTACACCAACCTTGGCTGTTGTTTCTTTCTTTATCAAGTTCAAGGCCATATGCCTAATGACAGCTAAGTTAGAAGCGCTGTAACCCT
>PDSQ01000076.1 GCA_002747055.1 Gammaproteobacteria bacterium
AAACAGTCATACATGACACACAGATGAAAGCGAATCCCTTTTATTCTTCGCTGCCGTAGACCTGTTCTTTCGTATAAAATTTTTCTATGATCACATCCCGGATAACAGTACTATCAAGATTCTCCTCTGTGACAAGGACGACTGGCGTGATAATTGTCGGGACATCCATGAAGCCATTATTGATCATGACGCAGCCTTTAGCTTCAGGGAGCTCTGCAACGGCTGTATACGGATTCTCGATCATCGCGACGGCGATCTCTACTGCCTTGAAGGCCAAGGGTTGAATTTTTTTCAAGATCTCAACCACTTGCTTGCCCTGCACAATATATTGGATATTCCGCAGGTCGGCATCAGACCCGGCAACGAAGACGTTCTCTGCATCAGCGAGTCCCTCTAAATCCAGCGCGGCAATGACCCCGCTTGCCAATCCACTATTGTTGCAGACAAAGGCATCGATCTTATTGTCATATTTGACCAGAAGAGTTTCTGTCGTCTCCCTTGCCAGATCAGGAGACCAGCCCTCATGTGAACGTTGGGCGATCAGCTCCAAATCAGGATATTCTTCAAGAGTTTTTAATACGCCTTCGCTCATGGCGGCCGCATTGGCATCTTCTGGTTGTCCCATGATTAAAGCGACTTTGCCTTCGACGCTGCCTTTCTTCTCCTGGAACCATTTGACCATGGCTTCGCCCTGCAATTTTCCGACAGCCCAGCTATCCTGCATCACCATCATATCCAGGGGGCCATTCTGGAGCATCGAATCATAGCCAATCACTTTGATGCCTTTTTCGTGAGCCAGTCGCACCAGATTTCCCGCTGTCCCGGTATTGACCGGTTGAAGCACAAGCACCTGGATCCCTTCGTCCAGCATCTTTTCAACTTGCTGCAATTGCACGAGTTCATCGTTGCGGCTGGAATTAAAGAGCACCTCCGCTCCCAACTCTTTCGCTTTGACAATAAACGCTGTTTTGTCTATTTGATAGCGTTCTTCCTGCATGGTTTTTAAAATAAACCCAATTTTCATATTCTGCGCCTCAGCGTCCTTGGGTCCGCTATAGGGAAGTAACGCGAGAGTAAGCATCAGGAAAACAGTCACGTGAACCATCAAAGAAAATGTTCTTCGTCTCATACCTTATCCTCCTAAAGTTTAAAGTGAGCTAACGTTTACGATCGCCAAGGTGTAAAGTGACCTGAAGTGAAGAAATCGTTTGAACTTCAGGCCACTTCCAACTCCAGGCACGTTTCACTTCAGGCACTTTAGATACACCCGATTACGCTTTTTTCCTCTTACTCAGGACATCAAACCAGACGGCCAGGATGATAATGAGACCTTTGATGATCAATTGATAGAAGGTCGGCACCCCTAA
>PDSQ01000074.1 GCA_002747055.1 Gammaproteobacteria bacterium
GTCTGCGGCGTGACCATCGGACAATTCGCCTTTATTGGCGCGGGAGCCGTTATCACAAGGGATGTGAAACCTTATGCACTGATGACCGGAGTTCCCGCCCGGCAGGTTGGCTGGATGAGTGAATACGGGGAGCGGCTGACCCTTCCCGTGGCAGGCAATGGGGAAGAGCGGTGCCCGACCACCGGGGTGGTGTATGAGTTATCGGGTGGAAGCTTGATAAAACGGCAGGGAAACTGAAACTGCCACGGGAACAAAACCGGTGACACTATAAGATGATGAACCAGACGAAACATGTATTGAGAGAAAAAGCGACCGCTTTTATTTGTCACCTTGCTCTAAGCATTACCACTTTGGCCTGCCTTTTTCTGATTTTAAAACAATTGTGGTATCCGGGTTTTTTCTTTGATATTGACGGCGGAATTGAAGGCCTGGAAATCGTTTTTTTTGTTGATGTAGTTATCGGCCCGCTTTTAACCTTTACCGTTTATAAGAAAGGCAAAAAAGGCCTCAAAATGGATTTGACACTCATCGTCATCGCTCAGGTTCTCTGTATGGGATGGGGAGTTCTGCAAACGTGGAAAGAGCGCCCGTTAGTTGCCGTACTGACAGGCGACACATTCAGAACAATGAACGCCAGCGCCCTGGCTTTTCATCAAATATCGCCCGATGAGCTGGCATCCTTCCCAGGCGACCACCCCAAAATTGTATTTGTACCTCCTTCTTCGGAAGAAGCGTCTTCCAAACAAAAGTTAAAAAACATATTCACACTGGGCCCGCTTTATGCCCGCCACAAACTTTACCAGCCAATTGAGAAAGCGAAACAGCACCTGATGGAATTTGGCTACGCCTCGATTGCGGATGCAAAGGCGGGCACCAGGCACAGCCTGTCTGGTATACAGGGTAATCAACCGGTTTTCCTCAGAATAGAGGGGAAGTTCAGTTCAGGTTTTTTAGAGGTTGACCCGCAAACCGGCAATCTTAAATCGTTTTACCCGAACTAGGCATGACTTCTGTCTTGAAAAACGCCGTAGCACTCAACACATAGGGCCTGAAATAGTGGAATTTATCGACCTGAAAACACAGTATCGGCATCTTGAAGATCGCATTAACAAGAGAATCAACAAGGTGCTTGAGGAAGGCCATTACATTATGGGGCCTGAAGTTTTTGAGCTTGAACAAAAACTGGCTGACTTCACCGGCGCAAAACATTGCATTACCTGCGGCAATGGTACCGATGCCTTGCAAATGGCACTGATGTCTCTTGGTATAGGTGCCGGGGATGAAGTGATCACAACCGCTTTCAGTTTTTTTGCCACCGCCGAGGTCATCGCATTGTTGGGAGCCAAGCCGGTATTTGTC
>PDSQ01000075.1 GCA_002747055.1 Gammaproteobacteria bacterium
AATAAACCTGCCCTTGGCGCAGAAGATATTCTTCTGGTTGGCCAGGAGCTTCCCCCCGAAGGCGGCGGCGGAACTCCTCCCCCCAGTGGTGAACATATCTTTAACGTCAACGCCGATAATGACCCCCTTATCGGAACTGATGGCAAGGACAGCCTCTATGGCGATGGCCGGGATAATATCCTTAATGGCGGAAAAGGTGCAGACCTTATGAGCGGCGGCAAGGGCAATGATACCTATCATGTCGATAATATCAACGATACCATTATCGATGATGGCGGCGATGATACTGTTCATGTCACCGTTGGTAACTACAGACCTTCACCGCATATAGAGCATGTTATCTATGAAGGGGAAGGTGCGGCAAAGAGACTGCCCTATTTTATAGAAGCGATCACCTCCGGCAGCAGGGATGGACATCTGAAACGGCATAGAGAGATAGGGAAAGGCATAAATATCAGATATAATTTTGCAACGCAGTATAACGATCAGAGCCGCAATGGCTTTATTCTTTTCACCGATAAGGAGAAAGAAGGGATTACGGCGGCGCTTAATGAATATGGTAAATATACCAACCTTACCTTTACGCATGTCGATGATACCATCTTTAATGGCAGTGCCGGGGATGAGGATCAGAGTGAGGTCGATATTTCCTTCCGCTACTATAATATGGAAGCGATGGGTGGCGCCGGTCTTATCGCCTATGCCTACTATGGCGGCAGTGTCTATTTTAACACCGATACTGTCTTTAAGATGATGGGTCAGCAGGGTGCGGACTATTTTGATCCGAGTGTAACCGGAGTGGAGGGCCGGGGGTTTTCCACTGCCCTGCATGAAATAGGTCATAGTCTTAGCCTGAAACATTGTCATCAGAATTCTGGTTATGATGAGACGCCGTTCTTTGATGAGATGGGACGTCCCCATGAGGATAATGAGAAGTATACGGTAATGTCCTATAATCGGGTGAAAGATCTGAATGAACCGCAGCAGCTGGGATTTATTGATATTGCCGCTGTTCAGTATCTCTATGGTGTAAACCCTGAATATAACAAGGGGGACAATACCTATAAAATTGGCGAAAAGTATATCTCCGACGGTGCCGGGGTGGATACCATTTCGGCTCTGGAAGCAAGTGCGGGCGTTTATGTCAGTCTGGAAGGCGGTTCCTGGAACTATATAGGAGAAAAGAATGATAATATCACCGCCGAAGGTCAGTCATTCCTCGGTTATTGGACGGTGATTGAAAACAGTATCGGATCTCAGTATAACGATACCCTTTATGGTAATGAGGTTGCAAATACCATCAAGGGAGGTGAAGGAGACGATATTATTGGCGGCGGTGCCGGTGATGATATG